>NZ_JPWT01000001.1:0-370077 GCF_000773065.1 Burkholderia sp. ABCPW 111 | reverse complement strand
CGATCAAGGTCATCAAGCGCAGGGCCTACGGGTACCGTGACGAGGAGTACTTCTTCCTCAAGATCCGCGCCGCGTTCCCCGGAATTCCGCGATGAACCTATTTTTTTGGGTGGTCGGGCGTGAATGCGCGAAAGCCCGCTCGTGTCGATTCGCGTATGCTGAGCCCTTTGTCACGCAGCAAAGGAGATCTGCATGTCCGAAGTCGCCGTCGTCGCGTTCATCGTCGCCAAGCCGGGCGCGGAAGCAAAACTGTTGGAGCAGCTCGAGGGAATCGTCGGGCCGACGCGCAACGAAGAGGGCGCGCTGCAATACGATCTGCACCGCGATCTCCATGAGCCGCGCCGTTTCATCTTCATCGAGCGTTGGGCCAGCGAGGCGGCGCTCGCCGCCCATGCGCGTTCCGCTCACATCGACGCGTACAAGCGCGCGGCGGCGGACTGGATCGAGAGTTCGGAAATTCGCGTCGCGTCGAAGATCGCGTAGCGAAGAGGGCGGGCCGCGCGTCGCGCGGCCCGATGGGCGCATCGGCGATCAGTGCGATGCGTTCGGGACGTCGAGAATCAGGATGATCGTCCAGTCGGCGTCGCCGTCATGGTGGTATTGCCGCTCAGCGACGATGAACGGCTGCTGCTTGCCCTGCGGACCGAGGAAAAGCACGTCGCCTTCCGTCGGCAGGCATTCGATCGGCGGCAGCGCGAGGAACGCGTCGTCGGAGCCGCGCGGCATCAGTTGCTTGATCTTGCGCGTCGCGGCTTCGGTCCATTCGATGTCGAGTTGGATGTTGCTCATTCAGTCCTCCGCACCGGAGTGCGCACGGTTGGAAAAGTGCGGTACGCGACTTTAGCATAATGCGTTACGCGCTCATTGGGGCGCGCCAATGAAAAAGCCGAACCCGGCATGCCGGATTCGGCTTTCGCGCAAGCGGGGCGTGCCGTGCTTATTGGCCGGCGTCGCTCGCGGGAGCCGCCTTGGCGGCTTTCTTCGCGCCCTTATGAGCCTTCTTCGCGTGATGCTTGTGCTGCTCGTGCATCGGTTTCGCCTCGGCGGCCGGCTCGGCTGCCTGCTGTTGTTGCAGCGCTTGTGCGCGTTGCTCGATTTCTGCAATCTTTGCCGGATCGGTGATCGTCCTGATTTCCGTGCTCTCTTGCGCATGCGCTGCGCCAGCCAGAGCCGACATCGATACCAGGATAGCCATGGTCATCTTCTTCATTGCTTACCTCCGCTAAGTGGTGATGGACCCGAGTGTTGCCGATTTGTCTGGCGTCTGCAATCGAGTGAGGCGAGTTTATCAAAAGTGACGGATCAGTGCATTCGATTGCGTCATGGCGCCTGGTGGCGTGGATCGGGCGCAACAGTGCGGCAACCCGTCATCGCCGCGCCATTCGCGTGCGCAGAATGGGGGGCTGGCGGCAATGGAGCCGTGACGATCGGGCGCGCCGAATGTGCGCCGAATGTCGCATGCGCCGCTAGAACCAGCCGAGACGGCGATACACGTGGAACTGCGCGACACCGACGATTTCGTGCAGCGCCTGCTCCGCGTTGACGAGGTTGGCCGCGCGCGGCAGCCAGCCGAGCTGCGCGTTCCTGCGATTCGCGTAGACAGGCTGCGGCACGATCCCGAATCGGCCGAAATCGAGCAGCGCGCGTTTCATCTGATATGACGAAGTGACGAGAATCAGATCATCGTAATGTTGGGCGCGTAATATGGGAGCAGTGAAACGCGCGTTCTCGTAGGTCGTGTGGCTGCGCTTCTCGCGGATCAGGTCGCCGTTCGCGACGCCGCGCGCGAGCAGATAGGGCGCATACGTGTCCGCTTCCGTGACGCCGCGCACCTGCGGATCGCCGCCCGACACGACGACCGTGCAGCGCGTCGCTGTTCGTTGGCATGCCGAATAAAGTTCGGCTGTCTTGTCGATGCGGGCGAGCGCGTCGCGCGGCGGCAACGCGATGCCGTCGCGGCGCTTGATGCCCGAGCCGAGCATCACGATTGCCGTTTCGCCCGTCATCGCCGGATGCGCGACCGGTCGCACGCCCGATTCGGCGAGCGCGATGAGCGGTGCGGCGAGCCAGCCCGAAGCGATCGACCATAGGAGCAAGATGCCGATCGCGAGTATCGCGGAGGCCCCGCGGCGTTTGCGGCAGAGCAGAAAAACGACGAAGAGAATTCCAAATGAAATAAACAGAATCAATTTGATTGCGGTAAGGTAGTTCTTTGGGAAACGATTGGCGATCTGTCCCTGCTTTACGCGAACGAAGCATCGGGGAACGGGTCGGAAGAAGTGGAGGGATTATAAGGACCCCTCTTGAGCTGCGTGGCGGTGCCGGCGGGCGAGGAGTCCGCTTGGCGGAGCCGCTCTGCAATGTCGCCGCACTTTAAGAAAGAATCGAGATGGCCACGTATTCCAACGAAGCAGTGCTCGACGCGCTGAGGCGCGTCCAGTACCGTCAGGTTCCGTGGGCGAGGCGTCCGGGTGTGTTCGAATACCTGCGTGCGCTCGGCTTGATGGATACGGTTCGGCAGAAGACTGTCGCGCCCGCGCCCGGTTTCCACGCGCCCGTCGATATCGCCGTTCTGACGGACAATGGTCGAGCCGAATTCGCACGGCTCGAGCGAGACGAGAGGCAGCCCGACTGGGAGGCGCGCCGGATCGAAGATTACGCGCTCAGCGAAGCGAGCGCCGTGTCGATTCTCGAGAGTCGCTTGTAGCGCCGGCTTCGCGCTGCATTTTCCGCACGAAAAAAAGCCCGTATCGCGAGGATACGGGCGGTACCGGGTACATTGCTGCTGCCACGCTGCTGTGCTCATGGCAACGATCAGACTCGGCGCGCGCCGCGCAGTTCCCGGGGGTGCGGATTTTTCCCGTTGTCGCTTCAGGGGTGGTTCGTATAACTCGGCGGACGTTGCGCGTCGTTGCGCGCGCGCGCGTTGCTGGCGATGTCGCCGCGCAGATCGCCGCGCGGCACGTTTGGCCGTGCGCCGCGCGCGGCCGCGCCCGCTTGCGTGCGGGCGGCTTGTTCTCGCTGTCCGTGCTGCTTCGGAGAAAATTGATCGGCGCGCGAAGGAGCGGCGAGCGCCAGCGAAACGACAATGCCGCATGCCGTGAGAAGTGACATGGGTTTCATCGTTGGGAGCTCCCTTTCAAGCCGTCGAACGGCTCGTTCGTATACCGCTACGTTATGCGGGGGAGCGAAGGCGCGCTGTAAATATTAGTAAATAGATGTATCGCCGGATCGCATCGTCAGGAGTCCGTGCGAACGGGTGGCCATGCGCCGCGGCGGGCGCCAAAAATGATTCTGGGCGGCCGATGCCGCCCAGAAATCGAATTCATGCCATCTTGACGGGAGCGCGCCAGGATTCCGGATTGGTCCAGAACGCGCCGCGCAGTCGGTCGCGGCTCGGCGGGGCGGGCGGCTTCACCGCGCTTGCGCCGATGCGTCCGCGCAACGAAATCTGGCGGCCGCTGGAGCCGAGGCGCTTCACCACTTCGGCGAGCGTGCCGTCGGCCTGCCATTCGTCGAAGCGTCGACGGCAAGTCGGCGGCGACGGATAGCGGCCGGGGAGCTTCGACCAGCCTTCGCCCGTCGACAGCACCCAAAGAACGGCGTTCACCACCGAGCGGGCTTCCACGCGGGGACGACCACGGCGTTCACTGCGTGCGGGCTCGGAGCAGAACAGTCCCTCGACCAGCGCCCATTCGTTGTCTCTCAAATCGTCGAACAGCATCATGTCCTCACCTCAGCGAAGCTAACTCCGGTGCGCCGCCCTGCGCTGCGCACTCAATGAGCACTCGATTCAACGAGTGCCGGGTGAAGGCGTCGGCTTCATGGAGCGGCGGATGTTGCGCGATCCGCCGCGAGAAGTTCGAAAGCCCGCAGCCCTGTGCGCCTGCTAACGCAGGAAGCGTGCCACGTTGGCGACGACCGCCCCAAAGCCGCCTGGCAGCGAGCTGACAGCCGCGTCAGCTAGGGGCGTATAAGACGCCAAAATGGCCGTCGAGCAAATAAGGACAATCACCAATCTTGTGCAGTCTGGCCCGTGAGACGTGCGTTTCGGCCGTGTGCTGCACCGCACCGACACACGGCACGGGATCGCGCGGGCACAATACAATTGCGCATTGATGCGTTCGATTGATGAGGGAATCCCATGAATATCACGCTGAGGCAATTGCGCGTGTTCATTGAAGTGGCGCGGCTCAAGAGCTTCAGCCGGGCGGGCGACGAAATCGGCCTCACGCAATCGGCCGTGAGCCGCTCGGTGCGCGAGCTGGAGGGCGAGATCGGGCTCAAGCTGATCGACCGGACGACGCGCGACGTGCAACTAACCGACGTCGGCACGAATCTGATTGCGAGCGTGTCGCGCCTGCTCGGCGACCTCGACGACACGTTGCGCGAAATCCGCGAGATCGGCGAACAGCGTCGCGGGCGCGTGATCGTCGCGGCCAGCCCGACGATCGCGTGCCGGCTGATGCCGCGCGTCGTCGCCGCGTGCGAGCGGCGCTTTCCGTTCGTCGCGCTTGGCCTGCGCGACGACGTGCAGAGCGACGTGCTGCGCAAGGTGAAATCGGGCGAGGTCGATTTCGGCGTCGTGATCGGGCCGCTCGCGACGAGCGATCTGATCAACGAACCCTTGATGACCGACTCGTTCTGCCTGGTCGCGCGCGCCGATCACCCGCTCGCCGCGCGCGAGCGGGTGCCATGGACGGCGCTCGCGGGCGAGCGGCTGGTGCTGCTCGACTATGCGTCGGGCAGCCGGCCGCTGATCGACGCGGCGCTCGCGACTCACCGGGTCGCGGCGGCCGTCGTGCAGGAGCTCGGGCATTCGGCCACGGTGTTCGGCCTCATCGAGGCGGGCGTCGGCGTGAGCGTGCTGCCGTGGCTGTCGTTGCCGCTGCCGGCCGGCTCGTCGCTCGTCGCGCGGCCTCTGACGCCGCGTGCGGAGCGCACCGTCGAGCTCGTGCGGCGGCGCGACCGCTCGCTGTCTCCGGCGGCGGATGCGGTCTGGGGGCTCGTCAAGGAGATGCCGGCGCGCGTCGAGGATCTGAACTGAGGGCGCGGCCGCGCGGGCCGGTTCGATGCGTGCCGGCGCGCGGCGGCGCGGCGCTTTTCGTGGCGTTCGGGGCGGAGCGGATCGTCGTTCGAATGGGCGGGCGCGCCGATTGCGAATGCGGCGGGACGCGCGGCCGCGGTCTTTTTTCCGGCCGGCGACGGGACAAAAGATATGTCTTTTGGCGTACGTTCTTTGTCTTTACGCACTGGGTAATTTTGCGTAAGATGGCGCTCAGTCACGCGGTTCCAACGTGGTTCCGCGCTGTTCCGTCCGGTTTGGGTTGGGCTTGACAGTAGGTTCGCCGCCCCCGGTTCGTGCTCCCATCAATATGACCGATCAGAATCGGGCGAGCGCGTCTTCCGTTCCTTTCGTCTGTTCGATTGATCCGGTTCGTTTGACCACAGGGTCTGACCTAGCTGCATGAATACCCAAGAGGCGAAAATCGTCCTCGAGACTGCTTTGATCTGCGCGCAGGAACCGCTGAAGCTCGGCGATTTGCGCAAGCTCTTTGCCGACGGCGTGTCGGCGGACACAGTCCGAACACTGCTCGAAGATCTGAAACGGGAATGGACGGGGCGCGGCGTCGAACTCGTCGCGCTCGCGTCGGGTTGGCGCTTTCAAAGCACGCCCGCGATGCGCACGTACCTCGACCGGCTGCATCCGGAGAAGCCGCCCAAGTACTCGCGGGCCGTACTGGAAACGCTCGCGATCATCGCGTACCGGCAACCGGTGACGCGTGGCGACATCGAGGAAATCCGCGGCGTCACCGTGAACACGCAAGTCGTCAAGCAGCTCGAGGATCGCGGCTGGATCGAGGTGATCGGCCATCGCGACGTGCCGGGCCGCCCGGCGCTCTACGCGACGACGAAGCAGTTTCTCGACGACCTCGGCCTGAAGGCGCTCGACGATCTGCCGGCGCTCGAGGAGCCGGCCGCGCACCTGGAGGCGAGCCTCCTCGCGCAGCAGGCGATCGACTTTCCCGAGGATGCGCGCGCCGACGGCGACGCGATTGCGGACGTGTCGGTGGCCGATGTCGGTGAGGCGGGCGCGTCGGCGGCGGGAGCGGACGAGGCCGGCGGCGAAGCGGCGCCGGCGGCGCACGTATCCGTTGCGTCGTCCGACGGCGCGGATGGCGTGGATGGCTCGACGGCAAGGATTGCCGATCCGGCTGATAATGACGAGCGGGCCGGTGCTGAAGCGAGCGTCGAGGCGACGTGCGTCGCGAGCGAGGCCGAGGCGTCACGCGTCGCGGGCGGCGACGCGTCCGAGCAGGCTGCCGGCCATGCCGACGGCCGAATCGAGTCCGGCGAAGTCGTCGCCGATCCGGCGTCGGCGGACGATGAGGACGCAGCTGCGGCGCGTGATCGCAAGGCGGCGCGCGGCGATGCGCAGGATTCAGCGGACGCCGCCACGGCGCCGCATGCCGAGGCGGCCGAGCGCGCCGTCGCGGCGGACGGCGAGCCCGTCGAATCGCCCGTGCCGGCGAACGAATACGCACACGCCGTCGCGCGGTCGGACGCAGTTCCGGCCGGCGCGGCGAACGCAGCAACCCGCGAGGCGGCCGCCGACCCGGCGGCCAACCGAGCGACGAAGGGAGACCAACGCGCGATCGGCGGCATCCCGCACGATGCCGAGCCGGTCCCGGCGCACACGGAGGAGGCGTTGGACGACACGTCCGACAGCCTCGCCGACGCCGTGCGCAGTGCAAGCGAGGCGGCCCCCGAGCGCGAGTTGCAGGACGACGACGAAGCGCCTGCGAAGCGTCGCGCCTGAGGCGCGCGACCGTACCTTAGCCGTGCCCGCGACGGGCGCGAGACCTGACATTTTGAGGTTGTTTTGACTGATACCCACGACATCGATTCGTCCGAATCCGCGCATGCCGTCGCGACGGCGCACGCCGACGGCGCACCCGAGCAGTCCGCTCAGGACGCGGGCGGCGAAGAGCGCCCGCGCCGCGGTCTGCGGCGCGGGCCGCGCAGCCTGATCGCGCGCCGCCGCGCGGCCGCGAAGTCGAAGAGCGCCGACGCCACGGAGGGCGGCGAAGCCGCCGCCGCGGCGACGGACGCCGGCGCCGCAGCCGCGAAGGCGCCGGCGCGCGCGCCGCGCAGCAAGGAAGCGGCGGCAAAGGCGCCGCGCAAGCCGGCGGCCGGCAAGCGCGAGGGCGAGGGCGCGGCGGCACGGCAGGGCCCGGCGAAGCGCGGCGCCGCATCGGCTGCGGCTGTCGCGGCATCCGCCGACGCCGGCCAGGACGATCTGTTCGCCTACGTGATTTCGCCCGCGTTCGACGCCGACAACAATGCGTCGGGCGGCGGCGTGCGTGCGCCGATGCTGCGCCGGGGCCGCCAGAACCAGCCGAAGCGCGTGCTGTCGCCGGACGACGACGCGCCGAAGCTGCACAAGGTGCTCGCCGAGGCCGGGATGGGTTCGCGCCGCGAGATGGAGGAATTGATCATCGCCGGCCGCGTGTCGGTGAACGGCGAGCCGGCGCACATCGGGCAGCGGATCATGCCGACCGATCAGGTCCGGATCAACGGCAAGCCGGTCAAGCGCAAGCTGCCGAACAAGCCGCCGCGCGTGTTGCTGTATCACAAGCCGGCGGGCGAGATCGTGAGCCACGCGGACCCGGAGGGGCGCCCGTCGGTGTTCGACCGGCTGCCGCCGATGAAGACCGCGAAATGGCTCGCGGTCGGCCGCCTCGACTTCAACACCGAAGGCCTGCTGATGCTGACGACGTCGGGCGATCTCGCCAACCGTTTCATGCATCCGCGCTACAGCGTCGAGCGCGAGTATGCGGTGCGTGTCGTCGGCGAGCTGTCCGAGGCGTCGCGCCAGAAGCTACTGCACGGCGTCGAGCTCGACGACGGCCCGGCGAACTTCCTGCGCATCCGCGACGGCGGCGGGGAAGGCACGAATCATTGGTATCACGTCGCGCTCGCCGAAGGGCGCAACCGTGAAGTGCGTCGGATGTTCGAGGCGGTCGGCCTGATGGTGAGCCGCCTGATCCGCACGCGCCACGGCCCGATCCCGCTGCCGCGCGGGCTGAAGCGCGGCCGCTGGGAGGAGCTCGACGAAGCGCAGGTGCGCCGCCTGATGACGACGGTCGGCCTGAAGGCGCCGGCCGAGGAGAAGGGCGGCAAGCGCGGCGGCGCGGCGGAGCGCCGCCAGCCCGACCCGATGCAGACGTCGATGGGCTTCATCAATCGCGAGCCCGTGCTGACGACTCACGGCCAGCTCGATCAGCCGCGTCGCGGTCGGCGCGGCACGGCGGGTGGCGGCTTCAACGCGGGCCTCGGCGGCTACGCCGGCCTGCCGGGCTACGGCGGCGGCAGCGGCAGCGGTGGTGGCGCGCGCCAGGGCGGTCGCGACGTCGACGGCAATCGCGCGTCCTACGGCACGGGCGGCAACAAGCCGCGCGGCGGCGCCGGCAAGGGCGGCCGCAACCCGAACGGCAATCGCGCGGCTGAAGGCGGTGGCCCTCGCGGCGGCCAGCGCACGCCGCAGCGCAATCGTTCGCGCGGCCGCTGATCGTCCGAATCGGCATTCGCAACCGCGCTCGCGCGTTGCGAATGCCCCGCGAAATCGCCGTTTCGGGCCGATTTCGCGGGCCCAAGCTTTGCGTTCGGGCCAAAAATCGCTATAATCGCCAAGTCGCTGGGCGTACGGATTCGATGTGTAGCTCAGGTGCGACCACCGGTAACAAGATGGGCGTTGCGCCCATTTTTTTTTGCCGAAACGGTTGGGCATCTCGGGTAGCGCTTCCTGCGCCGGCTAAGGCGCGCGTTCAGCGGGTGAATCGCGAGGGGCGGGCGCGGACACCTGAGAGGACACTGTGCAACTGACGGAACTGATAGAAACTACGGTCACGGGGCTCGGCTACGAGCTCGTCGATCTCGAGCGCACCGGGCGCGGCATGGTCTGCGTCTACATCGATCAGCCCGCCGGCATCACGATCGACGATTGCGAGAAGGTCACGCGTCAGCTCCAGCACGTATTGACGGTCGAAAACATCGATTACGAACGGCTCGAGGTCTCGTCACCGGGGCTCGACCGGCCGTTGAAGAAGCTGGCTGACTTCACGCGTTTCGCGGGCAGCGAGGCCGTCATCACCTTGAAAAAGCCGCTGGACGGGCGCAAGACGTACCGGGGCATTCTGCACGCGCCGAACGGCGAGACGATCGGTTTGGAATTTGAGAGGAAGAAGGGCGAGGCGGCCATGCTGGATTTCACGCTGGCAGACATCGACAAAGCCCGCCTGATTCCGCACGTTGACTTTAGGAGCCGCAAACAATGAGTCGCGAAGTGTTGATGTTGGTGGATGCGCTGGCGCGTGAGAAGAACGTCGACAAGGACGTCGTGCTGGGCGCGCTCGAAGCGGCCCTCGCATCGGCTTCCAAGAAGCTGTTCGACGAAGGCGCCGAGATCCGCGTACATATCGATCGCGAGAGCGGCGAACACGAGACGTTCCGTCGCTGGCTCGTCGTGCCCGACGAAGCCGGCCTGCAAGAGCCGGATCGAGAGATCCTGCTGTTCGAGGCGCGCGAGCAGAAGCCCGACATCGAGATCGGCGACTACATCGAGGAACCGGTGCCTTCGATCGAGTTCGGCCGCATCGGCGCGCAGGCCGCGAAGCAGGTGATCCTGCAGAAGGTCCGCGACGCGGAGCGCGAACAGATCCTGAACGACTACCTCGAGCGCGGCGAGAAGATCATGACGGGCACGGTGAAGCGCCTCGACAAGGGCAACTTCATCGTCGAATCGGGCCGCGTCGAGGCGCTTCTGCGCCGCGACCAGCTGATTCCGAAGGAAAACCTGCGCGTCGGCGACCGCGTGCGCGCGTACATCGCGAAAGTCGACCGCACCGCGCGCGGCCCGCAGATCGAGCTGTCGCGCACCGCGCCCGAATTCCTGATGAAGCTCTTCGAGATGGAAGTGCCGGAAATCGAGCAGGGCCTGCTCGAGATCAAGGCGGCCGCCCGCGATCCGGGCGTGCGGGCGAAGATCGGCGTCGTCGCGTACGACAAGCGGATCGATCCGATCGGCACGTGCGTCGGCATCCGCGGCTCGCGTGTGCAGGCCGTGCGCAACGAGCTCGGTGGCGAAAACATCGACATCGTGCTATGGTCGGAGGATCCCGCCCAGTTCGTGATCGGCGCGCTCGCGCCGGCGGCCGTCCAGTCGATCGTCGTCGATGAAGAAAAGCATTCGATGGACGTCGTCGTCGATGAGAACGAGCTGGCCGTCGCGATTGGCCGCAGCGGCCAGAACGTTCGTCTTGCCGGCGAGCTGACAGGCTGGCAGATCAACATCATGACGCCGGACGAATCCGCCCAGAAGCAGAACGAAGAGCGCGACACGCTGCGCGGCCTCTTCATGGCGCGCCTCGACGTCGACGAGGAAGTCGCGGACATCCTGATCGACGAAGGTTTCACGAGCCTCGAAGAGATCGCTTACGTGCCGCTCAACGAAATGCTCGAGATCGAGGCGTTCGACGAGGATACCGTCCACGAGCTGCGCAACCGCGCGCGCGACGCGCTGCTCACGATGGCGATCGCCAACGAGGAGAAGGTCGAGACGGCCGCCCTCGATCTGAAGAGCCTCGACGGCGTGACGCCCGAACTGCTCGCGAAGCTGGCCGAGCATGGCGTGCAGACGCGCGACGATCTCGCGGAGCTCGCCGTCGACGAGCTGGTCGACATGACCGGTACTGACGAGGAAGCCGCGAAGGCGCTGATCATGAAGGCGCGCGAACACTGGTTCCAGTGAGAAATGACCATGGCGCAATGATTTGCTGGCGGCCGGAAGGCCTGACCCGATGCTAACCGCAAGGAATCGGTCCTTGCACTAAGAGGAATGAATGGCGAGTAACAACGTAGCCCAATTTGCCGCGGAACTGAAAATGCCTGCTGGTGTGCTGCTCGAACAGCTGCAGGCGGCGGGCGTCCAGAAAGCGAGCGAGGACGATGCGCTGTCGGAGACGGACAAGGCGCGTCTGCTCGATCATTTGCGCAAGTCGCACGGCGCGACCGATGGCGACAAGCGCAAGATCACGCTGACTCGCCGGCACACGTCGGAGATCAAGCAGGCCGACGCGACGGGTAAGGCTCGCACCATTCAGGTCGAGGTGCGCAAGAAGCGCACGTTCGTCAAGCGCGACGACGTGAGCGAGACGGGCGCCGACCAGGCACAGGCGCAGGCCGACGAGCAGGCGGAAGCCGAGCTGAAGCGCCGCGAGGAAGAGGCGCGCCGCGAAGCCGAGCTGCTCGAGAAGCAGGCTCAGGAACTGCGCGAGCGTCAGGAGCGCCTCGAGCGCGAGGAAGCCGAGCGCCGTGCGCGCGAAGAGGCGGCTGAAGCCGAGCGTCGCCGTGCGGAAGACGAAGCCGCGGCGAAGCACGCGGCGGCTGCCGCGCAGGCCGAAGCAGTGCAGCAGGCCGAGGCCGCGGCCGCCCGCGAGGAAGCGCAGCGTGCGCAAGCCGGGCAGACGACTCAGGACGAAGCGCGCGCGGCCGCCGAGCGCGCCGCGCAACGCGAAGCGGCGAAGAAGGCCGAGGACGCCGCGCGCGAAGCGGCCGACAAGGCGCGCGCCGAGCAGGAAGAGATCCGCAAGCGCCGCGAAGCCGCGGAGGCGGAAGCGCGCGCGATCCGCGAAATGATGAACACTCCGCGCCGCGCGCAGGTGAAGGCGGTCGAGCCGCCGAAGCCCGCGGAGCCGCCGGCTGCGAAGGCGGCCGAGGCGAAGGGCACGCTGCACAAGCCGGCGAAGCCCGCCGGCGCGGCGGCTGCGGCTCGCCCCGCGGCGAAGAAGCCGGCAAGCGGCACGGCGGCGCCCGCCGCCGCCGCGCCCGCGGGCGACCGCAACAAGAAGCCGGGCACCGGCAAGAGCGGCTGGCAGGACGACGCAGCGAAGCGCCGCGGGATCAAGACGCGCGGCGATTCGAGCGGCGGCGTCGATCGCGGCTGGCGCGGCGGCCCGAAGGGGCGCGGCAAGCATCAGGACAACGCGTCGTCGTTCCAGGCGCCGACCGAGCCGATCGTGCGTGAAGTGCATGTGCCGGAGACCATCTCGGTGGCCGATCTCGCGCACAAGATGGCAATCAAGGCGTCGGAAGTCATCAAGGTGATGATGAAGATGGGCCAGATGGTCACGATCAACCAGGTGCTGGACCAGGAAACGGCGATGATCGTCGTCGAGGAACTGGGCCACCGCGCGGTTGCCGCGAAGCTGGACGATCCGGAAGCGCTGCTCGTCGAAGGCGAAACGGGCACCGACGCGGAGCAACTGCCGCGTCCGCCGGTCGTCACGGTGATGGGCCACGTCGACCACGGCAAGACGTCGCTGCTCGACTACATCCGTCGCGCGAAGGTCGCGGCGGGCGAAGCGGGCGGCATCACGCAGCACATCGGCGCATATCACGTCGAAACGCCGCGCGGCGTCGTCACGTTCCTCGATACGCCGGGTCACGAGGCGTTCACGGCGATGCGTGCGCGCGGCGCGAAGGCAACCGACATCGTCGTTCTGGTGGTCGCGGCCGACGACGGCGTGATGCCGCAGACGAAGGAAGCGATCTCGCACGCGAAGGCGGGCGGGGTGCCGATCGTCGTCGCGATCAACAAGATCGACAAGCCGGAAGCGAACCCCGATCGCGTGAAGCAGGAGCTCGTCGCGGAAGGCGTCGTGCCGGAAGAGTACGGCGGCGATTCGCCGTTCGTGCCGGTGTCGGCGAAGACGGGTTCGGGCATCGACGATCTGCTCGAGAACGTGCTGCTGCAAGCGGAAGTGCTCGAGCTGACGGCGCCCGTCGAGGCGCCGGCGAAGGGCATCGTGATCGAAGCGAAGCTCGACAAGGGCAAGGGCCCGGTCGCGACGGTGCTCGTGCAATCCGGCACGCTCAACCGCGGCGACGTCGTGCTCGCCGGGACGGCCTACGGCCGCGTGCGCGCGATGCTCGACGAGAACGGCAAGCCGACGAAGGAAGCCGGCCCGTCGATTCCGGTCGAGATCCAGGGCCTGTCCGAAGTGCCGGGCGCGGGCGAGGAAGTCATCGTGCTGCCGGACGAGCGCAAGGCGCGCGAAATCGCGCTGTTCCGTCAAGGCAAGTTCCGCGATGTCAAGCTCGCGAAGCAGCAGGCGGCGAAGCTCGAAAGCATGCTCGAGCAGATGGGCGAGGGCGAAGTGCAGAACCTGCCGCTCATCATCAAGGCGGACGTGCAGGGCTCGCAGGAAGCGCTCGTGCAGTCGCTGCTCAAGCTGTCGACCGACGAAGTGCGGGTGCAGATCGTGCACAGCGCGGTGGGCGGCATCAGCGAGAGCGACGTCAACCTCGCGACCGCGTCGAAGGCCGTCATCATCGGCTTCAATACGCGTGCGGACGCCCAGGCTCGCAAGCTCGCCGAGGCGAACGGCATCGACATCCGTTACTACAACATCATCTACGACGCAGTGGATGAGGTGAAGGCGGCGATGTCGGGCATGCTCGCGCCGGAGAAGCGCGAAGTCGTGACGGGCATGGTCGAGGTGCGCCAGGTGTTCAAGGTGCCGAAGGTCGGCGCGGTCGCCGGCTGTATGGTCACGGACGGCGTTGTCAAGCGCACGTCGTCGGTGCGCGTGCTGCGCAACAACGTGGTGATCTTCACGGGCGAGCTCGATTCGCTCAAGCGCTTCAAGGACGACGTGAAGGAAGTGAAGCAAGGCTTCGAATGCGGTATGTCGCTCAAGAACTTCAACGATATCGTCGAAGGCGATCAGTTCGAAGTGTTCGAGGTCACGGAAGTCGCGCGTACGCTGTAACGCAGGCGTGACGGCTTGAATGGGCGGGTCGGGCTTGGGCCCGTCCCGCCCATTTTCATGAACGGCGCCGCGCGGCGCGCCGATCAACCGGATGACGGATTAATCATGTCGAAAAAACGCAGTTCTCCCAATCGCAACGTGCAGATCGCCGATCAGATCCAGCGCGATCTGTCGGAGCTCATCATGCGCGAGGTCAAGGACCCGCGCATCGGGATCGTGACGATCCAGTCGGTCGAGCTCACGCCCGATTACGCGCATGCCAAAGTCTATTTCACCGCGCTCACGGGCAATCCGGCGGACACGCAGGAGGCGCTCAACCACGCGGCCGGCCATCTGCACAATCTGCTTTTCAAGCGCCTGCACATTCATACGGTGCCGACGCTGCATTTCCATTACGACCAGACGATCGAGAAGGCCGTCGCGATGTCGCGCCTCATCGACGAGGCGAACGCGACGCGCGCGAAGGACGAATGAACACCGCACGAGCCACTGCGCGCCGACCATGACGACTGTTTCGCCACGCCCCCGGATTCCGCGTCGCGCGCTCGACGGCGTGCTGCTGCTCGACAAGCCGGTCGGACTCTCGAGCAACGACGCGCTGATGCGCGCGAAGCGCCTGTACCTCGCGAAGAAGGCGGGCCACACGGGCACGCTCGATCCGCTCGCGTCGGGGCTGTTGCCGCTTTGCTTCGGCGAAGCGACGAAGTTCTCGCAGGATCTGCTCGACGCCGACAAGACCTATGAGGCGACGATGCGTCTCGGCGTGCGCACGACGACGGGCGACGCCGAAGGCGACGTGCTCGACACGCGCGACGTGACCTGCGACGAAGCCGCGGTCGTCGCGGCGCTCGCGCGCTTCGTCGGCGACATCGTGCAGGTGCCGCCGATGTACTCGGCGCTCAAGCGCGACGGCAAGCCGCTTTACGAATACGCGCGCGCCGGCCAGACGGTCGAGCGCGAAGGGCGCGCGGTGACGATCCGCTCGCTCGAGTGCCTGTCCTGCGCGCTGCCCGACGTCACGTTTCGCGTGACGTGCAGCAAGGGCACGTACGTGCGCACGCTTGCCGAGGATATCGGCGAAGCGCTCGGCTGCGGCGCGCATCTGACGATGCTGCGGCGCACGGGCGTCGGTTCGCTGTCGCTCGAGCATGCGGTGACGCTCGATGCGCTCGATGCCGCGACGCAGGACGAGCGCGATGCGCGGCTTGCGCCCGTCGATGCGCTGCTGTCGACGTTCCCGCTCGTGAAGCTCGACGCGGCGCTCGCGAAGCGCTTCCTGCACGGCCAGCGCCTGAAGCTTGCCGAACTCGCGGCGCAGCCCGATGCGGACGAAGGCGCACGCGTGCGCGTCTATGACGGCGACGGCCGGCTGCTCGGCGTCGCGCGGGCGGCGGAGGGCGTGCTCGCGCCTGAGCGGCTTGTCGTGACGGGCTCGTAGGCGCGCGCACGCGCGGGCGGCTCGTATGCGCGGGCCGCGCGGAGAGCGGAATCCGCGTTGCGGGGCGCTCGCATTCGGCGGCGGCGTATCAGTCGCCGTGCGAGCCCGCCAATGGAGGCGGATTCTGTAAGACGCCAACGCAACGATCCCAGCGCGGATCGCATTTGCATCGCCAGATACGAAAACGCCCGGCTCGAAAGCCGGGCGTTTTGCTTCGCACGCGCGAACGGCGCGGGACGCCGCTCAGTGCGCGGCCGACGCCGCCGCGCTCGAATCGCCGCCGCCCGCGCGCTCGGGCTTCGTGATCCAGATGAGCGCGATGAGCAGCACGAAGATCGCGGCCGAGATGTAGAACAGATCGTTCACGCCCAGTTGCGCGGCCTGCTGCGTCGCGATGTTGTTGATGAGCCCGTGCGCCTGGTCGCGCGTGAGCCCGAGCTGCCCCATCTGCGTGACCGCCTGGTTGAAGGTCGGGTTGTACGGGTTCGCCTGCTCGACGAGCTGCGCGTGGTGGAAGTTGTTCCGATGATCCCACGCGGTCTGGAAGATCGACGTCCCGATGCCGCCGCACATGATCCGCACGAAGTTCGACAGGCCCGACGCCGCCGGAATCCGGTGGCCGGGCAGGCCGGACAGCGTGATCGACACGAGCGGGATGAAGAAGCCCGCCATCGCGATCCCTTGCACGAAGGTCGGCGCCATCAGCGACCACTCGTCGACGCCCGTCGTGTAGCGCGAGCGCATCCAGAAGCACAGCGCGAACGTGAGGAACGCGGCCGTCGCGATGTAGCGCGGGTCGGTGCGCGACAGGAACTTGCCCGTGAGCGGCGACAGCAGGATCGCGAAGAAGCCGACGGGCGCCATCACGAGCCCGGCGTCCGTCGCCGTGTAGCCGATCTGCGTCTGCAGCCACAGCGGCAGCAGCACGAGGTTGCCGAAATAGAGCCCGTAGCCGACCGACAGCGCGATCGTGCCGCCCGAGAAATTGCGCATCCGGAACAGCGACAAGTCGACGACCGGATGCTCGGCCGTCAGTTCCCACACGACGAAGAACGCGAATGCGATGAGCGCGGTGAGCGCGAGCACGACGATCGTCGTCGACGCGAACCAGTCGAGATCTTTGCCCTTGTCGAGCATGATCTGCAGCGAGCCGACCCAGATCACGAGCAGCGCGAGCCCGACGCCGTCGATCGGCGCGCGGCGGACCGCCGATTCGCGGCTGCGATAGATCATCCACGTGACGGCCGCGGCGGCGATGCCGACCGGAATGTTCACGTAGAAGATCCACGGCCACGAGTAATTGTCCGAGATCCAGCCGCCGAGAATCGGGCCGGCCACGGGCGCGATCAGCGTCGTCATCGACCAAAGCGCGAGCGCCATCGGCGCTTTCGCGCGCGGATAGCTCGACAGCAGCAGCGCTTGCGACAGCGGGATCATCGGCCCGGCTACCGCGCCCTGCAGCACGCGCGACGCGAGCAGAAACGGCAGCGTCGGCGCGAGGCCGCACAACCACGACGAGATCACGAACAGGATGATCGACGCGAGGAAGAGGCGCACCTGGCCGATACGCTCGGTGAGCCAGCCCGTGAGCGGCACCGAGATCGCGTTCGCGACCGCGAACGACGTGATGACCCAGGTGCCCTGGTCGGACGACACGCCGAGGTCGCCCGAGATCGTCGGGATCGCGACGTTGGCGATCGACGTGTCGAGCACGTTCATGAACACGGCAAGCGATACCGCGATCGTGCCGAGTATGAGCTGTCCGCCCTTGAGCGGAGGAAGAGGAGCGTGGGGCTGTGCCATGCTTCGTGGTCCGGCCGAGGGGCGCTTACATCAGGTTCGACGTGCGGCCGACGGCCTTCGCGGCCGGCGCCGGCGTGGCCGAGACGGCCGACGTGCCGCCGCCCGCATTCGTCGCGATGATGCGCGCGATCTCGGCGTTCGCTTCGTCGCCGTACTTCGCGAACACGTCGGTTTCGTACACGGTGTTCTGCACGTTGCCGAGCTGGTTGCCGCTTTCGTTCTTGATGTCGACGTCGACCTGCATCGACAGGCCGATCCGCAGCGGATGATCCTTCAGCTCCTTCGGATCGAGCTCGACGCGCACGGGCAGGCGCTGGACGACCTTGATCCAGTTGCCCGTCGCGTTTTGCGCGGGCAGCAGCGAGAACGCGGCGCCCGTGCCGGCCGAGAAGCCGACCACCTTGCCGTGATACTGCACCGACGAGCCGTAGATGTCGGCCGTCAGCTCGACCGGCTGGCCGATCCGCATGTGCTTCAACTGCACTTCCTTGAAGTTCGCGTCGACCCACACCGCGTTGAGCGGCACGACCGACATCAGCGGCGTGCCCGGCGACACGCGCTGGCCGACCTGCACGGAGCGCTTCGCGACGTAGCCCGTGACGGGCGCGGGCAGCGTGTTGCGCGCGTTGTTCAGATACGCGTCGCGAACCTTCGCGGCGGCGGCGAGCACGTTCGGGTGATCGGCGATCGTCGTGTTCGCGGTGAGCGCGCGATTCGACGCGAGCTGCTGCTCGGCGGCGTCGAGCGACGCCTGCGCGGCCTTCACCGCGTCGCGCGCGTGCGAGATCTCTTCCTGCGACACGGCGCCCGTCTGCGCGACGGCGAGCCGGCGACGCAGGTCATCCTGCGCCTTCGACAGATCCGACTGGCGCAGCGAGACCTGGGCGCGGTATTGGTCGTCGTTCACGTAGAGGCCGCGCACCTGGCGCACCGTTTGCGCGAGGTTCGCCTCGGCCTGCTGCAGCGCGACTTGCGAATCGGCCGGATCGAGCACGACGAGCGGGTCGCCCGCCTTCACGGTTTGCGTGTCGTCCGCCTTCACCGCGATCACGGTGCCCGTCACCTGCGGCGTGATCTGCACGACGTTGCCGTTCACGTACGCGTCGTCGGTGGTTTCGTGGAAGCGCGCGACGAGCACGTAATAAAGGCCGTACGCGATCGCGGCGATCGCGATCACCGCGACGAGCAGCGTCATCATTCGCTTGCGCTTGCCGTTGCTCTGCGGCTGCGCGGGCGCTGCGTTTTGTTGAGGGTCGCTCATGGCGAGTTTCTCCGTCTTCTATCTAAAGCGATTAAAGCGATGGTTCGGGTGTGATCCGGGAATTCAGTTCGACGCGTGCTGCGCGGAGGCGGCGCTCGCCGATGCGGGCGCGGGCGCGGCGAGCCGCGTGCCCGTCGCGTCGAAGCCGCCGCCGAGCGCTTTCACGAGGCCGATCTGCATGTCGCGCCGGCGCATCTTCAGGTTCGTCACCGTCTGCTCGGCGGCGAGCCGGCTGCTGTCCGCGTTCAGCACCTGCAACTGCGGCGACAGGCCCGCCTTGTAGCGGATCACGGCGAGCTCGTACGCGCGCGTCGACGCGTCGAGCGCGCGCTGCGCGTCGCTCATTTGCGTGTCGATCGAGCGGATCGACGCGACTTGCGTCGCGACGTCGTTGAACGCGCCGATCAGCGTCTGGTTGTAGTTCGCCACCGACAGGTCGAAGTCCGCATAGCGGCCCTTCAACTGCGCGCGCAGCGCGCCGCCGTCGAATATCGGCAGGTGGATCGCCGGGCCGAACTGCGCCTGGCGGCTCGCGAAGTTCAGGAATTTGCCCCAGCCGAAGGCGTCGAAGCCGAAGCCCGCGGCGAGGTTGATGTCCGGATAGAACTCCGCCTTCGCTTCCTTCACGTCGTGCATCGCCGCCTCGACCTGCCAGCGCGCGGCGACGATGTCCGGGCGGCGCGACACGAGATCGGCGGGCAGGTTGTCCGGCAGCGCGACCGCGCCGCCCGGGCTCAGCACCGGCTGCGCGATCTGCAGCCCGCGGTCCGGGCCCTTGCCGAGCAGCGCGGCGAGCTGATAGCGGAGGTTCGTGATCTGGCCGTCGAGATCGGACAGCGTTTGCTGGCTCGTCGCGACGTTGCCGCGCGCGGTCTGGCGCTCGACGTTGGTGTCGAGGCCCGCGCCGACGCGATCGTCGGTGATCTTGCCGACCGTCTGCCGGTTCGAGATCTCGCGCTCGGCGATGTCGCGCAGCGCGTACAGCTGCGCGAGCTGGTTGTAGGCGCGCGCGACCGACGTCGCGAGCGTCACGCGCGCCTGCTGCATGTCGGCCTCGGCGGCCTTTTCCTGCGACACGGCCGCATGCAGGCGCGCGCGGTTCTTGCCCCACAGGTCGAGCTCCCACGACGCGCTCGCGAGCGCGTTGTTCTCGCTGTACCACTGGCCGCCGAACGGCGGCGGGAAGAGAGCGTTGCCCGAGTACAGCTCGCGGGTCCACGAATACTTGGCGTCCGCCTGCGGCAGGAGCGTCGAGCGCGACGTCTCGATGTACGACGAGGCCTTCGCGATTCGCGCCTGCGCCTGCGCGATCGTCGGATTGCCTTCGAGCGCCTCGTCGATCAGCTTCGGCAGTTGCGGATCGCCGAACTGGTTCGCCCAGTCGAGCGACGGCCACTGGCCGCCTTGCGCAGGCAGGCTCTGCGCGCTTTCGAACTGCGTCGCGGGGGCGAGCGCCTTGTCGCTCTTGATGCCGAAATAGTTCGCGCATCCCGCGAGCGCGAGCGCGGCGACCGCGACGGCCATGGCGGTCCGGCAAGCGGACAACGGGAAGGTCTTCATTGCTGGGTTTCCTGACTCGGAATCTGATTCGGCGTGAATAGTGGACACTGCAAGGATTTCCTTACATTTATCTGTCTGAATTACTTGTTGCGGCAATATTTACGACAGGGTTCCGCTCGTGCCCGGGCATTCGCCCGAATTCACGAGAATGCGGCGCAGCATGCTCTTCAGGAAGCCGACTTCCTCGGGCGTGAAGCCGTCGAGCACCTGATCGAGCACGCTGCGGAAGATGGCCGGCATGCGCTTCGTGAGCTCGCGCCCCTCGTCGGTCAGTTCGAGCCGCACGACGCGCCGGTCCTCGCTGCTGCGCACCCGCTGCAACAAGCCGCGCTTCTCGACGCGGTCGAGCAGGCGTGTGATCGCGCTCGCGTCGATGCCGTATTCGCGTGCGAGTTCGGCCGCCGTCGAGCACTTGCCGACGGCGAGCATGAACAGCATCGTCGCCTGCGTGCCGGTAATGCCGAGTTCGGTCTGCGTGCGCTGCGTGATCATGTTCGTCATCAGCGATTTCACGCGCGACATCAGGTAGCCGACGCTGTCGTTGATCTGGTACAGGGACAGATCCAGGTCGTGCTGCGAGGAAGAGGGAGCCGACATAAATTCTCTGAAGCTGCAATAGTTGACTAGGCATCAGTATAGGCGCGATTTAGTTGCTGCGGCAAATGTTAATTGAAGCGCGATTTGGTTGCAGGACTGCAAAAATGGCCCTGACGCGAGTGGGTTCATCGGCATCCGGGCAACCGCGCGCGCGGTTGCCCGGATGCCGCGTCGCAACGGACGGCTCAGTCCGCGACATCTTGACGTGCTATAATTTGTGGCTTTCCAAGCTGCAAGTCGCGCGCGCATCGGGCAACGGTGCGCGCGCGTTTGCGCGTTCCATCCGTTTTCAGGTTTCTATGACCCGCGCCCTTCGCAACATCGCCATCATCGCCCACGTCGACCACGGCAAGACGACGCTCGTCGACCAACTGCTCCGCCAGTCCGGCACCTTCCGCGAGAACCAGCAGGTCGCAGAACGGGTGATGGATTCGAACGACATCGAAAAAGAGCGCGGGATCACGATTCTCGCGAAGAACTGCGCGGTCGAATACGAAGGCACGCACATCAACATCGTCGACACGCCGGGGCACGCGGACTTCGGCGGCGAAGTGGAGCGCGTGCTGTCGATGGTCGACTCGGTGCTGCTGCTCGTCGACGCGGTCGAGGGCCCGATGCCGCAGACGCGCTTCGTCACGAAGAAGGCGCTCGCGCTCGGCCTGAAGCCGATCGTCGTCATCAACAAGATCGACCGTCCGGGCGCGCGCATCGACTGGGTGATCAACCAGACGTTCGACCTGTTCGACAAGCTCGGCGCGACCGAAGAGCAGCTCGACTTCCCGATCGTCTACGCGTCGGGCCTGAACGGCTACGCGTCGCTCGACCCGGCCGCGCGCGAAGGCGACATGCGCCCGCTGTTCGAAGCGATCCTCCAGCACGTGCCGGTGCGCCCGGCCGACCCGGAGGCGCCGCTGCAACTGCAGATCACGTCGCTCGACTATTCGACGTACGTCGGCCGGATCGGCGTCGGCCGCATCACGCGCGGCCGCATCAAGCCGGGCCAGCCGGTCGTGATGCGCTTCGGCCCGGAAGGCGAGGTGCTGAACCGCAAGATCAATCAGGTGCTCTCGTTCCAGGGCCTCGAGCGCGTGCAGGTCGAGGCGGCCGAGGCGGGCGACATCGTCCTCATCAACGGGATCGAGGACGTCGGCATCGGCGCGACGATTTGTGCGGTCGACGCGCCCGAAGCGTTGCCGATGATCACCGTCGACGAGCCGACGCTGACGATGAACTTCCTCGTCAATTCGTCGCCGCTCGCGGGCCGCGAAGGCAAGTTCGTGACGAGCCGCCAGATCCGCGACCGCCTGATGAAGGAGCTGAACCACAACGTCGCGCTGCGCGTGAAGGACACGGGCGACGAAACGGTGTTCGAGGTGTCGGGCCGCGGCGAGCTGCACCTGACGATTCTCGTCGAGAACATGCGCCGCGAAGGCTATGAGCTCGCGGTGTCGCGTCCGCGCGTCGTGATGCAGGAAATCGACGGCGTCAAGCATGAGCCGTACGAACTCCTGACGGTCGACCTCGAGGACGAGCATCAGGGCGGCGTGATGGAGGAGCTCGGTCGCCGCAAGGGCGAGATGCTCGACATGGTGTCGGACGGCCGCGGCCGCACGCGCCTCGAATACCGGATTCCGGCGCGCGGCCTGATCGGCTTCCAGGGCGAATTCCTGACGCTCACGCGCGGCACGGGCCTGATGAGCCACATCTTCGATGCGTACGCGCCGGTCAGGGAAGGTTCGGTCGGCGAGCGCCGTAACGGCGTGCTGATCTCGCAGGACGACGGCGCGGCCGTCGCCTATGCGCTGTGGAAGCTACAGGATCGCGGCCGCATGTTCGTGAAGCCGGGCGACGCGCTCTACGAGGGCATGATCATCGGCATCCACAGCCGCGACAACGATCTCGTCGTGAACCCGATCAAGGGCAAGCAGCTGACCAACGTGCGCGCGTCGGGCACCGACGAGGCGGTGCGCCTCGTGCCGCCGATCCAGATGTCGCTCGAATACGCGGTCGAATTCATCGACGACGACGAGCTCGTCGAAGTGACGCCGCAGTCGATTCGCCTGCGCAAGCGTCACCTGAAGGAGCACGAGCGCCGCCGCGCGAGCCGCGAGGCCGAGGCCGGCTGAGCGTTCTGCGGGCGGCCCGCCCGCGCGCGTTTCGCACGGCATTCGCCGCGCATCGGAAGGCCGCCTTCGGGCGGCTTTTTCGTATCCGCGCGAAGGGGCGGGCGCGCCGTTTGTAAAACAGTGTTGCGCGGTGCCGGCGGAATCGCCGCGACCGGCGCGAAAGCCCGTCTGGACGGGCTTTCAGGGCGCTATCGCCGCGTTCGCCGCAGGGTTTTTTGTGCTATGCTGCGCGCACGCAAGTTTTAGGTCCTTCCAAGCAAGACTTGATTCGCGCAATCCGCTAAACGGTCAGGCCGTGTCGCGGAAGGTTGAGTAACCCGCTATTTCTCGAGAAGCTCGAAGAAAGGTGAGCGTCAAATGTCAGATGTAATGAAGCAGTTCCAGCTGAACTCGTATTTGTTCGGCGGCAATGCTTCGTATGTTGAAGAACTGTACGAAGCCTATTTGGATAACCCGGCGTCGGTGCCGGATAACTGGCGCGAATATTTCGACGCGCTGCAGAACGTCCCCGCAACCGACGGTTCGAACGCGAACGACGTGGCTCACAACCCGATCGTCGAGTCGTTCGCCCAGCGCGCGAAAGCCAACGCTTTCATTCCGCGCGAAAGCGGTGCCAATCTCGCCACCGCCCGCAAGCAAGTCCACGTTCAGTCTCTCATCAGCGCGTATCGCTTCCTCGGCTCGCAATGGGCCAACCTCGATCCCCTGAAGCGCCGCGAACGCCCCGCGATTCCCGAGCTGGAACCCGCGTTCTACGATTTCTCCGAAGCCGACCTTGACCAGACGTTCAGCGCGAGCAACCTGTATTTCGGGTTCGAGCAGGCGTCGCTGCGCGACATCGTCAAGGGGCTGCGCGACACGTACTGCGGCACGATCGGCGCCGAGTACATGTACATCAGCGATCCCGAGCAGAAGCGCTGGTGGCAGGAGCGCCTCGAGTCGACCCGCGCGACGCCGAACTTCTCGGCTGACGAGAAGAAGCACATCCTGAACCGCCTGACGGCCGGCGAAGGCCTCGAACGCTACCTGCACACGAAGTACGTCGGCCAGAAGCGCTTCTCGCTCGAAGGCGGCGAGAGCTTCATCGCGGCGATGGACGAAGTCGTCCAGCACGCGGGCTCGAAGGGCGTGCAGGAAATCGTCATCGGCATGGCGCACCGCGGCCGGCTGAACGTGCTCGTGAACACGCTCGGCAAGATGCCGGCGGATCTCTTCGCCGAATTCGAAGGCAAGCACGTCGACGACCTGCCGGCAGGCGACGTGAAGTACCACAAGGGCTTCTCGTCGGACATCGCGACGCAAGGCGGCCCGGTGCATCTGTCGCTCGCGTTCAACCCGTCGCACCTCGAAATCGTGAACCCGGTGGTCGAAGGTTCCGCGAAGGCGCGGATGGATCGCCGCGGCGACGCCGACGGCCTGCAAGTGCTGCCCGTGCAGATTCACGGCGACGCGGCGTTCGCCGGCCAGGGCGTCGTGATGGAAACGCTGAACCTCGCGCAGACGCGCGGCTACGGCACGCACGGCACGCTGCACATCGTCATCAACAACCAGATCGGCTTCACGACGTCGGACCCGCGCGACGCGCGCTCGACGCTGTACTGCACGGACGTCGTCAAGATGATCGAGGCGCCGGTGCTGCACGTGAACGGCGACGATCCGGAAGCGGTCGTCCTCGCGACGCAGATCGCGATCGACTACCGGATGCAGTTCCACAAGGATGTCGTGATCGACATCGTCTGCTTCCGCAAGCTCGGCCACAACGAGCAGGACACGCCGGCCGTCACGCAGCCGCTGATGTACAAGAAGATCGCGCAGCACCCGGGCACCCGCGCGCTGTACGCGGAGAAGCTCGTGCAGCAGGGCGTGATCACGGCCGAAGAAGGCGACGGCTTCGTGAAGGCGTACCGCAAGGCGATGGACGACGGCCATCACACGGTCGATCCGGTGCTGTCGAACTACAAGAGCAAGTACGCGGTCGACTGGATGCCGTTCCTGAACCGCAAGTGGACGGACGCGGCCGACACCGCGGTGCCGCTCGCCGAGTTGAAGCGCCTCGGCGAACGCATCACGACGGTGCCCGAAAACTTCAAGGTTCACCCGCTCGTCGAGCGCGTGATCAACGATCGCCGCAACATGGCGCGCGGCGATCAGCCGCTCGACTGGGGCATGGGCGAGCATCTCGCGTACGCGTCGCTCGTCGCGTCGGGCTACGCCGTTCGCCTGACGGGCCAGGACTCGGGCCGCGGCACGTTCACGCACCGTCACGCGGTGCTGCACGACCAGAACCGCGAGCGCTGGAACGACGGCACGTACGTGCCGCTGCAGAACATCTCGGAAGGCCAGGCGAAGTTCAACGTGATCGACTCGGTGCTGTCCGAAGAGGCGGTGCTCGGCTTCGAATACGGCTACTCGACCGCCGAGCCGAATACGCTCGTGCTGTGGGAAGCGCAGTTCGGCGATTTCGCGAACGGCGCGCAGGTCGTGATCGACCAGTTCATCTCGTCGGGCGAAGTGAAGTGGGGCCGCGTGTCGGGTCTCACGATGCTGCTGCCGCACGGCTATGAAGGCCAGGGGCCGGAGCACTCGTCGGCGCGCATCGAACGCTATCTGCAGCTGTGCGCGGAGCACAACATGCAGGTCGTCCAGCCGACGACGCCCGCGCAGATCTTCCACCTGCTGCGCCGCCAGATGATCCGCCTGTTCCGCAAGCCGCTCATCGTCGCGACGCCGAAGTCGCTGCTGCGCCACAAGGAAGCGGTGTCGGACCTGTCGGAGCTCGCGAAGGGTTCGTTCCAGCCGGTGCTGGGCGAAGTCGACGGCGGCATCGACGCGAAGAAGGTCAAGCGCGTGGTCGCGTGCTCGGGCCGCGTGTATTACGACCTCGTCGCGCATCGCCGCGAAGCGAAGGCGAACGACGTCGCGATCATCCGGATCGAGCAGCTGTATCCGTTCGCGCACAAGCAGTTCGAAGCGGAAATGAAGAAGTACGAGAACGCGACGGAAGTGGTCTGGGTGCAGGACGAGCCGCAAAATCAGGGGCCGTGGTTCTACGTCGAACACCACCTGAAGGAAGGCATGAAGGAAGGGCAGAAGCTCGCGTACAGCGGCCGCCCGGCTTCCGCCTCGCCGGCTGTCGGCTATTACGCGAAGCACTACGAGCAGCAGAAGGCCCTCGTCGAAGGCGCATTCGGCCGCTTGAAGAGCGCATCGATCGCGAAATAAAGAGGCGTAGCGAAGCGGGAAGGCGCGATGCGCTTTCCCGCGCGCTTTCGACCGCAGGCGCCGCGCGCCGCGACACTCGACAGCGCTCGCAGACGCCTCGTCGTTACCCAGATTAAGCATCCAGGAAATTCACATGGCTATCGTAGAAGTCAAAGTCCCCCAGCTCTCCGAATCGGTTTCGGAAGCGACCATGCTGCAGTGGAAGAAGAAGCCCGGCGAGGCCGTCGCGCAAGACGAAATCCTGATCGAGCTCGAAACCGACAAGGTCGTCCTCGAAGTGCCGGCGCCCGCCGCGGGCGTGCTCGCGCAAGTGCTGCAGAACGACGGCGACACGGTTGTCGCCGACCAGGTGATCGCGACGATCGACACCGAAGCGAAGGCAGGTGCCGCCGAAGCGGCGGCAGGTGCAGCCGAAGTCAAGCCGGCGGCGGCGCCCGCCGCAGCCGCACCGGCGCCGGCCGCGCAGCCGGCCACCGCGACGGCGTCGAGCTCGGCGGCGGCATCGCCGGCCGCGTCGAAGCTGCTGGCCGAGAAGGGCCTGTCGGCCGGCGACGTCGCAGGTTCGGGCCGCGACGGCCGCATCACGAAGGGCGACGCGCTGGCCGCAGGCGCGCCGAAGGCCGCACCGGCTGCCGCACCGGCGAAGACCGCCGCCGCGAAGCCGTCGCTGCCGGAAGTGAAGGTGCCGGCGTCGGCGACGACGTGGCTCAACGACCGTCCGGAGCAGCGCGTGCCGATGTCGCGCCTGCGCGCACGCATCGCCGAGCGTCTGCTCGAGTCGCAGCAGACCAACGCGATCCTGACGACGTTCAACGAAGTGAACATGCAGCCCGTCATGGATCTGCGCGCGAAGTACAAGGACAAGTTCGAGAAGGAGCACGGCGTGAAGCTCGGCTTCATGTCGTTCTTCGTGAAGGCCGCCGTGCACGCGCTGAAGAAGTTCCCGCTCGTGAACGCGTCGATCGACGGCAACGACATCGTCTATCACGGCTACTTCGACATCGGCATCGCCGTCGGCTCGCCACGCGGCCTCGTGGTGCCGATCCTGCGCAACGCGGATCAACTGAGCCTCGCCGACATCGAGAAGAAGATCGCCGAATTCGGCCAGAAGGCGAAGGACGGCAAGCTGTCGATCGAGGAAATGACGGGCGGTACGTTCTCGATCTCGAACGGCGGCGTGTTCGGCTCGATGCTGTCGACCCCGATCATCAACCCGCCGCAGTCGGCCATCCTCGGCGTGCACGCGACGAAGGAGCGCCCTGTCGTCGAAAACGGCCAGATCGTGATCCGTCCGATCAACTATCTGGCGCTGTCGTACGACCACCGGATCATCGACGGCCGCGAAGCGGTGCTGTCGCTCGTCGCGATGAAGGACGCGCTCGAAGATCCGGCGCGCTTGCTGCTCGACCTGTAAGCACGCTTTTCACACCGTATCGAACCGCTTCGGCGGGCCGCGCGGGCGCCCATTGCGAGGCGCCTGCTCGGCTTGCCGGAGCCAAACCAAAGGATTGTCATGTCGA
This sequence comes from Burkholderia sp. ABCPW 111, assembly GCF_000773065.1. NCBI lineage: Bacteria > Pseudomonadati > Pseudomonadota > Betaproteobacteria > Burkholderiales > Burkholderiaceae > Burkholderia > Burkholderia sp. ABCPW 111. The sequence goes on along the minus strand of NZ_JPWT01000001.1, from coordinate 342,718 downwards.
AGGAATTTGACGTCGTCGTGATCGGCGCGGGCCCGGGCGGCTACATCGCCGCGATCCGCGCCGCGCAACTGGGCAAGACCGTTGCCTGTATCGAGAAATGGAAGAACCCGGCCGGCACGCTGAAGCTGGGCGGCACGTGCCTAAACGTCGGCTGCATCCCGTCGAAGGCGCTCCTCGCTTCGTCGGAGGAGTTCGAGAACGCGCAGCACCACCTCGCCGACCACGGCATCAGCGTCGACGGCGTGAAGATCGACGTCGCGAAGATGCTCGCGCGCAAGGACGCGATCGTCGAGAAGATGACGGGCGGGATCGAGTTCCTGTTCAAGAAGAACAAGATCACGTGGCTCAAGGGCCACGGCAAGTTCACCGGCAAGACCGATGCCGGCGTGCAGATCGAAGTGAGCGGCGAGGGCGAAACCGAAGTCGTCACCGCGAAGAACGTGATCATCGCGACGGGCTCGAAGGCGCGTCACCTGCCGAACGTGCCCGTCGACAACACGATCGTCGCGGACAACGAAGGCGCGCTGACGTTCGACACGGTGCCGAAGAAGCTCGCCGTGATCGGCGCGGGCGTGATCGGCCTCGAGCTCGGCTCGGTGTGGCGCCGCCTCGGCGCCGAAGTGACGGTGCTCGAGGCGCTGCCGGCGTTCCTCGGCGCGGCCGACGAAGCGCTCGCGAAGGAAGCGGCGAAGCTGTTCAAGAAGCAGGGCCTCGACATCAACCTCGGCGTGACGATCGGCGAAGTGAAGACGAGCGCGAACGGCGTGTCGATCGCGTACACGGACAAGGACGGCAACGCGCAGACGCTCGACGCCGACCGCCTGATCGTGTCGGTGGGCCGCGTGCCGAACACCGACGACCTCGGCCTCGAGTCGATCGGCCTGAAGGCGAACGAGCGCGGCTTCATCGACGTCGACGACCACTGCCGCACCGCGGTGCCGAACGTCTACGCGATCGGCGACGTCGTGCGCGGCCCGATGCTCGCGCACAAGGCGGAAGACGAAGGCGTGCTCGTCGCGGAAGTGATCGACGGCCAGAAGCCGCACATCGACTACAACTGCATTCCGTGGGTGATCTACACGCACCCGGAAATCGCGTGGGTCGGCAAGACGGAGCAGCAACTGAAGGCCGAAGGCCGCGAGATCAAGTCGGGCAAGTTCCCGTTCTCGATCAACGGCCGCGCGCTCGGCATGAACGCGCCGGACGGCTTCGTGAAGATGATCGCGGATGCGAAGACCGACGAGCTGCTCGGCGTGCACGTGATCGCCGCGAACGCGTCGGACCTGATCGCGGAAGCCGTGGTGGCGATGGAGTTCAAGGCGGCGTCGGAAGACATCGCCCGCATTTGCCACCCGCATCCGTCGATGTCCGAAGTGATGCGCGAAGCGGCGCTCGCCGTCGACAAGCGCTCGCTCAACAGCTAAGCGCGAAAACGCAGCACCGCGCGCCGGCCGTCGCGGCCGGCGTCGCTGTCTCTCGGCGAAGGCGGGCGGGATTTTCCGCTCGCCTTCGTTTTTGCCGGTTTGCATGATGAACGTCACCGAATACTACGAGCACGAGCTGAAGACGCGCGGCTATCAGTCCGATGCCGCGCAGCGCGCCGCGGTCGAACGCCTGCAGCGCTGCTACGCCGAATGGGTCGCCTACAAGGCGCGTCGCTCGAATGCGTTCAAGAAACTCGTCATACGCCCGGATTTGCCGCGCGGCGTCTACATGTGGGGCGGCGTCGGGCGCGGCAAGAGCTTCCTGATGGACAGCTTCTATGCGATCGTGCCGGTGCAGCGCAAGACGCGGCTGCATTTCCACGAGTTCATGCGCGAGGTGCATCGCGAGCTCGAAGAGCTGAAAGGGCAGGCCGATCCGCTCGACGAGCTCGCGCGCCGGATCGCGAAGCGCTACCGGCTCATCTGCTTCGACGAATTTCACGTGTCCGACATCGCCGACGCGATGATCCTGTACCGGCTGCTCGACCGGCTGTTTTCGAACGGCGTGCAGTTCGTGATGACGTCCAATTACGACCCGGACGATCTGTACCCCGACGGCCTGCATCGCGACCGGATGCTGCCCGCGATCGCGCTTCTGAAGGACAGGCTCGACGTGCTGAACGTCGACGGGGGCGTCGACTATCGGCAGCGCACGCTCACGCAGGTGCGGATGTATCACACGCCGCTCGGCGCGGACGCCGATCGCGCGCTGCGCCATGCGTTCGGCCAGCTCGCCGCGGTGCCGGACGAGAGCCCGATCCTGCACATCGAGAAGCGCGAGATCAAGGCGCTGCGCCGCGCGGACGGCGTCGTCTGGTTCGATTTCGCGACGCTCTGCGGCGGCCCGCGCTCGCAAAACGATTATCTTGAGCTCGCGAGCCGCTTTCACGCGATCGTGCTGTCGGAAGTGCCGCAGATGTCGCCGCGGATGGCGTCCGAAGCGCGCCGCTTCACGTGGCTCATCGACGTGCTGTACGACCACAAGGTGAAGCTGCTGATGTCGGCCGCGGTGGCCGCGGAAGATCTGTACATCGAAGGACCGATGGCGAACGAATTCAGCCGCACGGTCTCGCGGATCGTCGAGATGCAGTCGAAGGAGTATCTCGAGGCGCCGCGCCGCCTGATCGATACGTCGCTCACCTGATCCGAACCGCCGGGGCGGCGGGCGCGCATCGCGCCTCGCGCGCCCCGAATGACCCGACCCGAATTCGAAAAGCGCGTCAGACGGTTAACTTCGGTTAATTCGGTATTAACTATTCTTAAATCGGCGCGCGCCGTGTTTCCAACGCCGGCTCGTCTCGATATCGTTGCGCCATGTTCTTCATGAACGGAGAAACACATGACGCCGTATCGCGATATAACCGATGAGGAGTGGCAGCGCGTCGCTCCCTTGCTGCCCGAGCTGCGCCCGCGCAAGGAGATGCGCGGCAGACCGCTCGCGGATACGCGCGCGGTGCTCAACGGCGTGCTGTGGGTGATCTACAGCGGCGCGAACTGGTCGGCGATGCCGCGCCGTTTTCCCGCATATCAGACGTGTCATCGCCGCTTCAAGGCGTGGCACGAATCGGGTGCGTTGAAGCGCGTGCTCGTCGAATTGTTCGGCGCGGAGAGCGAGGATCTGTGCGAGCTGATGACGATGCGCATGCGCACGCATGCGCGCTCGAAAGCGGCTCACGCGCGCAGCGTCGCAGCGTCGACGACATCGACCGCGCCGCGTCTCGATTGCACGCTCGAGCACGTTGTCTGACGCGTCGCGGGCGGCATGCCGCCCGCATGAAAAAACCGGCCTGGCGCAAACGCACAGGCCGGTTTTGTTTTCGTCGCTCGGCGCTCGCTCGCGAGACCCGGCGCGCGAGCGGCAATGTCGGCGCGACGAGGCCGACGTGCGAGGCGCGTTACTGCGCGCGCATCCAGGTCTGCGAGCGGCCGAGCAGCGACACGCCGATGTAGCCGCGCACGACGAGCTTCTGGCCGCCTTCCTCGAGCGTCATCTTGCACTTGTAGACCTTGCCGTTTTCCGGGTCGAGGATGTTGCCGCCGTCCCAGCCTTCGCCTTCCTTCTTCATCGCCTTGATGATCGTCATGCCCTTGATCAGCTGATCCTTGCGCTCGTCGGAGCACGCGGTGCAGCGGCGATCCGGCGTGTCGTTCTCGCCGAGGCCCTTGACGACCTTGCCCGACAGCTCGCCGCTCGCGTCTTCGCTGATCTGCACGAGCGCCTTCGGCTTGCCCGTGTGGTCGTCGATCGTCTGCCACGTGCCGATGGGGCTGTTCGCTTGAGCGAATGCGCTCGCGGCGCATGCGAGCAGCGCGCCTGCCACGGTGAACGAGCGCAGTGAACGAGTCATTTGAAACATGTCTTCCTCCTTGGATCGCACGATGTCGTTTTCGTCGGCTCGCGGGCCGTTTGCGTCGAACGGCGTTGCATGCGAGCTGTGCGCAGAATACGTGAATCTGCGCATCGCGTTTGATACAAGTGCTTCTAATCGAAGCACCGATGCGAAATGAAAAACTGAAAACGCGCGCGGCCCGCCGGATCTCGACGGGCCGCGTGAGCGCAGCGGGAAGGGCGCGGGCGCGTCAGTAGAGCTGATACGAGAACGATGCGTTCACGCGCGGGCTGCGCGACGCGCTTTCGATCGGCGCATCGCCGACGGGTTTCGCGATCGACACGTCAAGATTGTAGAAGCGGCTGTCGGTCAATCGCACGCCGAGCGCGACCGACGACAGGCGGTGCGGCACCGGCGTGCCCGAATGCAGATACACGCGCGCCATGTCGTACGCGACGTATGGCGTGATGCTCTTCAGGTACGTGAAGCCCGGCGCGAATGCGCGATTGAGCTCGAGCGACGCGCCCCATCCCGAATCGCCCGACGTCTCGCCCGGTTGATAGCCAAGCGCGAAGCGCTGCGCGCCGAACGAGATCTGCTCGGTGGTCGGCAGCGAATCCGGGCTGTACTGGCCGGTGAGCTGCACGGTCGAGCCGATCTTGAACGGCCACTCGTTCGTCTGCACGAAGGTCGCGCCGGTGCGCACGAACGTCGTCGACGCGGGATTCGTCGCGACGACGCCCGGGATGTTCGTGATGCCCGATTTCGACGCGCCGAGAATGTCGAACGCCTTCGCGACATTGAAGCTCAGCTTCTGCACTTGTTTCGGCTGCACGCTCGTGTAGTCGAGCTGCATTTGCAGCACGCGCACCTGCGAGCGCGTGCCGATCATCGCGCCGGTGATCTGGTTCTGGTAGCGATCCTCGCTGTGCGACGCATAGCCCGACACCGTGCCGAGCAGACTGCGCTGATTGCTCAGCATCAGCGGATACGATGCGGACAGGCCGAGCTTGTCGTTGATCACGGTGCGCTGGACGTTCGGCAGCACGGTCTGGTCGACGGACGGATTGCCGCGGTAGTGGCTCGCGTCGAGGCGCGTGACGAGGCCGTTGCTGCCGATCGGCACGGCGCCGCTAAACGACACGTACGTCTGGTTGTTCGGCCCCTTCGGGAACAGCGCGGAGATGCTCATCTGCTCGCCGAGCGACGTGAGGCCGTTCTCGGTCATCGTGAAGAGCCCCTGCAGACCAGGGTTGTTCGTATTGAGCCCCGCGCTCACGTTGAACGGCTTGCGATCGACGTTCAGCTCGAGCGTCGTCGCGCCGTCGGTGTTCTGCGGCGGCGGCACGTTCGCCTTGACGGCCACGCCGGGCAGCAGGCCGAACGTGTTCACGTAGCGCTCGAACGTCGCGCGGCGCAGCGGCCGATCATCCATGATGTGCGCGGCGATCGCGCGCACCTTCGGTTCCATCGCGCCGGGCCGGCCGGTGATCTTCACGTTCGCGACGTAGCCTTCGACCACCGTCACGCGCACGGCGCCGCCTTCGAACGTCTGCGCGGGGATGAACGCGAACGAGAGGGCGTAGCCGCGCTCCTGATACAGCTTCGTCACGCCGTTCGCCGTCTCGATCAACTGGCCGATCGTGATGTCCTTGCCGACGAGCGGCGTGAAGCGCTGCGAGATCTCTTCGAACGGAATCGACTTGACGCCTTCGACCTGGAACGAGGTCGGCGTCAGATGCCGCGCGAGCAGCGCCTGCACCTGGACTTCCTGCGGCGCGACCTGCACGGTCACGCTCGGCCGCTGAGGAGTGTTGATCTGTGGCAGCGCTTCGAGCGGGTTGCCGCCCGAGCGGCTCTGCGCATGCGCGGCACCGGCGGCCGCGACGAGCGCGAGCAAGAGCATCCAAGATTCGTGTCTGGATTTCATTGTGATTCCTCGTGGGCCTCTTTGTGCTTGTGATCTTCTAATGTCGATGCGCGGCGTTTGGCGCGCCGCGCATCGTGGTCTTCCGTTGTTCTAATCCGACTGCCACCGCGCCGCGCACTCCTTGCCGGAAGGAGCGCGCGGTACTTCGCATCACTTACCAAAGCTGCCCAGCGTGCCGAGCGCGCCCGTCACGGGAGCGAGGAGCCCCGTCGTCGAGCCGCTCGCCGTCGACGACGACGTGGCGCCGGACAACGTGCCCGTGACAGTATTCAGCAAACTGGTAACGGGCGCGAGCGGGTTTGTACTAGCACCCGTGCCGCCGCTCGCGAGGCTCGTGATCGGCGCAAGCGGGTTGCTCGCGCCGCCCGACGTCGTGCCGCCGCCGAGCGCGCCGGTCGGCAGCGCGCCGCCGCCGAGGCTCGACAGCAGGCCGTTCAGCGGGCTGCCGAGCGTCGAGCCCGAGCTCGAACCCGAGCCGCTCGCGACCGTCGCCGTCGAGCCGCCGACGAGGCTCGTGATGAGACCGGGGATCGGCGCCGCGCCGTTCGGTGCGGCCGGATTGACGAGGCCGCCCGCGTTCGTCACGGTGTTGCCGAGCGTCGACACGAGCTGGCCGACGTCGCCGACCACCGGCTGCGACGACGTGCCCGCGATCTGAGTGCCGGCCGAGCTGATCGCGCCGCCGACCTGCTGCAGCAGGCCCGACACCGGCTGGCCGACGCCCGTCGTCGTGCCCACCGTCTGCGTGACCTGGCCCGCCGTGATGACGAGCGGCGTGACCGCCGAGCTGATCGGTTGCGTGATCTGCTGGACCGGGCCCGTCGACAGCGCGTTGCCGAGCATCGTGCCGGCCGCGTTCACGCCGTTCGCCGCCGTCGCGAGCGCACCCGCGACGGGCGTCGTGACGGGCGAGAGCGGCGCGAGCGGGCCGGTGCCGAGCGCCTGCACCGTCTGGCTTGCGCCTTGCACGGTATTGCTCGCGGCGCTCACGACGTTGCCGAGGCCCGCGACCGTCGTGCCGACCGGATTCTGCGTCGAGCCGATCTGGCCGAGGCCGTTGCTGATCGCGTCGGCGGCGGCGTTGACGATGCCGCCCGTGCTGCTCACCGTCGCGCCGACGCCTTGCGTGACGCCGCTGCCGAGGCCCGGCACGCTCGTCGAGCCGACCGTGTTGCCGATATCGGTCGCGGTCTTGCCGAGCGTGTTGACGACGCCGGACGTGCCGGTCGTGGTCGTCGTCGGGTTGTTCGGGTTGGTCGGCGTCGTGTTGTTGCCGCTGCCGCCGTTGTTCGCGGACGGCGGCGCGGTGACGTCGCTGCCGCCGCACGCGGCGAGCACGCACGCGGCCGCGAGCGCGGTGAGCGGAACGCGCCAGGCCGCGACCGCGAACGACGGGACGAAACGTTTCTGGTTCATGATGTTCTCCTCGCTGTCTCTTCTCTGATGCTGGACGGGCGCCCGCCCTGTTGGGCGGACGGGCGCCTGCCTGTTACTTCTTGATGCCGCCGAGCAGGCCGCCGACGAGCGACGTAACGGGCGACAGCAGGTTGGTCGTGCCGCTCGTGCCGGTGCTCGTGCCCGTCAGCGGCGCGGTGAGGCTCGCGACCGGATTCGTCGCGGTCGACGTCGAGCTCGTCGCCGGTGCCGCCGTTGCCGCGCCGCTCAGCGCGCCCGTCGCGGTCGACACGAGGTTCGTGATCGGGGCAAGCGGGCTCGTCGACGTCGTCGCGCCGCCCGTTGCGCTCGTGAGCGCGCCGGTGACGGTCGACACGAGGCCCGTGACGGGGGCGAGCGGGTTGCTCGAGCCCGTCGTGCCGCCGGTTGCGCCCGTGAGCGCGCCCGTGACGGTCGACACGACGTTCGTGAGCGGCGCGAGCGGGGTGCCCGAAGTTGCGCCGCTCACGCCGCTCAGCGTGCCCGTCAGGCCGCCGACCGCGGCCGTGATCGGCGCGAGCGGATTCGTCGAGCCGGTGCCGCCCGTCAGCAGGCCGCCGACCGACGTGATCGTGTTGCCGGTGGCCGACACGGTCTGGCCGAGGCCCGTCGTGACCGGGTTGTTGCCCGTCTTCGAGATCAGCGCGCCGGCCTGGTTCAGGCCGCCGCCGATCGTGCCGAGCAGCGTGTTGACGGGCGCGCCGAGGCCCGTCACGTTGCCGACCGTTTGCGTCGCGCCCGTGACCATCGACGTGATCGGCGTGATCGCGGAGCTGACCGTCTGCGTCAGTTGCTGGACGGGGCCTGTCGACAGCGCGGTGGTGAGCGTCGTGCCGCCCGCGGTGATCGCGTTGCCGAGCGTGCTGACGGCGCCGCCGAGCGGCGACGTGAGGGGCGACAGCGGCGCGAGCGGGCCCGTGCCGAGGCTCGTGACGAGATTGCCCGTCTGCGTGACGGCGCCGCCCAGCTGGCTGACCACGCCGCCCGTGCTCGCGACGGTCGTGCCGATCGGATTGGTCGACGAACCGAGCTGGCCGATGCCGCTCGTCACGCCCGAGCCGAGCGCGCCGACCGCGCCGCCGAGGCTCTGGACGACGCCGCCGAGCGCCTGCGTCGTCTGCGGGTTCACGCCGGGCAGCGCCTGGCTGCCGACGACGGTGCCGAGGCCCGACACGGTCGAGCCGGCGCCGCTGATGATGCCGCCCGCGTTGCCGGCGACCGTGCCGAGCGCGTTGACGCTCGACGAAGTCGACGTGCCGCCCGAGGTCGAACCGCTGCCCGACGTGGAGCCGCCGCCGGAGGTCGAGCCGCCGCCGCCCGACAGGCCGCCCGTCGAGCCGGCGCCGCCGCTGCCGCCGGAACCCGAGCCGCCCGAGCCGCTCGTGCCGCCCGAACCCGAACCCGAACCGTCGCCCGTCGTGGAAATCGCGTTGCCGCCGCCGGAGCCGGAGCCCGAGCCGTCGAGGCCCTTGCTGATCGTGCCGGAACCGCCGCAAGCGGAAAGGGAGAGCATGGCTGCCACGGTGGCCGCGATCAAAGTCGTCCGGAGCGTGCCATGAGAAATGGTCTGAATATTCATCATCGTCCTCGCATTGGTGTGTTGTCTGTTCATTGGTGTGCTGCCCCTGCGGACGACTTCTCTGCAACTGGCGTGCCATTTCGCTGGACGGTCTTTTCGGTGCGTGAGGAGATGGCCAGCAAACCCTTGTCGGTAAAGGATTTGAGGCGAACGGGAGGTTTCGGGTGATGAAGGGGAAGGCGCGTGCGGCGGGCGTGTTTTTATGTGTTCGTAACGTAACGCCGCGCGCTTTGCGTTACGCGTGCGGCGTAACGTGCGACAAATGCAGGGCACGATTCATCGATATTTGAATCGTCTGATTTACTAATGGATTAGATATGTAGATCTAACCTATCGTAAGTCCTTATGGGTAAGGGCTACCGATAGGCCGTAAAAATAAGCGTGCGCGCTGTCATAATGTCTGATCAAAATTGACAAAGATGTGGAACGAAAAAAAGTTCGGATATATGATGCGCCCGTGCGTAATTTGTACGACATAGTACATCAGGGAATACGAGGAGGGAGCCGCCGACATGAATGTTAACTTGTATCAAATTGTTAGAAACTCTTGAAAAAAGAGTTATAACCAAACCGCCCGAGCCGGCATTAAAGTCGGACTGGCGGGGCAAGGTCGGCCGATAGCGAAAAGCAAGGCCAGTGAAGACTCAAGGCACGAGGATCAACATGAAACAACTGATGAAGCGCTTCCTTAATGAGGACGCAGGGGTAACCGCGATCGAATACGGGTTGATCGCGGGTCTCATCGCGGTGGCCATCGCGACGACCGTCGGCACGCTCGGTACCGATCTGAGCGCGCTGTTCAGCACGATCGCCAGCAAATTGCCAGCGGCTTGACTTTCACATCCAATTGCGCGTTATCACGAATTGCGGATTGCTTCGGCAATCCGCAAACGTTGCTGGGCGGCCGGGGTTGAAATGATTCACCTCTTCAGTATTGGATTCTTTTTCGCCTGGACTGCGGCCGTTGCAATTTCCGATTGTCGCGATCGCCGTATTTCCAACGAATTGGTGCTTGTCGGTCTTGCCGCCGTTATCATTTTTACAGTCTGCCGACAAAACCCATTCAATACGACGTTGACAGGCGCATTGATCGGCGGGGTAGTCGGCCTGGTTTCGCTTTTTCCGTTTTTCGCGCTGCGCGTGATGGGTGCCGCGGACGTCAAGGTATTCGCGGTGCTCGGCGCGTGGTGCGGCCTGTCGGCGCTGCCGTGGCTGTGGATCGTCGCGAGCGTCGCGGCGGGCATTCACGCGCTCGGCCTCATGTTCCTGAGCCGCACGCCGTTCGGCTCGCTCGGCCGCAGCGGCGCGCCCGCGTTCGCGCTCGGCGCGCACCGCTCCGCGCCTTATGCGGCGTTTCTCGTCGCGCCCGCCGCCGCGTGGCTCGTCTACCTGATTCACACCGGAGGCACGCGATGAAGCGCGCGCTCGGGCGGTTCGCGTCGTTACGGCGCCAGCGCGGCGCGACCGCGGTCGAATTCGCGATCCTGTTTCCCGTCTTCTTCATGATCCTCTACGGAATCATCACGTACGGAATGATCTTCGCCGCGCAGCAGAGCCTGACGCTCGCCGCGACGGAGGGCGCGCGCGCGGCGCTCAACTACCAGGTCGCGCAAACGCCCGCGGCGGCGCTCGGCCTGCGCGCCGCGGCCGCGTGCACGGCCGCGAACAACCTGACGGGCTGGCTGTCGGGCGCGACGTGCTCGACCTCGCAGAATTTCACGTGCTCGTACGACTCGACGATGTACTGCATCCAGGTGACGGTCACGTATCCGTACGCGGCCAATCCGCTCGTGCCGACGGTCGCGCTCTTCAACGCGGTGCTGCCGACGGCGCTGACGAGCCAGGCGACGGTGCAGATCAACCCGACGAATATCATATGAACGCGATCGACTAGGCCGGGCCGCCGCGCCGCGCCGTGCGCCGGCGGCCTTCTCCAACGACTTCTCTTGCGCTGCACTGATAACAACCATGGCCAATCACTTGACCAAGATCGTCGCGGGGCTGCTGATCGGGATCGCGATCCTGCTCGGCATTTACGCGTGGCTGCTCGGGCGCAAGCCCGCGCCCGCCGCGCCGGTTGCCGCGCCCGCCGTCGCCACGGCGATGGTGCCCGTCGTCGTCGCGAAGCGCGCGCTGCCGGCCGGGCAGCCGATTCCCGCCGATGCGCTGAAGGTGCAGCAGACGCCGACGCCGATCGCGGGCGCATTCCCGAATCCGATGCTCGTCACGGGCCGCATCCCCGCGAGCGATATCGTCGCGCAGGCGCCCGTGCTCGAGAGCGAACTGATGTCGGGGCTCGCCGACCAGATCGCGCCGGGCGAGCGCGCGATCGCGATCAAGGTCGACGACACGAACGCGGTCGGCAATCGGCTGCGGCCCGGCAACTTCGTCGACGTGTTCGTGAATCTGAAGCGCGAAGCCGGCTTCGGCTCGAACGGCTCCGAGATCACGCGATCGCAGGCGCGGCTGCTGCTGTCGCGGGTGCGCGTGCTGTCGTTCGGCGATGCGACGGCCGATCGCGACGGCTCGCCGGGCCCGACGGGCGCGGGCGCGCGCACCGCGGTGCTCGCCGTGCCGACCGCGCAGGTCGACGCGCTCACGCTCGCCGAAGCGAGCGGCCGGCTCGTGCTCGCGCTGCGCAGCCCGCGCGACGAGGACGTCGCCGCGCAGACGGTCGCGATGCGCGCATCGAGCGCGGGTGGGCCTTCGAATCAGGCGGCGGGCGGGCTCGTGCTGGGCGAGCTGTCGGGCAGCGGCGGCGTGCCGGCGCAGACGCTGCGCGCGGCGCCCGCGCGGGTGGCCACGGCGGCGGCCGCGCCGCGCGCGGGCGGCAGCATCGAAGTGATTCGGGGTGGGCGGGCCGAGACGGTCGCCTATTGATCGACGAGTGGATTCGAACAGTGACGGCAGGGAGAGGGCCGGCTCGCGCCGGTCTCCGACACGATGAAAAATAAACTGATTGCATGGGCGATGGCGTTCGGCGTGTTGCTGTCGTTCGCCGCGCGGGCGGCGCAGATGGGGACGATCGAGCTCGCGACGGGCGCGCAGCGGCAGATTGCCGTCGGGCGCGGCGTGCAGCGGGTCGCGGTGGGCGATCCGAACGTCGCGGACGTGCTCGTCGTCAAGGGCGGGCGCGGCGGCGTGCTGCTCGTCGCGAAGGCGGCCGGCTCGACGAGCCTGATGGTGTGGGAGCGCGGCCGCGACGAGCCGGCAGTGTACACGGTCGACGTCGTGAGCGGCGCCGCGCGCGAGCTCCTCGATTCCGGCTCGCCGAGCGTGAAGGCGTACAACGGCACGGCGGTCGTGTCCGGCTCGGCCGCGACGCTCGACGCGCATGCGCGCGCGCTCGCGCTCGGCAAGGGGATGGCCGGCAAGGACGGCGGCGTCGTCGACGCGTCGACGGTCGGCGGCAAGAGCGTGGTGCAGGTCGACGTGCGCGTCGTCGAGTTCAGCCGCTCGGTGCTCAAGCAGGCGGGCCTGAACCTCTTCAAGCAGAACAACGGCTTCACGTTCGGCTCGTTCGCGCCGTCCGGCCTCGCGTCGGTGACGGGCGGCGGGACGTCGTCGATGTCGGTGTCGGCGAACATCCCGATCGCCTCCGCGTTCAATCTCATCGTCGGCTCGGCGACGCGCGGCCTCTTCGCCGACCTGTCGATCCTCGAGGCGAACAACCTCGCGCGCGTGCTCGCGCAGCCGACGCTCGTCGCGCTGTCCGGGCAGAGCGCGAGCTTTCTCGCGGGCGGCGAGATTCCGGTGCCGGTGCCGCAGGGGCTCGGCACGACGTCGATCGACTGGAAGCCTTACGGCGTCGGCCTCACGCTGACGCCGACCGTGCTGAGCCCGCGCCGGATCGCGCTCAAGGTCGCGCCGGAGTCGAGCCAGCTCGACTTCGTGCATTCGATCACGCTCAACGGAATCACGGTGCCCGCGCTCACGACGCGCCGCGCGGACACGACGGTCGAGCTCGGCGACGGCGAGAGCTTCGTGATCGGCGGGCTGATCGATCGCGAAACGACGTCGAATGTCAACAAGGTGCCGTTCCTCGGCGACCTGCCGATCATCGGCACGTTCTTCAAGAATTTGAGCTATCAGCAGAACGACAAGGAACTCGTGATCATCGTGACGCCGCATCTCGTCGCGCCGATCGCGAAGAACGCGTCGCTGCCCGCGACGCCCGGCGAGCTGTCCGAGCAGCGCGACGGTCCCGTGTGGCGGTCGTATCTCGGCGGCGTGCTGTCGCCGGACGCGGGGCCGGGATTCTCGAAATGAGTGCGCGACGTCACGACAGCGCGAGCGCCGCCACGCGGCGCGCAACCGGGATGCTTCATCATGAACGCGAGAACACTATCTTTGGCTGAGCCCGCCGTCACCGACTACTTCGTCTGTGCGTCGCTCGAGGGCGAGCATGTGCGCTGGCTCGCGCAGACGCTCGTTTCGGCGGGCGCGGTGGAGGCCGCGCCGCTCGAGCCGGCGGCGCTCGCTCAGCGGATCGCCGGGCTCAATCCGGTGCTCGTCTTCGTCGATTTCTCGGGCGGCCACGCGCAGGCGGCGAGCGCCGTGGCGGCGGCCGTGCGCCTGTCGCATCCGGGGCTGCCGATCGTCGCGCTCGGCTCGCTCGGCGAGCCGGAAAGCGCGCTCGCCGCGCTGCGCGCGGGCGTGCGCGACTTCATCGATTTTTCCGCGCCCGCCGAGGACGCGCTTCGGATCACGCGCGGGCTGCTCGACCACGTCGGCGACCAGCCGAGCCGCCACGGCCGGCTGATCGCGCTCCTCGGCGCGCGCGCCGGGATGGGCGCGAGCACGCTCGCCGCGAACCTGTCGGTGCTGTTGCAGCGGCGCTCGGCCGCGCAAGGGCGGCAGACGGCGCTCATCGATCTCGGGCTGCCGGCGGGCGACGGCGCGCTGTTCCTCAACACGCGCTGCGAATTCGATTTCGTCGAGGCGGTGCGCAACCTGCGCCGCTTCGACCGGACCTTCGTCAACACGGCGCTCGCGCGCCACGCGAGCGGCGTCGCGCTGACGTCGCTGCCGCCGAACCTCGCCGGGCTGCGCGACGTGTCGTACGCGTCGTGCGTCGGGCTCCTGAACCGCCTGCGCGCGTTCTTCGACTACCAGATCGTCGACTTGGGCGGCTTCTCGAACCGCGATTTCGTCGTGCAGACCGCGAACGCGGCCGACGAATCGTGGCTCGTGTGCGACCAGGGCGTCGCTTCCATCGTGTCGGCCGTCGAGCTGCTCGAGTCGCTGCGCGACGCGGGCGTCGATACCGACAGCGTGCGTCTCGTCGTCAACCAATACGATCCGGCGCTCGGCCTCGCGCCCGCGCAGATCGCCGAGCGCCTCGGCCTCGCGCTCGCCGCGACGTTGCCGTCGCGGCGCGTGCCGATCGGGCATGCGGCCAATCAGGGCAAGCTGATCGTCGACGTTGCCGAGCGCGATCCGTACGTGCGCGCGCTCGAGCCGCTCGTCGAGTGCGCGACGGGCGGCTCGGGGGCCGCCGCATCGCGTCCGGCGAGCGGTCTTTCCGCGCTCAGGCGCTTCATTCAACCCACCTCCAAGCGGTCGTAAGAGATGGCACACGACATTCAATTTGCCGACGGGGCGACGCCGTTCTCGCAAACGCAGCAGTTCCACGACATCAAGAACGCCGCGCACGAACATCTGCTGACGCGCATCGAGGAGCTGGGCGCGGAGTTCGGGCGCTGGTCGCGGCAGGCGATCAACCAGTTCGTCGATCTCGAGATCGACAGCTTCGTGAGGCTGCGCCGCATTCCGCTCAACGAAAACGAAGTGCGCGCGGTCGCGCAGGCGCTGACGAAGGAGCTCGCGGGCTTCGGCCCGATCGAGGACCTGCTCGCCGATCCGCACGTCGAGGACATCCTGATCAACGGCTACAGCGACGTGTACGTGTCGAAGCACGGGATACTGGCGAAGCTGCCTGTGCGCTTCACCGACAACGCGCACCTGCTGCGGATCGTGCGGCGCATCCTCGCGCCGATCGGCCGGCGGCTCGACGAGTCGAATCCGATGGTCGACGCGCGGCTGCCCGACGGCGGGCGCGTGAACGTCGTGATCGAGCCGCTGTCGATCGACGGCCCCGTCGTGTCGATCCGCAAGTTCCGCAAGGACCCGCTGAAGCCCGCCGATCTGCTCGCGAACGGCACGTTCAACGACGAGATCGGCACGCTGCTCGAGGCCGCGGTCGCGGCGCGCTGCAACATCCTCGTGTCGGGCGGCACGAGCTCGGGCAAGACCTCGCTCCTGAACGCGCTCGCGTTCCACATCCCCGAGGCCGAGCGCGTCGTGACGATCGAGGACACGGCCGAGCTGTCGCTCAACCACCCGCACGTCGTGCGGCTCGAGAGCCGGCCGGGCGGTTTCGACGGCACGGGCGTCGTGACGATCCGCGACCTGCTGCGCAACACGCTGCGGATGCGGCCCGACCGGATCATCGTCGGCGAAGTGCGCGGCGGCGAGGTGCTCGAGATGATGCAGGCGATGAACACGGGCCACGACGGCTCGATGGGCACGATCCACGCGAGCTCGCCGCGCGAATGCCTGTACCGCCTCGAGATGCTCGCCGGCTTCGCGGGCTTTCAGGGCACCGAATCGAGCCTGCGCCGGCAGATCGCGAACGCGGTCGACTTCATCGTGCAGATCGGGCGGCTGTCGAACGGGCGGCGGCGCATCCTGTCGGTGACCGAAGTGACGGGGCTGTCCGACAACATCATCGCGACGCAGGAGCTCTATCGCTACGAGCCGCGCGTGAACGCGGACGGCGACGAGACCGACGCGTGGGAGTCGCTCGGCATCCATCCGCATTCGCCCAAGCTCGCGCGCTTCAGGCAGGCGCTCGCGGGCGGCGGCTTCGGCGGCGAGCCGTTCGGCCGCGGCGGGGGCTTCAATGTCTAGCGCGGCGCTTTGGGCGCTCGCGCTCGCGCTGCTGTGCGCGGCCGGGGCGCTCGCGCTGTGGCGGCGCGGCGAGGCGACCAAGGAGCGCGCGCACGCGGCGCGCTACATCGACAGCCGGCTCGAGCCCGGCGCGCGCCCGGGCGCGCCGCCGAAGGCGCCGCTCGCGGGCGAGCCCAAGCGCGCGGCCGCGGCGGGCGACGCGCCGGGCGCGAAGCCCGCCGAGGGCCTCACGCGGTGGCGCGAGCGCGTGGCGCACGCATGGCTCAACGTGTCGAACCGCGCGGGCGTGCCCGAGATCCGCACGCCGCTCGTCGCACTCGTCGCGGCGACGGGCGTCGCGGCGCTGTGGATGGGCCTGCGCGCCGGCTGGCTCGCGGCCGTCGCGGTGCTCGTGGCCGGCGCGACGCTCGTGCTGTTCTGGCTTGTGTCGCGGATACAGAAGCGGCGCATGCAGATCGTCCGGCAACTGCCGTCGTTCCTCGACGGCATCGTGCGGCTCGTCACGCTCGGCAACAGCGTGCCCGCCGCGTTCCAGGCGACGCTGCAGACGACCGAGGCGCCGCTGCGCGGCTGCCTCGACCACGTGTCGCGGATGCTGCGCTCGGGCGTCGAGATCGATCGCGCGATGGTCCACATCGCGGCGCTCTACCGGATCAAGGAATTCGAGCTCGTCGGCTCGGTGCTGCGGCTGTCGGTCAAGTACGGCGGCCGCGCGGACGTGATGCTCGACCGGATGGCCGTTTTCATGCGCGACCTCGAGCAGGCGGAGCGGGAGCTGATCGCGATGTCGGCGGAGACGCGGCTGTCCGCGTGGGTGCTCGGCCTGCTGCCGATCGGCCTCGGCAGCTTCGTGATCGCGACCAACCCGAAATATTTCAGCACGATGTGGCTCGATCCGTCAGGCCGGCAGCTCGTGTATCTCGCGTTCATGTTGCAGATCGCCGGCGGCTACTGGCTGTACCGGCTGGCCCGATTGAGGTGACGACGATGGACCCCAGCCGTCTCGGCGCAATCGCGCTCGTTCTCGGCGCGCTCGGCGTGCTGCTGCTTGCCGTGCTCGCGATCATGCGGATCGTGCTCGCGCAGCGCTCCGATCGCGCGCTCGCCGACGCGCTCGGCCAGCGCGCGGCCGCGCTGGAGGCGGCCGTCGCGCGCACGACGGCGCGCGCCGCGCCAGCCGGCGGCGCGGCGCGCGCGAGCGCAGCGGAAGAGCCGGCGCCGGTCGCGCGCCGTGCGCGCTTCGCGACGCTGCTCGACCGCGCGGGCACGTTCGGCATGCGGATGCTCGACACGCGGCTCGGCAAGCAGATCGTCGCCGACGAGGACCGGATGCTGCTCGAGCAGTGCGGCTATGTCGACGCGCACACGCGCGGCATCTTCCTCAGCGCGCGGATCGCGTGCGCCATCGCGCTGCCGGCCGCCGCGGCGATCGTCGGCGGCGAGACGGTCCGCACGCATCTGAGCGCGTGGGTCGCGATGTCCGTCATCGCCGGCTTCATGCTGCCGAAGATCCATGTGCGCCGCCGTGCGGCGGCGCGCCGCCAGTCCGTCGTCGACGAGATGCCGCTCCTCGTCGACATGCTGCGGCTGCTGCAGGGCGTCGGGCTGTCGCTCGACCAGAGCATCCAGGTCGTCACGAACGATTTCAGGGGGATGCTGCCGGTGCTGTCGTCGGAGCTCGCGATCGCCCAGCGGCAGTTCGCCGCGGGCCGGGCGCGCGAGCAGTCGCTGCAGCGCCTCGCGACGAGCTTCGACAACGAGGACCTGCGCGCGATCGTGCGCCTGTTGATTCAGGTCGACAAGCACGGCGGCGCGGTGCAGGAACCGCTCAAGCAGTTCGGCGACCGGCTGCGCGAAGTGCGGCGCGCGATGCTGCGCGAGCGGATCGGCCGGCTCACCGTGAAGATGACGGGCGTGATGATTCTCACGCTGCTGCCCGCGCTCTTCATCGTGACGGCGGGGCCGGGGATGCTCGCCGTGACGCATGCGCTCACGGCCGCGCGCCGTTGACCACATCGGCCGGCGCGCAATGAAGGAAGGCACGACATGAGACGAAACAGCTTTTCAAAGATGATGACGACGGCGGCGCTTGCGACGCTCGCGCTGTCGCTCGCCGCGTGCGGGGTGTTCAAGGAGTCGGGCTACGGCATCGGCGCGCAGGCCGAGCGAGCGGCGCTGATGCAGGCCGCGGCCGACAAGAACGCGACGCCCGACACGCCCGGCATGTATCTCGGCCTCATCGGCCGGATGCAGTCGCAGGGGCTCTATTTCGCGTCGCTCGCGCACATCGATGCGTACGAGAAGCAGTACGGCGTGTCGCCGGACACGATCCTGCTGCGCGCCGATGCGCTGCGCGCGACCGACCAGCCGGCCGCGAGCGCGGTCGCGTACAAGCAGCTGCTCGGCACGCCGCTCGCCGCGCGCGGCTATCGCGGGCTCGGCCTGCTGGCCGGCGCGTCGGGCGACTTCGACGCCGCGTCGCAAGCGCTCGCGCAGGCGGCGGCGCTCGCGCCGACCGATTCGCCGACGCTGTCCGATCTCGCATACGCGCGGATGCGCGGCGGCGACGTCGCGCTCGCGCGCGTGCCGCTGATGAAGGCGGCGGAGCTCGACCAGAACAATCCGAAGATCCTGAGCAACCTCGCGCTCTTCCTGCTCGCGACCGGGCAGACGCGCGACGCGCTCGGCCTGATGAATCAGCTGAAGCTCGCGCCTGCGGTACGAACGGAAATCCGCAACGACGCGGCGAAGATCGCGGCTGCGTCGCGTGCGCGGCAACGCGCGCTCGCGCGCCCGGGCGCGCCGAATGCGGCGGGCCAGACAGGGGCGGCGGGGGCGGCGGGAGCCGCCGGTGCGGCGGGGACCGGTGCCGGCGCTGGCGCGATCGGCATCGTCGGCGCAACGGGTGCGATGGGTGCGGCAGGTGCGGCGGGCGGCAAGGGGGAGGCGACCGTCGCGGGAGCGCCCGCGCCCGTCGCGTCCGCTTCCGCGTCGGCCTTCGAGCCGACGGTGCCGCTCTTGCAGCGATTCTCGCAATGACAGACGTGACACGGAGCCGATATGACGACGCATGACCAAACCAAGACCGCGGCGGCCCGCTCCGGACGCGCCCGCGCGCTGCGCGCGGCGACGCTCGCGGCCGCGCTCGCGGCCGCGACGGGCGCGGCATGCGCGCAAGCGCCTCAATCGCCGCAAGCCGCGACGCCGCCCGCATCGGAGATTGGCCACGCGACGCAGACGTGGTTCGAATTGCAGGCGAGCAACCGCGACGCGGCGCCGTCGCAGCCGATGATCGGCGAGGCGGCGTCGCTTGCGTACGCACGCTATATCGAGTCGTTCAAGACGAAGATCCCGGCGTTCTACGGATCGGCGGCGGGCATGGGCGGCGGTGGCGGTGGCGGCGGGGCGGACTCCCTTCTCGCGCCGGCGTCGCATTCTCAGTGAGGGCCGCATGCCGTTAGCTCGCCGTTTCGCCGAACGCCGATCGTTCGCTCGCGGGCGTCGGTCGATCGCGCGCGAACGCGGCGCGTTCGCCGTCGTCGCGGCGGTCTGGATGCTCGTCGCGATCGCGGCGCTCGGTGCGATCGACATCGGCAACGCGTTCTTCGTGCGCCGCGACTTGCAGCGGGTCGCCGACATGGCCGCGCTCGCCGCCGCGCAGAAGATGGACAACCTGTGCGCGCGGCCGAACGCCGCCGCCGCGGCGAACGCGAGCTCGAACGGCTTCGATCCGGCGAAGAGCGGCAACACGCTCGCGGTCGCGTGCGGGCGCTGGGACACGCAGAGCAACGCGGGGCCGAGCTACTTCAATACGGCGTCGACGCCGCTGAACGCGGTGCAGGTGACGGCGACGCAGAGCGTGCCGTACTTCTTCCTCGGCCCGTCGCGCACGGTGAGCGCGATATCCACCGCGAAGGCGACCAACATCGACCAGTTCACCGTCGGCACGACGCTCGCGAGCCTGCAAGGCGGCCTCGTGAACAACGTGCTGAACGCGTTGCTCGGCGCGAATCTGGGCTTGAGCGTGCTGTCGTATCAGGCGCTCGCGTCGACGCAGATCAAGGTGGGCGACCTGATGGCGGCCGCGAACGTGCTGACCGTCAACGAGCTGCTGTCGACGCAGGTGACGGCGGGGCAGTTCGCGCAGCTGATGCTGACCGCGCTGTCGCGCACGCAGGTCGTGAACGCGAACCTGCAGGCGAGCGTCGCCGCGTTGCAGGCGATCGTCGCGGCGAATCTCGGCGGCGGGAAATTCAGCATCGGCAGCCAGTCTGGCGGGCCGGGCGTGTTCGCGCTCGGCCTGTCCGACACGCAGGCGGCGGCCGACGCGAAGATCAACGTGTTCGACGCGCTGATGGTTTCGGCGGAAATCGCGGCGGCGGGCCAGCCGGCGGTGAACGTCGCGACGGGGCTGCAGCTCGCGGGGCAGGGCGCGACGCTGATGTTGCAGGTCATCGAGCCGCCGACGATCGCGATCGGCGAGGCGGGAACGGACCCGAAGACGGGCGCGTGGCGCACGCAGGCGAACAATGCGCAGATTCGGCTGTATCTGAACGTGGGTCTAGGCACGGCGGGTTTGTTGCCGACCGGCGTGCTGTTTCCGGTTGCGGTGCTCGTGAGCCTCGTTGAAGGCCTCATTCAGGTCAATTTGAATCTGCCGCTCACGTTGCAGGTCGCGACGGGCTCGGCATGGCTGCAATCGACGAACTGCGCGGCGACTGCCGCGTCGAGCAGCGCGACGATCACCGTGCAGCCGGGCCTTGCGAACCTGTGCATCGGCGA
The DNA here is from genome assembly GCF_000773065.1 of Burkholderia sp. ABCPW 111. Classification (NCBI taxonomy): domain Bacteria; kingdom Pseudomonadati; phylum Pseudomonadota; class Betaproteobacteria; order Burkholderiales; family Burkholderiaceae; genus Burkholderia; species Burkholderia sp. ABCPW 111. The sequence continues at coordinate 322,267 of NZ_JPWT01000001.1, read as the reverse complement.
CGTGCCGACGAATCTTCCCGCGCAGCAGACGTTCGCCTGCAACGTGCCCGCGACGCTCGCGACGCTCGGCGTGCTGAACGCGCCGCTGCTGCAGATCAAATCGGCGCTCGCGTTGCCCGTGGTGGTGCCGCAGTCCAATGCGGCGACGCTCACGTTCAACGGCGTGACGGGCGACGCCGACGACTATCAGACGACGAATTCGAACGCGGTGGGCTCGGTGCTCTCGAACGCGCTGTCGGGCGCCGCGCAGTCGCTGACGGGGCCGAACGGCCTGACGCTCTACGTGTTCGGCCAACCGGTTGCGGTCGGCAGCATGCTCAATCCCGTGGTGTCGCTGCTGCTGAGCCAGCTCGGCCCCATGCTGAATTCGCTCGACCAAGTCGTCGTCCCGCTCCTGAACCTGCTGGGCGTGCAGGTCGGGGCGGCGACGGTCCACAACCTGGCGCTGACCTGCGGCACCGCGCAAACGGTTTATTGAAGAAGTCACGATAACGATGAGAAACACGAACGCAATCGAAGGACTCGACCTGTACGTCTGGGAGGGCAAGGCCGACATCGTCGACCGGGTCGCGCGCTGCATGTCGAGCTTCGAAGTCGAGGTGATCCGCGCCGACAACGAGGTCGTCTCGCCCGAGCGGACCGCGATGCGCCCGTCGCTCGCGATCATCAGCGTCACGATGATCGAGGCCGGAGCGGCGTTCCTGCGCAGCTGGCAGGCGGACATCGGCATGCCGGTCGTCTGGGTCGGCGCCGCGCGCGATCACGATACGTCGCTGTACCCGCCCGAGTATTCGCATATCCTGCCGCTCGATTTCACGTGCGCGGAGCTGCGCGGCATGATCTCGAAGCTCGCGGTGCAACTGCGCGCGCACGCGGCGAAGACGCTCGAGCCGAGTACGCTCGTCGCGCATTCGGAGTGCATGCAGGCACTGCTGCAGGAAGTCGACACGTTCGCCGATTGCGACACGAACGTGCTGCTGCACGGCGAGACGGGCGTCGGCAAGGAGCGGATCGCGCAGTTGCTGCACGAGAAGCACTCGCGCTACTGCATGGGCGAGTTCGTGCCCGTGAACTGCGGCGCGATTCCGGACGGCCTGTTCGAATCGCTGTTCTTCGGGCACGCCAAGGGCTCGTTTACGGGCGCGGTGGGCACGCACAAGGGCTACTTCGAGCAGGCGGCGGGCGGCACGCTCTTTCTCGACGAAGTCGGCGATCTGCCGCTCTACCAGCAGGTCAAGCTGCTGCGCGTGCTCGAGGACGGCGCGGTGCTGCGCATCGGCGCGACGGCGCCCGTCAAGGTGGATTTCCGGCTCGTCGCGGCGAGCAACAAGAAGCTGCCGCAGCTCGTCAAGGACGGCTTGTTCCGGGCGGACCTATACTACCGGCTCGCGGTGATCGAGCTCAGCATTCCGTCGCTCGAGGAGCGCGGCCCCGTCGACAAGATCGCGCTGTTCAAGTCGTTCGTCGCGTCGGTCGTCGGCGAGGAGCGCCTCGCCGCACTGCCGGAGCTGCCATATTGGCTCGCCGAAGCGGTCGCCGATTCGTATTTTCCGGGCAACGTGCGCGAGCTGCGCAACCTGGCCGAGCGCGTCGGCGTGACGGTGAGGCAGACGGGCGGCTGGGACACGGCGCGGCTGCAACGGCTCGTCGCGCAGGCGCGCAGCGCCGCGCAGCCGGTGCCGGCCGAGAGCGCGCCCGACGTGTTCGTCGATCGCAGCAAGTGGGACATGGCCGAGCGCAGCCGCGTGATCGCCGCGCTTGACGCGAATGGTTGGCGTCGGCAGGATACCGCGCAGCATCTCGGGATCAGCCGCAAGGTGCTGTGGGAAAAGATGCGCAAATATCAGATTTTCGACGAGGAGCCCGAAGCCAGGGAAAGCGAATGAAGCAGGGCTGCGACGCAGCCGACCAACATGCATTCGAATAACGACAACACATCGAAGCAGGAAAAACATAATGAGCCACATACGGGGAATGGGGCGCGTCTTCGTCGCGATCGCGGCGGCGGGCGGCCTCAGCGGCGCGCATGCGCAGGCATTGGGTAGCGCCGGCGGGGCGTTGCAGGCATCGCCGGCGTTGACCGCGTCCGCCGCGCCGGTGCCGGCGGCGGCCGTCTCGGCGAGCGCCGTCGTCAATCTGTCGGCGCCCGGCGCAACGGCGGCCGCGAGCGCCGACGCGAACGGGGCGAGCACGATCGACGAGCTGCAACGGCAAATCCAGGCGCGCGAACTGACCGAGATGCGCACGACGTACAACGGCAGCTACGGCGCGAGCCTGCTGCTCAACGTCGACGAAGGCACGTACTTCGTCGCGCTGTTTCAGCAAAAGGCGTTCTGGCGCGTGATCAAGACGGCGAGCGACGCGCGTGCGGAGGCGGTCTACCGCGATTTCGCGAAGCAGTCGGAGACTCTCGCGGTCAACGAGCTGCAGGCCGCGAAGCTCGAGTCGCAGAAGGCGCAGGCCGACCGGCAGATCGCCGCCGCGCAGGAGCGGGCGAACCGGTTGCAGGCCGATCTGAACATCGCGCGCGAGCAGCGGGCGGCCGTCGCGAGCCGGCAGAAGGACAAGCTTGACGAGACGGTTGCGCTGCGCGATCAGCGCAACGAGCGGCAAGATCAATTGCGCAAGCTGCAACAGCAAGTGCGCTCGCTGCAACGGCAGGCCGACGCTGGATTGCCGAAGGCGCGTTGATCGCAAATGGAGCGGGGCGGAGCCGGACGGCTTCGCTTCGCGCAAGCGCCGGCTTTCGCGGCGGCGCGAGCTCGCGACGCTCGATGTGAAGCGACGCTTGACGAAAAAAGGGCAAGCCGCGATGAACGGCTTGCCCTTTTTGTTTGGACGGAGTCGGCTTATTGACCGTCCGTCGGCCCGAGCGAGCGGCGGCGGCGCGTGACGATCACGGGGCCGTTGCCGTTGCGCTCCTGTGCGCCGGACGGCGTCGACACGCCATCTTGCGGCTCGCGCGGCGCGCCGTACGATTCGCGGGGTTCGCGCGGCTCGCGGGAGCCGTAGCCGTCGCGGGGTTCACGGGAGCCGTAGCCGCCGTCGCTGCGTTCGCGTGCGCCGTAGCCGCCGTCGCCGCGCTCACGCGCACCGTAACCGCCGTCGCCACGGGAATCGCGGGAGCCGTAGCCGCCGCCGTCGCCGCGGGATTCGCGTGCGCCGTAACCGCCGCCTTCGCCGCGCGGCTCGCGGGAGCCGCCGTGTGAGCCGTACGGACCGTGGCCGCCGCCTTCGCGCCCGCCGGGGCGACCGCCGCCATGGCCGCCGCCCGGACGCGGGCCGCGCGGGCCGCCCGGACGGGAGCCGCCCGTATCGAGCTGAATCGTCGAAATGGCGCGTTTATAGATGCCTTGCAGGCCGACGGGCGTGCGCAGCATCACCAGATACTGGTCGAACGACTCGATGCATCCCGTCAGGCGAATGCCGTTGACGAGATAAATTTCGACGCGCTTGCGTTCCTTGCGCGCGGCATTGATGAAGTCGTTTTGCGGATGGGATTCTGCAGGATTGGCCATTAAAAAGCGGCAGGTGCCGGCATCAATTAAGAGTTATGCGTTTCGCCGCATGCGAACTTACACAGCGTTTGGCGGGATTTTACCCTGTTCGAACCCGATGCGCGCGCGAGCGTTTGTGTCTAACCGTTACCCACTATAGACGGTCCGGGCGATTTGCGCGATCCGTCCGATCGGCCAGTGCGTGTTTGCGCGCACTTCCGTTACGTCGCGTTACAGCTCTCGCAAGGCCGTTTCACCTGGCGGCGGACGGGGCGGCTACAGTCCATGCATGAAGCCGGCAGAGCCGGCGAAACGAGGTGACGAACATGAAAAAGTTACTGACGAGCATGATGCTGGGCGTCGCGGCGCTCGCCGCATCGGGTGCCGCGACGGCGGGCGGCGTCGATCTGTCGATCGGAGTCGGCGTGCCGGTCGCGCCCGTGTACGTGGCGCCGCAGCCCGTCTACGTCGCGCCGCAGCCCGCCGTCGTCGGATATCCGGCGTACGGGTGGCGCGGCGACGATGACGAAGACTACTGGAAGCACGAGCGCAAGCACTGGCGCAAGTGGCACCGCCATCACGACGATGACGATTGACCCTGCGGGCGGCCCGGCCGGGCAGGCCGGTCGCCGTGCCGACGCAGCGAAGCGCCGCGCGGGCCGCCAAGGCCGCGCGGCGTTTTTCATGGGTGCCCGTCTTGGCGATTCGTGACGAAACGATGACGGCTCAGAACTTGTACTCGGGATTCTTCGGATCGAACGCCGTTTCGTCGAACGACTTCGGCGTGATCCTCTCGAACACGACCTTCTCGAACACGCGCCCGTCGTTGTCGTACGACTCGACGGTGCGGAAATACGGCTGCCGCAGATCGAGCCCGAGCGTTTCCTTCTTCGCGTAGAACTGCGGCCGGCCGCCGGGCGTCTCGTAGGTGAGCGCGACGACGCGCACGCCCTTGATCGTTTTCGCCTCGACGTGCGTCGGCTTCAGCACGCCCGCTTCGCGGTACTTCTTCGCCTCGCTCAAATACAGGTTCGCGACGAACTCGGTGCCGAGATCGCGCACCTGGTGGTTCGACTGCGCGCGCGAGAGGGCGCCGTCGAGCGCCGTCCACATCGGCACCTTGCCGAGCAGGCCGCCCAGGTGGCCGTACATCTCGTCGGCGCGCTTCGTCGAGTCGTAGATCACTTCCTGGCCCGAGTGCGCGCTGTCCGGCAGCCACTTCGCGTACACGCGCAGCGGCCCGCGCGTCACCTTGACGAGCATGTGATCGGGCGTATCGGACCATTTGCCGCTGAGGCGCTCCTGGCGCAGCATCGTGAATTCGTACGACGAGTAGCCGATCGGGCCCGCGGCGACGTACTCGGGCACCGTCTGCGGATCGAGCGACTTGAAGAGCGCGGTGAGCATTGCGTCGTCGAGCTTTTCGAGCGCGCCTTCGCGCGCGGCCGTGCGCAGCCAGCGCGCCTGCTGGTCGACGGGGAGCTTCGCGACCTTCGCGAGCTCGGGCGCAAGCGCGGCGTCGGGCGCGCCGGATTCGACGGCGGCGTGCGCGTCGGCGCCTGCGCTTGACTGCGCGTGCGCGGCGCCGCCGGCGAACCCGAGCGCGAGCGTAAGCGCGAGTGCGCTCGCGGCCGAAGCGGCGACGAGCCGGCGCCGCGCGAATCGCGTTCGCTGCGACGAAGATGGGTGTTGCGGTGACGCGTGTGACATGCATTCCTCCCAGAACGCGTTCGAAAATTCGTGTGGCCGTGCCTCGGTTGGCCGAATCAATGCTGCGCCGACGGATTCGCCGGCGCTTTCGCGAGCTTCGCGAGTTCCTCGTCGCGCAGCGCGCGGCGCAGGATCTTGCCGACATTGGTCTGCGGCAGCGCGTCGCGGAATTCGACCGCCTTCGGCATCTTGTAGCCCGTCAGGTTCTTGCGGCAGTGCGCGAGCACGTCCTCGACCGTCAGCGACGCGTCGCGCGGCACGACGAACACCTTGATGCGCTCGCCGTGCACGGGATCGGGAATGCCGATCGCCGCCGCCTCGCGGATGCCCGGATGCGACACGAGCACGTCCTCGATCTCGTTCGGATAGACGTTGAAGCCCGACACGAGAATCATGTCCTTCTTGCGATCGATGAGGCGGATGAAGCCGCGTTCGTCCATCACGCCGATGTCGCCCGTCGCGAGCCAGCCGTCGGCGTCGATCACCTTCGCGGTTTCGTCGGGGCGCTGCCAGTAGCCGCGCATCACCTGCGGGCCGTGCACGCATAGCTCGCCCGATTCGCCGACGTTCGCCCACGCGCCGTCCTCCTTGCGAAAGCGCACGATCGTCGACGGCGCGGGCAGCCCGATCGAGCCGCTGAACGCGCGCTTCTCGTTCACGTCGTACGGGTTCATCGTGACGATCGGCGAGCACTCGGTGAGCCCGTAGCCTTCGACGATCGGGCAGCCCGTCACCTGCTCGAAGCGCTCGGCGACCGCGCGCTGCATCGCCATTCCGCCCGCCATCGCGAGCTTGAGCTTCGAGAAGTCGCGCTTGCGGAATTCCTCGTTGTCGAGGAACGCGTTGTAGAGCGTGTTGATGCCGGTGATGCCCGTGAAGGTTTCGTGGCGCAGGATCTTCATCATCATCTTCGTGTCGCGCGGATTCGCGATCAGGATGTTGCGACCGCCGAGGCCGAGGAAGATGAACGCGTTCACCGTCAGCGAATAGATGTGATAGAGCGGCAGTGGCGTGAGCACCGTTTCGACGTCGCCCGTCAGTTGATCCTCGATCCACGCCTTCGCCTGCAGCAGGTTCGCGATCAGGTTGCCGTGCGTGAGCATCGCGCCTTTCGCCACGCCCGTGGTGCCGCCCGTGTACTGCAGGAACGCGAGGTCGTCGCGCTTGAGCGCGACGGGCGCCGGCGCCTTGCGCGCGCCGGCGGCGAGCGCCGCGCGCAGGCGCACGGCCTGCGGCAGCCGGTACGGCGGCACGAGCTTCTTCACGTGCTTGAGCACGAAGTTGATCAGCCGGCCTTTCGGATTGAGGCCGTCGGCGAGCAGATCGCCGAGCGCGGTCACGACGACGTGCTTGATCTGCGTTTCGGGCAGCGCGTCCTCGAGCGTCTTCGCGAAATTCTCGAACACGACGATCGTCTGCGCGCCGCAGTCCTTCAGCTGATGCGCGAGCTCGCGCACCGTGTAGAGCGGGTTGACGTTCACGACGATCGCGCCCGCCTTCAGCGCGCCGAACAGCGTGACCGGATACTGGAACGTGTTCGGCAGCATGATCGCGACGCGGTCGCCGGGCTTCACGCCGAGGCTCTGCAGGTACGACGCGAACGCGGCCGCCTTGTGCGCGAGCGCCGCGTAGGTGAGCCGCGCGCCCGCGCTGATGAACGCGACGCGCTCGGCGTAGCGCGTCGTGCATTCGTCGAAGTACTGGGCAAGCGATTCGTACTGCGTGACGTCGATGTCGTGCGGCACGCCTTTCGGGTACGACGCATGCCAGATGCCGTCGGTGTTCGGTGCTTGCGTGTGGGCGCGGGCGGGCGCAACGGGGGCGGTCATCGCTTGTCTCCTGAATCGCTGAATCGTTATGATGGGCCGACGCGCGGGCGTCGAAGGCGCGGTGCGCGGTGCGCCGCGCAGCCGGGGTGGGCGATCGGGCGGGGCGTCGGATCGCGACGCGCCCGGCGCCGCCGCGCTCGGCCGCGTGCCACGCGGCCGATGCTCGCAGCGTTGGACCTCGATCAGGTCGCGTGGGTTTCGTGCGCGGCCGCGACCATGGGCTCGGCCGCGATCGGTTCAATGCACGGTGCGGCGGCAGCCGCAGCGGCGGTCGGCATCGGCGCGGCGGGTGTCGCAGCGGCCGACGTCGGCGGCGCGGGGTTCGGCGCGGGCGCCGAAACGGCGGCCGGCGCGATCTCCGGTGCGGCGGCGGGCGCGGACGGCGCGATGGCGGCAACGGCGGCGGCTGCCGCGCCTGCCGCCGCCGCCGGCTCGGCCGGATGCGTCGCATCGGCCGACGCCGCAGCGCCGTCGAGCACCGACGCGAAGATCGTGAGCTGCGCCGTGTCGGGCATCGGCGCCTTCAGCGCGGCGACGATCAGCGACGACAGCCGCGCGATCATCTGCACGTCGTTCATCGAGCGGCCTTGCGTGAATTCGTCGATGAGGCTTTCGGTCTCCGCGCCCGCGAGCGCGCCGGACAGCGCGCCGATCGCGTAGTGCAGCCGCCAGCCGAGCTCCGCGCGCGGCAGGTTCGGCAGCGCGCGCTGGAACGCGTCGAAGAAGCGGCCAGCGACGCTCGCGTAGTGCGCGGTCAGGAAATTGCGCACGAACGCCGACGGATCGGTGTACGCGCGGCCGATGAGTCTGAGGAATGCGCGGCCGCCGCGTTGCGGATCGCGCGACGCCTGCAGCGCCGGAATGAACATCGCGCCCAGCACGTGCTCGCACGTGACGTGCGGGCCGAGTTGCGCGTCGAACCGATCGAGGATGCGCAGGCGCTCCTCGTTCAGCTGATCGAGGCGCCGCGACAACATCGCGTGGATGAGCGCTTCCTTGCTACCGAAGTGATAGTTGACCGCGGCAAGATTCACCGCTGCGCGCGATGTGATTTGCCGCATCGACATCGCTTCGAAGCCATGCTCGATGAAAAGATCTTCGGCCGCATCGAGGATGCGCGCCTTCGTCCCGCCGGATTGCCGGCTGGCCTGTCGAACTGCCATGTTCCGCCTCCCTTGCCGGTTTCCCGGTACGCGAACAAGCGATTCAAATCTGTAATTGAAACAGCTGTTTTCATTAAGATAAAAAGCGGTGCGGGGCGGCGGCAAGCGTTCTTTATGGACAAATTCCTCTAGAGCGTTCAGTGCAATGCAGCATGAATCACGCGCCGCGCGCAGTACGGCGCGCGCTTGCGCAATGGTGCGCCGCCGCGTGCGGGCGCTATCCCGTCGTCGGGCTCATCGCGGCCGCCTGCGTCATGTCGATCCCGCGTCGCTCGCGGCTGAACACAATTAAAACGCAGATGACGACGGCGACGATGCCCGCGACCGTCGCGAGCGCCATGCTGTAGTCGTTGCCGTGATTGACCGCGAGTTGCGCCTGCATCGTCGCGTTGCCCGACGCGAGCAGATTGCCGAGCTGATACACGAAGCCGGGGAAGGTCGCGCGAATCTCGTCGGGCGAAATCTCGTTCAGATGCACGGGGATCACGCCCCATGCGCCCTGCACCGAGATCTGCATCAGGAACGCACCGGCGGCGAGCGCGAGCACGCCGGTCGAGAACGCCCAAAGCGGCAGCACGGGCAGCGAGATCATCGTTGCGATGAAGATCGCGCGGCGGCGGCCGATGCGCTCCGACAGCCAGCCGAACGTGAGCCCGCCGACGATCGCGCCGATGTTCAGCACGATCGTGATCCCCGACACCGTGTGCGGATCGAAGTGATGCTGTTCGCGCAGGAATGTCGGATAGAGATCCTGCGTGCCGTGCGAGAAGAAGTTGAACGCGGTCATCAGCACGACTGCGTAAATCGACAGCTTCCAGTTCTGCTTGAGCGTCTCGACGAGGCTCGGGCGCGCGCGCTTTTCCATCTGCTTCCACGCGGGCGACTCGGGCACTTTCGCGCGCACGTACAGCACGAGCAGCGCGGGCAGCACGCCGATCATGAACATGCCGCGCCAGCCGATGTACTGGTAGAAGAGGCCGAAGACGATCGACGCGAGCAGATAGCCGCTCGGGTAGCCCGCCTGCAGCAGGCCCGACACGGCGCCGCGCGCGCGCGTCGGGATCGTTTCCATCGTCAGCGCGGAGCCGACGCCCCATTCGCCGCCCATGGCGACGCCGAACAGCGTGCGCAGCACGAGCAGCGCGGCCAGGCTCGGCGCGAAGCCGGACGCGAGCTCGAGCAGCGAATAGCATGCGATGTTGATCATCAGCGTCGGCCGGCGGCCGAAATGATCGGCGAGGCGGCCGAAGATCAGCGCGCCGATCGGGCGCGCGGCGAGCGTCAGCGTGATCGCGAACGCGACGGCGGGAATCTTCGTGTTGAATTCGGCGGCGATGTCCTTCAGCACGAAGACCATCAGGAAGAAATCGAATGCGTCGAGCGTCCAGCCGAGGTAGGCGGCGATCGTGACGTTGCGTTGTTCCCGGGTCCAGCTCATGGTCATGGCGGCGGTCTCCTCGAGGGAAAGCGCCGTCGTGGCCCGCACCGTCCGGCTGGCGCTGCGCGCAGGCGGTAATGCGAGTGTACGCCGCTCATCGCGCGCGTGAGGGCTCTGAACGATCCGATCCGGATTTATCCCTATGAAATACCTTGGTGCCCAGGACGTAACCGATGTGTGCGCCGCATTCGTCACGTCGAGCTCATCGCGTCGCGCCGCATCGCGTCGAGCGAACGGCGCGGGATCGCCCGGCTGCGCGTGCGAACCGGCGCGATTCGCCGCGGTTTTCGCGATGCGGCGGGCGATGCTAAGGTAGCGCCGTCCCCTTTCTTTCATGTGCTTACAGATGGATTCGGATTCGCAAGCTCTCCCGGCGCTGCCGGTTCTCGAAACCGATCGCTTGTGGCTGCGCCCGCGCATGCTCGCCGACCTCGACGCATGCATCGCGATGGATCGCGATCCGGACGTGACGCGCCACATCGCCGGTCCGTGGAGCGATCCGCTCGAGCATCGCCGTTTCGTCGAGCATCGGATCACGCGCGCGTATCCGCCCGGCCTCGGCTATTGGTCGATCTTCGAGAAGGCGCGGCCCGAGCGCTTCGTCGGCTGGACGCTGCTGATTCCCGATTTCGCCGAAGGCGGCCGCGACGTCGAGATCGGCTGGCGCCTCGTGCGCGAAGCATGGGGGCGCGGGATCGCGAGCGAAGCCGCGCGGCGCGTCGTGCGGCACGCGTTCGAGACGGTCAGGCTGCCGCGCATCGTCGCGGACATCGCCGCGCAGAACGACGCGTCGCTGCACGTCGCGCGCAAGCTCGGGATGCGGCGCGTCGGCATCGTGCAGGACGGCATCCCGTACGTCCGTCACCGGCTCGAGCGCGCGGACCTCGCGACTCTTTCGACTGTCGCGGCCCGCCGCTGACGCCCGGGTGCCGCCGCGCGCGCCGCGCTCCGTGCGGCAGTACGCATTGCGCAAGCCTCGGGGGCAATGCGGTATTAACGCGAGCGCCGATCCCATGTATCGTTGCCGACATCCTATTCGGGAGTCCCACCATGACGATCGGCCACGACGTGCATCTCATCCCCGTCAAGCTCGACGCGCTGCGCCCGACGCAGATCACGGTCGGGTATCGCGAAGTGAAGGCGAAGCGCAAGCACTGGAAATCGCTCGGCAAGAAGGCGCGCAAGGCCGCGATCGATTCGCACTGGTTTCCGGCCGTGCTGGGGCCGGGCGGCGAGTACTTCATCACCGATCATCATCATCTCGGGCTCGCGCTCATCGAAGAGGGCGTGACCGAGGTGAGGGCGATGCTGCTGAAGGATCTGTCATGGCTCGACGAAACGATCTTCTGGCGGATGATGGAGCACAACCAGTGGGTGCATCCGTTCGGCACGAACGGCGTGCGCCATGACTACGCCCGCTTGCCGAAGTCGCTCGTCGGCCTGAAGGACGATCCTTACCGCAGCCTGGCGGGCGAACTGCGCACGGCGGGCGGCTACGCGAAGGACGCGACGCCGTTCAGCGAATTCCTGTGGGCCGATTTCCTGCGCCCGAAAATCGCGCTGACGCAGATCCGCAAGGATTTCGCGACGGCGCTCGAAGCGGCGCTCGGCCACGCGCACACGCAGGAGGCGCGCTATCTGCCGGGATGGTCCGGCGTGATCGCGGCGCCGCGCTGAGCGCCGCGTCCTCATTCGATCGACGGACAACGAACACGGAGCGCGCATGGACTCTCGTACGAAGCGTATCGACGCGCCGCCTCAGCAGGCCGAGCATTTCGCCGCGCTCGACGCGCCGCCCGCGCCGCGCGGCCGCCGCACGGCGCTCGACGCACTCGCCGGGCTGTCGATCGCGGGCCTGCTGATTCCCGAGGCGGTCGCGTACGCGGGGCTCGCGAACCTGCCGCCGCAGGCGGGGCTCATCGCGCTGCTGGCCGGGCTCGTCGTCTATGCGATCGCGGGCAGCAGCCGTTTCGCGATCGTGTCGGCGACGTCGTCGTCGGCCGTCGTGCTCGCCGCGACCGTGATTTCCGAGGCCGGGCCGAACGTCGCCGCGCAACTTCTGTTAGCGGCCGCGCTCGTCGCGACGACGGGCATCCTGTTCATCCTCGCGGGCGCGGCGCGCCTCGGCGGCATGTCGGATTTCATCGCGCGCCCGGTGCTGCGCGGCTTCACGTTCGGTCTCGCGCTCACGATCGTAATCAAGCAGTTGCCGAAGATCCTCGACGTGCCGATCCACCACAGCGATACGCTGCGCTTCACGTTCGACCTGCTGCTCGGGATTCCGAACGGCAACGTGCACAGCGCGGCGCTCGGCGCGACGGCGCTCGCGATCCTGTTCGCGCTCGGGCGGCGCTCGCGCGTGCCGGCGACGCTCGTCGTCATCGTGCTCGGCATCGCGGCCGGCTATTGGATCGACTGGCATCGCTACGGGATCGCGGTCGTCGGCACGATCGACCTGCAGAATCTCGCGTTCGGGATGCCGGTGCTCGGCCGCTCCGCATGGATGCAGACGGCCGAGTTCGGCTTCGCGCTGATGCTGATCCTGTACGCGGAGTCGTACGGGTCGATTCGCAACTTCGCGCTCAAGCATGGCGACGCGATTTCGCCGAACCGCGATCTCGTCGCGCTCGGCTGCGCGAATCTCGTCTCCGGGCTGCTGCACGGAATGCCCGTGGGCGCCGGCTATTCGGCGACGTCGGCGAACGAGGCGGCGGGCGCGCAGACGCGCATGGCGGGCCTCTTCGCGGCGGCCGTGATCGCGCTGATCGTCTGGCTGCTGCTGCCGCAGCTCGCGCGCATCCCGGAGCCCGTGCTCGCCGCGATCGTGATCTTCGCGGTCAGCCATTCTCTGCATCCCGAAGTGTTCCGGCCGTACTGGGCATGGCGTCGCGACCGGATCGTCGTGATCGCCGCGCTGTCGGCCGTGATCGTGCTCGGCGTGCTGCACGGCCTGCTCGCCGCGATCGGCGTGAGCTTGCTGCTGACGCTGCGGCAACTGTCCGAGCCGAACGTGAGCGTGCTTGGACGGCTGCGGGAGAGCCACGATTTCGTCGACGTGTCGATGCACGAGGATGCGAAGCCGATCCCGGGCGTGGTGATCGTGCGGCCGGAGGCGCAGCTCTTCTTCGCGAACGCGGAGCGCGTGCTGAACATGGTGCGGCATCTCGCGCGCGATGCGCAGCCGCCCGTGCACACGGTGATGCTGAGCCTCGAGGAATCGCCAGACATCGACGGCACGACGATCGAAGCGCTGAAGACGTTCGCCGCCGAATGCGACGCGCGCGGCTGGCGCCTCGTGTTCGTGCGCCTGAAGCCGAACGTGCTGCGCGTGCTTCAGCGCGCGGCCGACGGAGCGCTGCGGGCGGGCGCGCTGTCCGAGCTGAGCGTCGACGAGAGCCTGCAACTGCTGGCGGCGGGCGAGCCGCAGCATGCGTGATGCGTCGGCGGCGTCCGCCGCCGCGCGTGCATGGCGCCGATGCGCGCGGCGCGATCGTCGCGCCGGCCGATCGTGTCGCTCCGTGCCGCTTCGTGTCGCCCCGCTTCGTTTGTGCATCGCGCCGGCGGCCGCTCGGTTCGTCCGTTCGCATGCCTCGCGCTTACGGCGCCCGTCGGCGCCCGTCGGCGCGCGAGCGCAAGCGTCACAGTGTGGCCGCGCGCATGCCCGGCCGCACCGCGCGCAATTCGGAGAACGGCACGCGTGACAGATCGAGCAGCGTTTGCGTCGTCGCCGCGATTTCGCGGCGCAGGCGCACATAGTCGATCTTCTCCGCGGTCGTCACGCCGTTTGTAGTTGAGGAGATACGTCGGGCCCGTGATGACGTTGATCGTCGGCACGCGCCCGCGGCCCCAGAAATACTGGCCCTCGCCGGGCCAGACGGCGTCGTCGGCGTTGCCGCCTCCGTTCGGATTGTGCGGCGGCATCGCGCGCGGGCGCGGCGTTCGCGCGGCGCACCAGCGCGTCGGCCGCGTCGACGAGCGCGGGCACGGGCGGCATGAAGAGCGCCGCCGGCTCCGCGCGGCCGGTCGGCGCGAGCGCGCCGCGCGCATTCGGCAGCCATTCCTGCGCGCCCAGATGCTCGATCGTGACGACGCACGCGATTCGCGCGACGAGCCCGTCGTGCGCGTGGCGAGCGAGGAAATCCTCGATGCCGAGCCCGCCCGCGAAGTGCCCGCTCGACAGCATGATCATGATCGTGCGCGGCAGCGCCGCGCGGGGCAGGCGGTACAGGTACTGCGCGATCGCGACGATCGCGTTCGGGCCGTTGTCCTCGATTCCGTTCGCGCCGTCGGTGTGGCTGTTGACGACGGTCAGCTCGTCAGTCGCGCCGGGGATGATGCCGATCAGGTTGCGCGTTTGCACGCGCTCGACGCGAGCGTCGAGCGGCAGCCTGAGCGTGGCGCCGCGCTTCGCGAGCGCGACGAGCTTCGCGCCCGTCGCGCGATCGACGAACAGGCCAGGCGCACGTCGCGGCCGGCCGTCGTACGGTGCATAGAGCCTGGTTGTCTCGGCGGCGGACGTGTCGGCGATCATCACGACGCCGGCCGCGCCCGCCGCCTGCAGCGCGTCGAGCATCGCGGTGAGTGCGCCGAGCATGAAGCTCGTGCGCACGTACGGCGCCGACGGCGGGAACGCGTTGTCCGGATCGAAGACGCGCAGCGCGCGCTCGCGGAAGAACGCGCCCGGCTTGCCGGCTCGCGCCGGGTCTCGGATTCGTGTGCTGAAAGTGCGTCGGGCGCGTGATCGTTATACGAATGGGGACGGCGAAGATCAAATGTGATGCACCGGTAAAGCGACATGGCGCGCGCTCCGCGGCGGGCGCAGGCGCGTTCGGACGCGGATCGGCGCACGCTTGCGAATTGCGCCGACCGTCGTGCGCGGCGCTCGGCAACGCGAGCATGCGTTCGTGCCATTGCGAGCGCCGCGCGCATCGGATGTGCCGTGTGGGCGACGTGAAAGCGTTTCGTTGGTTGTCCCGAGCGAGGTCGCGTGACGGGCCGGCTCGGCCGGGTTCAAAGCGGAGCGAAGAGCTGGACGAAGAGGGCGGAACGACGGAGCGACACGGACGCGCGGCGATGAAGCGGCGACGATCGCGATGGCGTCGCATGCGCGATGCATGCCGCCGACATCACACGAGACGCGATCGAACGGCGCGGCGTGTGCGAGAAACAAAAAACCCCGTACGCGATGCGTTACGGGGTTCGTTGTTTTGCTCGATAAGAGATGGTGCCCAGGAGAGGACTCGAACCTCCACGGTGTTGCCACCGCTAGGACCTGAACCTAGTGCGTCTACCAATTCCGCCACCTGGGCACTGCTGCATCGAGCAAGACCGCTATTTTAGACGTCTTATGAATTCTGTCAACAGAAATTTAGGGAGAGACCAAAAATTCATTGAAGACAGTTTTCACGAGACATGGGCAGCCTCACACAAAAAGAAAAAGCCAGCGCAAGCTGGCTTTTTCGAATCTGGTGCCCAAGAGAGGACTCGAACCTCCACGGAGTTACCCGCTAGTACCTGAAACTAGTGCGTCTACCAATTCCGCCACCTGGGCAGGTGCGTGTGCTGCAAAGACCGCAATTATAGACGGTCGAATGAGCCTGTCAACACTTTTTCATCGTGCGCGCAGGGCGCGGCGCATCCCGCGCAACACGCGGCGTGCGGTCCGTTCGGTGCGGCGGCGGGTGTTAGAATGGGGCGGCATGAGCGGCGCGCCCGTTCGGCTCCGCTTGCCGCGGTCGCGCAAGCCAAACGCAACGAGAAAAATCATCGACAAGCCCTTGAGCAAGTATCCGTATCCCATTCCGAGCCGCGAAGAGATTCTCGGCGTGCTGCGCACGAGCGACGCGCCGCTTGCGGCGAACGACATCGCTGAAGCGCTGTCGATCAAGCGTCAGGAGCGCGAAGGATTTTTCCGTCGCGTCGCCGCGATGGAGCGCGACGGTCAGATCCGTCTCGACAAGCGCGGACATTATCAGTTGACGCATCCGTCCAACTTCGTCGCGGGCCGCGTGCAGGGCCATCGCGACGGCTACGGCTTCGTGATCCGCGACGACGGCCAGGACGACCTGTTCCTGCCGAACGCCGAGATGCAGAAGGTCATGCACAACGACCGCGTGCTCGCGCGGATCGTCGGCTATGACCGGCGCGGGCGGCCGGAAGGGCATGTCGTCGAGGTGACAGAGCGTGCGAACAAGCGCGTGATCGGGCGTCTGCTGAACGAGAACGGCGCGCTCATCGTCGCGCCCGAGGACAAGCGGATCAGCCACGACATCCTCGTCACGCAGAACGTGAAGAAGGCGAAGGTCGGGCAGGTCGTCGTGGTCGAGCTCACCGATTTTCCGAGCCGCCATTCGCAGCCGCTCGGCCGCGTCGTCGAGGTGCTCGGCGACATCGACGATCCCGGCATGGAGATCGAGATCGCGGTGCGCAAGTACGGCGTGCCGCACGAATTCGGCGCGCACGCGCTCGGCGAAGCCGCGGCGCTGCCGGACAAGGTGCGGCCCGCGGATTTGCGCTATCGCGTCGATCTGCGCGACGTGCCGCTCGTCACGATCGACGGTGAGGACGCGCGCGACTTCGACGACGCCGTATACTGCGAGCCCGTCGCGGTCGGCCGTGGCGAAGGTTTCCGGCTCATCGTCGCGATCGCCGACGTGTCGTACTACGTGCAGCCGGGCAGCCCGCTCGACGGCGACGCGGTCGAGCGCAGCACGTCGGTCTACTTCCCGCGCCGCGTGATTCCGATGCTGCCGGAGAAGCTGTCGAACGGGCTGTGCTCGCTGAATCCGCAGGTCGACCGCTGCGTGCTCGCGTGCGACATGATCATCAACGCGCGCGGCGACATCAAGGCGTATCAGTTCTATCCGGCCGTGATCCACTCGGCCGCGCGTCTCACGTATACCGAAGTGGCCGCGGTGCTCGCGAACACGAAGGGGCCGGAGGCCGCGCGCCGCGCCGAGCTGATGCCGCACCTGCAGAACCTGTACGGCGTCTACAAGGCGCTCTTCGCCGCGCGGCAAAAGCGCGGCGCGATCGATTTCGACACGACCGAGACGTACATCGTCTGCAACGCGCAAGGCAAGATCGAGCAGATCCTGCCGCGCCAGCGCAACGACGCGCATCGCCTGATCGAGGAATGCATGCTTGCCGCGAACGTCTGCGCGGCCGATTTCCTCAAGCGCAACAAGCATCCGGGCCTCTACCGCGTGCATGCGGGCCCGACGCCCGAGAAGCTCGAGAACCTGCGCGCGTTCCTGCGCGACATGGGGCTCACGCTGGGCGGCGGCGACACGCCGCACGCGAGCGACTATGCGGCGCTGATGGCGCACATCCGCGATCGGCCCGATGCGCAGATGCTGCAGCCGATGCTGCTACGCTCGATGCAGCAGGCGGTCTACAGCCCCGACAACATCGGCCACTTCGGCCTCGCGTACGACGCGTACGCGCACTTCACGAGCCCGATCCGCCGCTATCCCGATCTGCTCACGCACCGCGCGATCTACGCGATCCTGTCCGGCAAGAAGTACACACCGAAGTCGCCCGAAGGCGTCGAGCTCAACACCGCGCTGTCGCCGCGGGCCCGCGCGATGCAGCGCGAGGACGACGAGGCGCGCGGCCGCGCGCGGTCGAACACGGCGATCTGGGAAGAGCTCGGGCTTCATTGCTCGTCGAACGAGCGGCGCGCGGACGAGGCGTCGCGCGACGTCGAAGCGTGGCTCAAGTGCTATTTCATGCGCGACAAGCTCGGCGAGGAGTACGGCGGGATGGTGAACGGCGTCACGTCGTTCGGCATCTTCGTGCAGCTCGACGCGCTCTTCATCGAAGGCCTCGTGCACGTGACCGAGCTCGGCGCCGACTACTTCCAGTACGACGAAGTGAAGAACGAGCTGCGCGGCGAGCGCACGGGCATCCGCTATCGGCTGTCCGATCGCGTGCGCGTGCAGGTGAGCCGCGTGGACCTCGACGCGCGCAAGATCGATTTCCGGCTCGTGCGCGAAACGCCCGTCAAGGCGCCGCGGCCGGCGGCTTCGGCGGCGGCTGCCGAAGCCGCCGGGCCGCGCGTGCGTTCGCTGCCGCCCGCGGAAGGGCCCGCGCGGCGCAAGAAGGCCGCGAGCGCGCCGAGCGCGGCGGCGAATGAGGCGCGGGCGGCGCGCAAGAAGGGCGCCGCGTCCAAGCCGGCCGCGAAGAAGGCGCGTTCGCGCAAGAAGTACTGATCGAGCGCGCCGCCCGCGAGAGGCGGCGCCGACTGATCGAGACGCCGCGCACCCGGAAGGGCGCGCGGCGCTTTCCATTTTCGATGCGGCCGTGCAATGCGCGGCCGCGCGTTTTGATCGAAGGTTGTTCCAGCCATGTCACGTCTGAAGGTTCTCTACGGTTTTCATGCGGTGACCGCACGCATGCGGCACGATGCGTCGACGGTCGCGGAGGTGTTCTACGATGCGACGCGCCGCGACCGCCGGATGCAGGACTTCCTGCAGACCGCGAAGGAAGCGGGCGTGCGTCTCATCGCCGCCGACGAGACGCGGCTCTGGGGGCTCGCGCACACCGAGCGCCACCAGGGGGTCGTCGCGCGCGTCGAGGATCTGCCGCTCGCGCAGAACCTCGCCGAGCTGCTCGACGGGATCGCGGGGCCGGCGCTTCTGCTCGTGCTCGACGGCGTGACCGATCCGCACAACCTGGGCGCATGCCTGCGCGTCGCCGACGCGGCAGGCGCGCACGCGATCATCGCGCCGCGCGACCGCGCGGCCGGACTCAACGCGACCGCCGCGAAGGTCGCGAGCGGCGCGGCCGATACGGTGCCGTACATCACGGTGACGAACCTCGCGCGGGCGCTGCGCGAGCTGAAGGACGCGGGGGTGTGGGTGATCGGCACGTCGGACGATGCGACGGCGAGCCTCTACGACACGAAGCTCGACGGCCCGGTGGCGCTCGTGGTGGGCGCGGAAGGCGAGGGGATGCGGCGCTTGACGCGCGACACGTGCGACGAAGTGATGTTCATTCCGATGGCGGGGAGCGTCGAGAGCCTGAACGTGTCGGTCGCGAGCGGCGTGTGCCTGTACGAAGCCGTGCGGCAGCGAGGCGCGAAGAAATAAGCTAAGCGCGCGGCGCGTGCGCGCGCCGCCGACTATGAGCGATGCGCGCCGCTTCGTGCGTGACGCGCGACGGCGAACGCCGGCGGCATGCGAGGCGGCGCGCTCGCGCGTATCGCCGCCGCAAGCGCGAGTCCGGTCGCGGAGCGCGAGCGTCGGGCCGGGTCGATCGCGACGCCCGCACGCTTCCGTTTTCGTCGTGACGCGCAGCCGTCATATCGCCGCACCGCGCGCAGTTCCCGTAAAACAGGCGCAAAACGCGCAAGAATACGATCGACGAAGCGTCTAGAATGGGGCGCTCGTGTCGGGGCGAATCGTCCCGACGACCGCAGATTCATCGAGCGCCGTCATCATGAAAATCCCTTTGCGCCATGCGCTTCTCGCGAGCCTCAGCCTGCTCGCCGCCTGTACGGCGCCCACGCTCGTCAATCACGGCGACTACTACGCCGACACGAGCCTGCCCGCGCGCAGCGTCGATTCGCGCATTCGCTTCCTCGTCATGCACTACACCGAGATCGGCGAAGCGCAGTCGCTGCGCGTGCTCACGCAGGAAAACGTGAGCTCGCATTACGTCGTGTCCGACGCGCCGCGCACCGAGCGCGGCTTGCCCGTCGTCTATCAGCTCGTGCCGGAAAGCGAGCGCGCGTGGCACGCGGGCGTGAGCTCGTGGCAGGGCGCGACCGAGCTGAACGGCGTGTCGATCGGCATCGAGAACGTCAATCGCGGCCCGATCGATACGCCGCACGGCCGCATGTGGGCGCCGTATCCGCCCGCGCAGGTCGACGCGATCGTTCGGCTTGCGAAGGATATCGTCACCCGTTACCAGATTCCGCCGACGCGCGTCGTCGGCCACAGCGACATCGCGCCGCAGCGCAAGATCGATCCCGGCCCGCTGTTCCCGTGGCGCGCGCTTGCGAAAGCGGGCGTCGGTGCGTGGCCCGACGACGCGACCGTCGCCGCGCGCCTCGCGGGCCGGCCGCCGAAGTCGCTCGTCGACGTGCGCGAACTGCAACTGAAGCTCGCGCGCTACGGCTATGACGTCGCGACGGACGGCGTGCTCGACGATCGCGCGCGGCGCGTGATCGCCGCGTTCCAGATGCATTTCCGGCCAACCGACTACGCGGGCAATCCCGATGCGGAAACCGACGCGATCGCGCAGGCGCTGCTCGACAAGTACATGTCGTCGCAGCCGGCGCCCGAGCGCGACGTGGCGACGGACGGCGCAAGCGCGGCGAGCGGGGTGGCGGCGCAGTGAACGCGTTCGACGGGCGGCCACGCGAGCGCGCCGCCCGATTCGACGCGGCCGCGTGGGCGAGCGTCAACGCGGCCGAGCGATTGTCAATCTGAGAAACGGCGGGCGTCGGCGCCGCGCGTGGCTTCGCCGTCGCGATCGCATCGAAAAAAGCCGTCGAGCGGAGCGTCTCCGGTAAACTTGCGTCTTTCGCACTTCGATTGCTCGACGCTTCTCATGACACAAGACGAACTCAAACGCCTCGTCGGCGAGGCCGCCGCCCAATACGTGACCGACAACGTGCCGCAAGGCGCGGTGATCGGCGTCGGCACGGGCTCGACCGCCAACTGCTTCATCGACGCGCTCGCGGCCGTCAAGGATCGCTATCGCGGCGCGGTGTCGAGCTCGGTCGCGACGACGGAGCGCCTGAAGTCGCATGGCATCAAGGTGTTCGATCTGAACGAGATCGAGTCGCTGCAGGTGTACGTCGACGGCGCGGACGAGATCGACGGGAGCGGCGCGATGATCAAGGGCGGCGGCGGCGCGCTCACGCGCGAGAAGATCGTTGCTTCGGTCGCCGAAACGTTCGTCTGCATCGCCGATGCGAGCAAGCGCGTCGCGATGCTCGGTCAGTTTCCGCTGCCCGTCGAGGTCGTGCCGATGGCGCGCACCGCGATCGGCCGCCGGCTCGCCGCGCTCGGCGGCGTGCCCGTGCTGCGCGTGAAGCAGGACGGCGCGCCGTACCTCACCGACAACGGCAACGAGATTCTCGACGTGAAGGGCCTGCGAATCGACGATCCGCGCGCGCTCGAAGCGACGATCAACGGCTGGCCCGGCGTCGTGACGGTCGGCCTGTTCGCCGAACGCGGCGCGGATCTGTGCCTGCTCGGCACCGCGCAAGGCGTCGAAACACTCCGCTACGTGCGGCGTTAATTCAATCATTTGAAAATGAATTTGCTGTGCGAAAGCAATAAAGTCGGTTAAATCCAATCTCAATAAATTCAGATTGCCGACGCTTTCGGCAGGCCTTCGATCCGAGGTCCAGCGAGCTTGCAACAAGCTTGCTGGACCTATTTTTTTAGGGCTGTTTTTTTTCTGGATATAGTAAGAGGGATTACCCTGTCAGGTGTTTACCAGATAGCGGAATTGCGACGAACTCAGCAACGTATCGTTCATAAGAACAAAGGCTGATAGTCATGTCATTTCGATACAGAGGGCCGGCGAGACTGCGAGGGCATTGTGCCAACACAGGTGATGTTCGGGGAGAGGTCTCATGGAGCAGGGAAAGGACCGGTCACTGGTCAGTAAAGTGATGGATGGGCTTGTCACGGGAATCGTCGAGGACAAGTATGGGGGCGTGTTGCCGCCGCAGGACGTGTTGTCGAAGGAGTTCGACGTCAGTCGCACCGTGATGCGCGAAGCGCTCTCGATGTTGCTGGCGCGCGACATGCTGGACGTGCGCCCGAAGGTCGGCACGCGCGTTCGGCCGATGAGCCATTGGAGGATGATCGACGAAGATGTCGTGAACTGGCGTTTCCGGGCGAAGCCCGATCGGCAGTTCCTGCGCGACGTGATCGAGTTCCGGACGCTGATCGAGCCGCGCGCGACCGCTCAGGCGGCAAGCCGCGCGACGGCGGCCGAAATCGCAGGCATTCGGGAGGCATTCGAGCTGTTCAAATTGGCCGAGCCGGGGACGCCGGCATACGACGAGGCGGATGAGCTGCTGCATACGCGCATCGTGCATGCGAGCGGCAATCAGTTCTTCCAACAAATGGCGGCGATCATTCGCGGCGCGCTGCGCGTCGTGAACCCGCGAATGAGCCAGCGCGACGATATTCGCGCGCTCGCGCTCAAGTCGCACGGGCGGGTCGTCGAGGCGATCGAGCGGCGCGATGCGCGCGAGGCGGAAGCGGCCGCGCTCGAGCTGATCGACTACACGGCGGAGGAGATGCGCGACTTCGCGGTCGAGATGCCCGAGCGCAACTGAGCGCCGCGCCGTGTCGCACGCCGGAGGCCGGCCGTTTATCATGACGGCCGGCCGGGCTGCGAGTCCGACGCCGGATATCCTCAGCGACACGGAATTGATTCGATGACCGATTACCAACCGACGCCGATTCGTTTCGGCATCGTCGGCGCGGGCAGCATCGCGCGCCGGTTCGCACAGAGCATCGCGCACGTGCGCGATGCCGTGCTCTCGCACGTGTGGGCGCGCCGCGCCGACGCGGCCGCCGCGTTCTGCGACGCGCACGGCGGCGCGCCGTGCGCGAGCGTCGACGCGCTCTTCGCATCCGAGATCGACGCCGTCTACATCGCGACGCTGAACGACAGCCACGCGCATTACGCGCGCGCGGCGCTCGCGGCCGGCAAGGCAGTGCTCTGCGAAAAGCCCGCGACCGTCAACGCGCGCGAGCTCGACGCGGTGCTCTGCGACGCGCGCGCCGCGAAGCGCCTGTTCATGGAGGCGATGAAGCCGCCGTTCTATCCGCTGTACCGAAAGCTGCGCGCGCATCTCGAGCGCGATCCGATCGGCGACGTCGCGCTCGTGCGTGCGGGCTGCGCGTCATCGACGGTGCCGGCCGATCATCCCGTCTACCGTTTCGAGCAGGCGGGCGGCGCGCTGCTCGACATCGGCGTCTACGAAATGTTTCTCGCTGTCGACTGGCTGGGCGCGCCGCTCGACGTGCAGGCATTCGGTCGCGTCGGCGCGACGGGCGTCGACGTGTTCGCGAGCGTCAACGCGCGGCACGAGCGTGGCGTGTCGCAGCTTTTCTGCGGGCTCGACGTGATGGGGCGCGGCGACGCGCTCCTCGCGGCCGCGGGCGGCTACGTGACGATTCACGAAAACTGGTGGAACCCCGCGCGGGCGACGATCCGCTATGCGGACGGCCGCGTCGTCGAGCTCGACGAGCCGTTCGACGGCGGCGGCCTCAATTACGAGATCGCGCACTTCTGCGAGCTGCTGCGCGCGGGGGAGCTCGAAAGCCCGGTGATGACGCACGATCATTCGCGGCGGATGATCGCGATGACGGATGCGGCGCGCGCGGCGCTCGGCGTGCGCTATCCGATGGATTGACGGGCGACGTGGGCGCTGGACCTGCGCGCCGCCGCGCTTGTGGCGCGCGGCGGCGTCGCACGCGCGATCAATGCCGGCTCGGCAAAGCGAGCCGGCGTTCGTACCAGCGCTGCACCCATTCGAGAATCTGGCACAGCACCCAGTAGACGCCGGCCGCCGCGAGATAGAGCGGCAGCGGCTGATAGGTCGACGCGATGATTTCCTGCGCGCTGCGCAGCAGCTCGGTGACGGTGATCACCGACACGAGCGACGTGTCCTTGATCAGGCTGATGAGGCTGTTCGACAGGCTCGGCACCGCGATGCGCAGCGCCTGCGGGCCGATCACGTAGCGCAGCGTCTGCCGCCACGACAGCCCGAGGCTGTAGGCGGCGAGCCATTGCCCCTTGTCGATCCCGTTGATCGCGCCGCGCATGCTTTCGGACATGTAAGCGGCGACGTTCGCGGACAGCGCGATTACGCCGGCGGGCGTCGGATCGAGCGAGATGCCGAGGCTCGGCAGTCCGTAGTAGACGACGAAGATCTGTACGAGGAGCGGCGTGCCGCGCATCACGCTCACGTACGCGCGCGCGACGCCGGCCAGCACCGCGCTGCGGCCGATGCCCATTAGCGCGAGCGCGACGGCGCCGACGAGGCCGAGCACCATCGACAGCACGGCGAACTTGACGGTCAAAAGCGCGCCCTGGAGGAGGACCGGGAGCGATTGGGCGAGGAGGGAAGTGATCGGCATGTGAAGCGGTGACGAGGCTTACGCGAAAGCGCAATCATAAACCGGACGCGCAATGCAAAGGGCGGCACCGTTGCGGATGCCGCCCTCGTTTGCCGCCGGACGCGGGCGGCGCGACGACGAGCTTACGCGCTCACTTGACGGGCTTCGTCACGTCGATGCCGAACCACTTGTCCGAGATCTTCGTGAACGTGCCGTCGGATTCGAGTTGCGCCATTGCGTCCGCAATCGCCTTCGCGAACTTCGGGTTGCCCTTCTTGTACGGGATGCCGGACGGATTCGCCGAGCCGACGTTCGCGCCCGGGCGCAGCGGCAGCTGCGAGTTCTTCGTCAGGTACGCGAGCATCAGGCGGTCGTTGAGCGCCGCGTCGAGGCGGCCGGCCGCGAGATCGCGCAGATACTCGGGCGCGCCCGGATACGTCTTCACGTCGATGCCCGGCACCGACTTCGCCATGTCCATGTAATTCGTGCCGAGCGCGACGCCGAGCTTCTTGCCCTTCAGCTCTTCGAGCGACTTGAACTGGCGCGCGTCGTCCTTGCGCTGGATCAGTTGCGCGGACGAGTAGGTGTACGCCGGCGAGAAGTCGAGCGTTTCGCGGCGCTTGTCGGTGATGCCGACCTGGTTGACGATCACGTCGAACTTGCCCGCCTGCAGGCCCGCGATGATGCCGCTCCATTCGGTCGTGACGAATTCGGGCTTCACGCCGAGTTTCGCGGCGATCGCCTTGGCGATGTCCACGTCGAAGCCGACGAGCTCGCCTTGCGGGTTCTTCGAGTTGAACGGCGGGAACGTGCCTTCGAGGCCGATCCGCAGCGTGCCGCGTTGCTTGACTTCGTCGAGCAGATCCGCCGCGTGCGCGGTGGCGGCGACGAACGACGCGCCGATCAGGCCGGCGACCAGAAGCTTCTTCAGCGACGCAATTTTCATTGTGTTGTTTCCTTGCCTGGGAGGGGGTCTTCGATGAGGCCCTGATATCGATCGCGCAATGGTAGCGAAATAACAATCGATATCTAAATATCGTTTGTTTATTTCTATATCACCGCGCTTGCTCGCGAGCGATCGCCTTCACGCATTCGGCGACGAGCGCCGGGCCGCGATAGATGAAGCCCGTGTACACCTGCACGAGCGACGCGCCCGCCGCGAGTTTCGCACGCGCGTCCTCGCCGGAGAAGATGCCGCCCACGCCGATGATGGGCACGGCGTCGCCGAGCTCCGCGCGCAGCTTGCGGATCACCGCGTTCGACGCGTCGAACACCGGCCGCCCGGACAGCCCGCCCGCTTCGTCGGCGTGCGGCAGGCCCTTCACGGCGTCGCGCGACAGCGTCGTGTTGGTCGCGATCACGCCTTCGATCTGGTGGCGCAAGAGCGTCGCGGCGATCTCCTTCACCTGCTCGTCGTCGAGGTCCGGCGCGATCTTCAGCGCGAGCGGCACGAGCTTGCCGTGCAGGTCGGCGAGACGCCGCTGCTTGTCCTTCAGCGCGGCGAGCAGCGCGTCGAGCTCGCCCGCGCCCTGCAACTGGCGCAGGTTCTTCGTATTCGGCGACGAGATGTTGATCGTCACGTAGCTCGCGAACGGATAGACGCGCTCGAGGCAGTACAGGTAATCGTCGGCCGCGCGCTCGATCGGCGTGTCGGCGTTCTTGCCGATGTTCAGCCCGAGCACGCCGCGATAGCGCGCCGCCTGCACGTTCTTCACGAACTGGTCGACGCCGCTGTTGTTGAAGCCCATCCGGTTGATGATCGCTTGCGCCTCGGGCAGCC
Organism: Burkholderia sp. ABCPW 111; assembly: GCF_000773065.1. Classification (NCBI taxonomy): domain Bacteria; kingdom Pseudomonadati; phylum Pseudomonadota; class Betaproteobacteria; order Burkholderiales; family Burkholderiaceae; genus Burkholderia; species Burkholderia sp. ABCPW 111. The sequence continues at coordinate 296,751 of NZ_JPWT01000001.1, read as the reverse complement.
GGAACATCCGCGGGCGCGGATTGCCGGGCTGCGCGCGCGGCGTGACCGTGCCGACCTCGATGAAGCCGAAGCCGAGCGCGGCGAAGCCGTCGATCGCCGCGCCGTCCTTGTCGAGGCCGGCCGCGAGTCCGACCGGATTGCGGAACTCGAGCCCCATCACGGTGCGCGGCGCGTCGGGCACGTGCGAGGAGAGCGCGCACGCGAGGCCGGTGCGGCCCGCGGCGCCGAGCATGCGCAGGGTCAGATGATGGGCGTCCTCGGCGTCCATCTTGAAGAGAGACGCGCGGGCAAGCGGATAGAGGGAGCTGAACACGGAAGAGGCGGCGGCAGCCGAAAAATTGACAACCCGGTATTTTAGCCGAGAAGCGCCGGCGCGCCTTCGCAGGGCGGGCGGCGGCGCACGTGCGCCACGCCGTCAGCGCGTGCCCGAATGGCCGCCCGGCAGCGGCGCGCGCGCGAACGCGGCATCGACGGGCGGCAGGTCGACGAGCGTCGGATCGAGCACTTTCCAGCGGCCGTCGACGAGCCCTTCGAGCGGATGGAAGTTCGCCTTGTACGCCATCTTCGGGCTCTCGCGAATCCAGTAGCCGAGATAGACGTACGGCAGGCGCAGGCTCTTCGCCTGCTCGATCTGCCAGAGGATGTTGTAGGTGCCGTAGCTCGCGTGCGGCTCGTCGGGATCGAAGAACGTGTAGACGGACGACAGGCCGTCGCCGAGGATGTCGATCATGCTGACCATGCGCAGCGCGCTCGCTCCGTCCTGCGCCGGATCGAGATCGCGGAACTCGACGAGCCGCGAGTTGATCCGGCTCTGCAGCAGAAATTGCTCGTATTGATCGCGGCTGTCGCGATCCATGCCGCCGCCCGCGTGGCGCGCCGACTGATAGCGCATGTAGAGCGCGTAATGCTCTTCGTCGTAATGGAGCGGCGACACCGTCGCGACGAGCGCGCGATGACGCTTCCATGCGCGCCGCTGCGTGCGGCTCGCCTTGAACGCGTCGACGGGCACGCGCACCGGCACGCACGCGCGGCAGCCGTCGCAGTAGGGGCGGTACGTGAACACGCCGGAGCGGCGAAAGCCTGCCTTGACGAGCTCGGTGTAGATGTCCGAATTGATCAGATGACTGGGCGTCGCGACTTGCGAGCGCGCGATGCGCCCGTCCAGATAACTGCACGGGTAGGGGGCCGTCGCATAGAATTGCAACGCCGAAAGCGGTGAAAGCGGCAGCTCAGTGGGATGAGTCATGGGCAGCTCTCGATGTATTGATGTTTTGCCGCGCTAACGATCGAACGCATCCGCTGCCGTCGCCGAAGCGGCATGGCCGAGCAGCCCGGCGACGACGGTCTTGTCGAACCGCCATGGTATCGGCGCTTCGCCGACGGCGCGGCGCACGTGGGCGACGAACGCCTTGCGCGCGATTTCCCGGCCGCCGAGCGACGCCAGATGCGACGTGTTCTGCTGGCAGTCTATCATTTCTACCCTGTGCTCGCGCAGGTGCGCGACGAGCGCCGCGAGCGCGATTTTCGACGCGTCACTCACGTCCGCGTACATCGATTCGCCGAAGAACATCCGGCCGAACGACACGCCGTAAAGGCCGCCCACGCGGCGGCCGTCGAGCCAGGTTTCGATGCTGTGCGCGTCGCCCGCGCGGTGCAGCGACGAATACGCGTCGACGATCTCCGCGGTGATCCACGTACCGCGCTGTCCGGGCCGAGGCGCCTGCGCGCACGCGCGCATCACGCCGGCGAAGTCGCTGTCGACGCGAATCTCCCAGCGCGGCTCGCGCAGCACGCGCTTGAGCGTCTTTCTGAACGTCGCGGAAATCTTGAATTCGGTGGGCGCGAGGATCATCCGCGGATCGGGGCTCCACCAGAGCACCGGCTGGCCGTCCGAATACCACGGGAAGATGCCGCGCCGGTACGCGTCGATGAGGCGCGACGGCAGCAGGTCGGCGCTCGCGGCGAGGAGGCCGGGCGCGCCGCTCGCCGCGCCGAGCGCGCGCTCGACGCTCGGAAACGGATCGTCGGGGCCGAGCCAGGGAACCATGCGCGCGCCTAGCCGTTGCGCAGCGAGCGGAAGATGTCGCCCGTGTGGACGCCGTAGTCGCCCGCCTCGCGGTCGGCGAAGAAGAACCGCAGCGTCTGGCTGACGGTCGGGAACGCGATGTCGTCCCACGGAATGTCCGCTTCGTCGAAGAGCCGCACTTCGAGGCTTTCCTCGCCCGCCTCGAAAGACGGATCGACGAGGCGCGCCAGATAGAAGAGATGCACCTGATGGACGTGCGGCACGTTCAGCAGCGTGAAGAGATTCTGCACCTCGACGCGCGCGCCCGCTTCCTCGAGCGTTTCGCGCGCCGCGGCCTCGGCCGTCGTCTCGCCCATCTCCATGAAGCCCGCGGGCAGCGTCCAGAAGCCGTAGCGCGGCTCGATCGCGCGCCGGCACAGCAGCACCTGCTCGCCCCACACGGGAATCGTGCCCACGACGTTGCGCGGGTTCTGATAGTGGATCGTGCCGCAATGGTCGCAGACAAAGCGCTCGCGATTGTCTCCCGGCGGGATGCGCGCAATGACTTCGTGACCGCAAACGGAACAGAATTTCATAGGAAGGGGATGGGAAATGGTGATGCGAGTGTATCACCGGGCGGGGGCATTCTCGAATGCTCGCCGTGGAGCGCCGTGCCGAACGGCGCGTGCGTGGCGGCGCGTTCGCGACAGGCTTTTCGCGCGATCGCGGTTGCCCGCGCTCGCGCGTTGCGCTTTCGTTCGGCGCGTGTCGCGCCGGCTGCGCGCGATGGCGTTCGGATGCAGATCGGCGACGCAATCGAGCAGGCGCCCGAAAAGCAAAAAGCCCACCGTTGAGGGCGGGCTTTCTGATCGGTTTCGACGTGGATTCGTCCGTTTTCGCATGACCGCGCGCTCGGCGCCGCTTGCGAAAAACCTGGCTTGGTTGCGGGGGTAGGATTTGAACCTACGACCTTCGGGTTATGAGCCCGACGAGCTGCCAGACTGCTCCACCCCGCGTCCGTCGAAAGATGAAATTATAAGGAGATACCCGGAGAAATGCAACACCTTCCTGACGATTTCCGTTCGCCGCCGCGCCCGAACGGCTCGGAAGCGGCGCTGCGCTAGAATCGGAGCGTTTCGCCGGACTGTTTCGCCGGCCGCACCGCACGGGCCGCGCAGCGCGCCGGCCGCCCGAGGCGGCGCGGCATTTCCTTCTCGCATTTTCGCTATCGTTCGCACACACGCGTCATGGACATCGCTCTCGATCTGCAGTCGATCGCCGTACAGGAAAAGACCCTCGTGTTCCCGCAGTTCGACGCCGCGCGCGCATGGGCGCTCGGCTCGCAGCTGCGCGAGCTCGCGCTCGCGCGCGGCCATGCCGTCGCGATCGACGTGCGCACGTTCGGGCAGCCGCTCTTCTTCGCGTTGCTCGACGGCGCGACGCCTGACAACGTCGATTGGGCGCGCCGCAAAGGCAATGTCGTCGCGCATTTCCGGCGCAGCTCGTATGCGGTCGGCCTGCGGATGCAGCAGGCCGGTGCGACGCTCGCCGACAAGCACGGGCTGTCCGCGTCCGAATACGCGTCGCACGGCGGCGCGTTTCCGCTCGCGGTGGCCGGGGCGGGCGTGATCGGCTCGGTGACGGTGTCGGGGCTGCCGCAGCGGGGCGATCACGAGCTCGTCGTCGAAGCGCTGTGCGCGCAGCTCGGCCACGCGTACGAAACGCTGGCGCTCGTGAGGAGCTGACGCGATGCAACTGCCCAGCTATGCATGGCTCGCGATCGCGATCGTCGCCGAGGTGATCGGCACGTCGGCGCTGCGCGCGGCCGAAGGTTTCACGCGGCTCTGGCCGACGCTCATCGTCGCCGCGGGTTACGGCACCGCGTTCTATTGCCTGTCGCTGACGCTCAAGAGCATGCCGGTGGGCGTCGTGTATGCGATCTGGTCGGGTGCGGGCATCGTGCTCATCACGCTCGTCGCCGTCGTGCTGTATCGGCAGGTGCCGGACTGGCCGGCGGTGGTCGGGCTCGCGCTCATCGTCTCGGGCGTGGTGGTGCTCAATCTCTTTTCGAAAATGCAGGCGCATTGACGGCCGCGCCCGCCCACTTCCCATCGTCATGAACGCTTCCCTTACCGATTCGCCCGAGGCTGACGTCCGCGCGCACGTCGCGAACCGCATCGGCTTTCTCGAACTGAACCGTCCGCAAGCGCTCAATGCGCTGTCGACCGGCATGATCCGCGCGCTGCACCGCGCGCTCGACGCGTGGCGCGACGATCCCGGCGTGCTCGCGGTCGTGATCCACAGCCCGCATCCGCGCGCGTTCTGCGCGGGCGGCGACGTGCGCTTCTTCCACGATGCGCACCGGCGCGGAGATCAGGCGTCGATCGACACGTTCTTCATCGAAGAGTATTCGCTGAACCACGCGATCTTCACCTATCCGAAGCCGTACATCGCGCTGATGCACGGCGTCGTGATGGGCGGCGGGATGGGCATCTCGCAGGCGGCGAAGCACACCGGCGGGCTGCGCGTCGTCACGGACTCGACGAAGATGGCGATGCCGGAGACGCGCATCGGGCTCTTTCCCGACGTCGGCATGAGCTGGTTTCTCGCGCGCACGCCGGGCGCGCTCGGCCGCTATCTCGCCGTCACGGGCGCGACGCTCGACGCGGCGAGCGCGCTGTATGCGCAGCTTGCCGACGCGTATCTGCCGGATGCGGCGCTGCCGGCGCTCATCGACGCGCTGCGCACCGAGCGCTTCGACGACGGCGCGGCGGTGACGGCGCGCGTCGCGGCCGAAGCGGCGCGGCACGCGCCGGCGCCCGCGCCCGACGCGTCGACGCTCGCGGCCGCGCGCGCGTCGATCGACAGGCATTTCGCGCGGGCCGACGTCGCCGCGATCGCCGCGTCCCTCGACGCCGAGCGCGACGCTTCGGTGCGCAGCGCGTGGCTCGACAAGGCGCGCGATGCGATGCGCGGCGGCGCGCTGTCGCCGTTGTCGATGGCGGTGTCGCTCGAAGTCGTCGAGCGCGCGCGCGGTGCGACGATGGCGGATTGCCTGCGGCGCGATCTCGACCTGACGCGTTCGACGTTCGCGCGCGGCGACGTGATCGAAGGCGTGCGCGCGGTGATCGTCGACAAGGATCACGCGCCGAAGTGGCGTTATCCGACGATCTCGGACGTGACGGCGGAGGTGGTCGCGAGGATGTTCGAGAGCCCGTGGCGCGCGGACGAGCATCCGCTCAGAGGTTTGCGCGACTGACGGCGGGGCGTTGCGCGGGTTGCGTGGTGCGCGGCGACGCATGCGAAGGCGAGGAAGCGAGGAGGCCGTCGGCCTCGACCGCCGACGAGCGCGCTCCGCGGTTTCCGCGCGCTTCCGGGCGCGCCATGCACGGGGCCGCGCGCGCATAGCGCGGCGCGCCCGATGCTGCACGACGCGGCGCGGGTCATTCGATCGGCGCTCGACGAGCGCGTCACGATCGATCCGAACGATCGCCTCGTAGAAGACAATTCAACCGATTCGCCGAAGGCTCCCCGGCCGACGCGCCGAGAATTTTTTCGACCGTCGCGACGCGGAAACGTCGATCCGTCGGCGACCGCGGCCATCCGCCATCCATTCAGGTATCGGCGCGATCGTCCGTCGAACGATGGACGATCTTCGCGTCGCGCGCGGTCAGCGCGGCGTGCGACGGCGGTGGTGAACGCCGCGCCCGATCGGCGGCGCTCACGCGTCGCCGCCGTTGTCCGACATGAACGCTCGCATGAACACGAGCGCGCCCCAGCCCCAGACGGCGTTCGCGACGAAGCCGACGACGAGGGGCGGCAGCATGTTGCCGGCCGGCCAGAAGCCGCGCAGCGGATCGATCGCGAACACGCGCGCGGCGGTGAGCACGATGCCGCCGAACATGAGCGACGGCACCCATGGCGCCGCGCGCTCGGGCGACACGCGCAGCAGCCACGCCATCAGGATCGCCCAGCACGCGCTCATGATCGCGTTCGCGACGAATTCAGGAATGCCGAGCGGGACGAACGGCACGGTCGAGAAGCCGGTCGCGTCGATGAGGCCGGCCGTATGCAATAGCGCGAGCGTCGCTTCACGGAAGAAGAGCGCGGCGAGAAAGCCGGACAGAAACGGCAGGATCACTTTCTGCATCGAGAGCGTCACGTAAAGGCGCGGCGCCGTGCGGCGCGCGCCGGGTTGTTAGGGACTTGGGCAACATTATAGGGGCCCGTGCGCCCATATTCGCTGCAGCAGCACGCTATGCACGAAAGCGGAAAACCTAAGCTCAAAAAAATCGTTCCTATACGAAACCGCGCTCCCTAGACTGGTTCCCCAGAGACGGCCGGGCCGCCCATCGCGCGAAAGCGCACGCAAGCCGAGCGGTTCGCCGCGGCATGCGTTCCCCAACTCATCCGCGAGTGCCGCGCCGCCGCCCACTTCTTCGCACGATCAGTCAGGCAGGAGCATCGCATGAATGTGTTTTGGTTCATCCCCACGCACGGCGACAGCCGCTATCTCGGCACGGCCGAGGGCGCACGCGCCGCGGATTACGATTACTTCCGGCAGGTCGCCGTCGCGGCCGACACGCTCGGCTATGACGGCGTGCTGCTGCCGACGGGCCGCTCGTGCGAGGATGCGTGGGTCGTCGCGTCGAGCCTCATTCCGGCGACGAAGCGCCTGAAATTCCTGGTCGCGATCCGGCCGGGGTTGTCGTCGCCCGGGCTGTCCGCGCGGATGGCGTCGACGTTCGACCGGCTCTCCGACGGGCGCCTGCTGATCAACGTCGTGACGGGCGGCGATTCGGCCGAGCTCGAAGGCGACGGCCTTTTCGCCGATCACGACACGCGCTACGCGATCACCGACGATTTCCTGCACATCTGGCGCAAGCTGCTCGCCGAATCGCACGAGAACGGCAGCGTCGATTTCGACGGCGAGCACCTGCAGGCGAAGGGCGGCAAGCTGCTGTATCCGCCCGTTCAGCATCCGCATCCGCCGCTGTGGTTCGGCGGCTCGTCGCCCGCTGCGCACGCGATCGCGGCCGACCACATCGATACCTATCTGACCTGGGGCGAGCCGCCCGCCGCGGTCGAGAAGAAGATCGCCGACATTCGCGCGCGCGCGGCCGAGCGCGGCCGCCAGATCAAGTTCGGAATCCGCCTGCACGTGATCGTGCGCGAGAGCGAAGAGGAAGCGTGGCGCGACGCCGATCGCCTCATCAGCCGGCTCGACGACGACACGATCGTGCGCGCGCAGCAGGCGTTCTCGAAGATGGATTCCGAAGGTCAGCGCCGGATGGCCGCGCTGCACGGCGGCAAACGCGGTTCGCGCCAGGAGCTCGAGGTCTATCCGAATCTGTGGGCGGGCGTCGGGCTCGTGCGCGGCGGCGCGGGGACGGCGCTCGTCGGGAATCCCGAGCAAGTCGCCGCGCGGATGCGCGAATACGCGGCGCTCGGCATCGAGACGTTCATCCTGTCCGGCTATCCGCATCTCGAGGAATCGTACCGCTTCGCCGAGCTCGTGTTCCCGCTTGTCAAGGGCGGCGGCGGCGCGCGTCGCACGGGGCCGCTGTCGGGGCCGTTCGGCGAAGTCGTCGGCAATCAGTATCTGCCGAAGGCGAGCCAGAGCTGAGCGGGGAGGGTATCGACATGGCAACGACGCATTCAAGCCCGAGCTTCGCCGTGCGCCGCGCCGGGCAAGCCGCGCGCGCGATCGCGCCGTGGCTCGTGCCGCTCGCGCTCGTGCTCGCGTGGGAATTCGCCGCGCGCTCGGGCGCGCTGTCGAGTCGCGTGCTGCCCGAGCCGTTCGCCGTCGTGCGCGCCGCGTGGGCGCTCGTCGAATCGGGCGACATGTGGGCGAACGTGAAAGTCAGCACGTGGCGCGCGCTCGTCGGCTTCGTGATCGGCGGCGGCGTCGGGCTCGCGCTCGGCCTCGCGACCGGGCTCTCGAAGGCGGCCGAAGTCGCGCTCGACTCGACGATCCAGATGATCCGCAACATCCCCGCGCTCGCGATGATTCCGCTCGTGATCCTGTGGTTCGGCATCGACGAGAAGGCGAAGCTCTTCCTCGTCGCGCTCGGCGTGTTCTTCCCGGTCTACATCAACACGTATCACGGAATCCGCTCGGTTGACGCGGGCCTCGTCGAGATGGCGAGGAGCTACGGCGTGAAGGGCTTCGCGCTCTATCGCGACGTGATCCTGCCGGGCGCGCTGCCGTCGATTCTCGTCGGCGTGCGATTCGCGCTCGGGCTGATGTGGGTGATGCTGATCGTCGCCGAGACGATCTCCGCGCAATCGGGCATCGGCTATATGACGATGAACGCGCGCGAATTCTTGCAAACCGACGTGGTGGTGGTCGGCATCCTGCTGTACGCGGTGCTCGGCAAGCTTGCCGACGTGCTCGCGAAATGGCTCGAGCGCGCGACGCTGCGCTGGCACCCCGCGTATCAACCGGGAGCCCAGGCATGAACGGAACCACGCTGGCCGCCACGTATGGCCCGATCGCGGGCGCGGATCTCGAGGCCGAGCTCGCGCAGCCGCGCACCACGGACGGCGACGCGCAGGACGCCGCGGTGCTGGAGCGCGACGGCGGCGCGCACGTGCTGCCGTTCGCGTCGGGCGGCGAATTTCGCCGTGCGCCGCGCGACGGCGCCGCGGACGCATCGGTGCGCCTGCAACGCGTGAGCAAGCGCTACGGCGAGCGGACCGTGCTCGCCGACGTCGACCTGTCGATCGAGCGCGGCAGCTTCGTCGCGATCGTCGGCCGCAGCGGCTGCGGGAAATCGACGCTGCTGCGGCTCGTCGCGGAGCTCGAGACGCCGAGCGCCGGCACGCTCGTCAAGCATGGCGAAGGCGGCGGCGCGCTCGATACGCGAATCATGTATCAGGATGCGCGCCTGCTGCCGTGGAAGACCGTGCTGCAGAACGTGATGCTCGGTCTCGGGCGGCGCGCGAGGGACGATGCGCGCGCCGTGCTCGACGAAGTCGGGCTGCTCGCGCGCGCGAACGACTGGCCCGCGCAACTGTCGGGCGGCCAGCGGCAGCGCGTCGCGCTCGCGCGGGCGCTCGTTCACCGTCCGCAACTGCTGCTGCTCGACGAGCCGCTCGGCGCGCTCGATGCGCTCACGCGCATCGAGATGCATGCGCTGATCGAGCGCCTCTGGCGCGAACATCGATTTACCGCGCTGCTCGTCACGCATGACGTTCAGGAGGCGGTTGCGCTCGGCGACCGGATTCTGCTCATCGAGGCGGGCAGGGTCGCGTTCGATCAGCCGGTGCCGCTCGAGCGGCCGCGCGCACGCGCGTCGGCGACGTTCGCCGCACTCGAGGAGCGCGTGCTGCAACGCGTGCTGACGGGCGCGGACGCGGCCAATACGGCGCCGGCCGCCGCGCTTGCGGACGGCGTGCGCGGCCGCGCGGCCGCCGCGGGCGGATTGCGCTGGGCGGTATGACGGGCGCGCGGCGCTCGCGCCGCCGCCTGCGCGATCGAACCGGTCGCATCGATCAATCAGACGAACCATTCGGAGCGAATACTCGATGAGCATCACGGCAATCAACGTACGAAATCAATTCCGAGGCAAGGTGAAGGAGATCATCCGCGGGCCCGTCGTGTCCGAAGTCGACGTCGACACGCCGTTCGGCATCGTCACGTCGGTCATCACGACGCGCTCGATCGACGAGCTGGAGCTGAAGGTGGGCACCGAGGTGGTGGCGCTCGTCAAGTCGACTGAAGTATCGATCGCCCGCCTCTGAGCGGGCGGCCGCCTCGGCTACGCCCGACCGGCGCGAGGCGGCTTCTCGCGCCGGCCCAGCGCCGCTTGCGTCGTTTTTCCCGGCATGTGCGAAAGTGCTAGGATGGAACGAAACCGACGGCGGAGGCGGGCCATGTTTCCTACCCTGAGTCCAGAAGCGATCGAAGCGCTGAAATGGATCGACCAGTTCGGCTCCGGCCGGCCGCTGCCGGCGGGTTTCCGGCTGGCGCTCGAAGAGCTTCTGAACGACGGCTTCGTCTATCAGAGCGGCCCGGACCGGGCCGACATCACCGACGACGGCAAGGCTTACCTGTCTGAAGCGTACGATTGACGGAGGCGGCGCGCGCCGCAGGGCTTGCCCGCGACGACGCAGGCGCACGAACCGTCCGGGTTCGGGAGGCGGCGAAATGGAACCGAAAGGCAATGACATCGGCGACTTCGGCGAGTCCTACAAGGGCTACGAGATCGAAGTGAAGACCGAGCAGGTGTGGGCGGGAGAGAAGGCGCATTACCGGGTGCTGCAGGGCGGCACGGTGATGATCGACTGGCGGCTCGTGCATATCGACGGGCTGCTGCTCAGCGAGCGCAGGGTGATCGAGCAGACGCTCGCCGTCGCGCGATCGGCGGTCGACCGGGAGTTGCTGGGCGCGGGCGTCGTCTGACGGGATTCGGCTTGGGTCTTGATGGTCGTGTGACGGCCGTGCGGCGGTCGTGCCGGCGCGATCGGTCCGCGGATCGTGCGCGGGCGCGAGCGTGAGCGCGTGGCGTGATCCGATTCGGGCGGAGCGTCGGGGGCGGGACGCGCGTCGTTCGCGCCGTGGTGGCGGGATGCGGCGCGCCGCAGGCGGGAATCGGATCGATCCGCGCGATCGAACCGGTTTTCACGAGAATGCTTAACTGGCGATACAAATATTCACAAAGAATCGCCATGCCGCCCGGCGCGCGTCGAATATACTGCAAGGGCATCTTCTCCTCGTGCCAAAGGATCTGATGCAAAAGAAGGCCCCGGCTGCGTAATGCGGTTGGGGCTTTCGCGTTTTGAGCGTCGGAGTTTTGCGCGTCGGATTTCCGGAGATTCGATCGATGAGAGGGCGGCGCGCGAATGATGCGCGACGAGTCGCCCGCGATGAAGGTGATTCGATGCTTCGCACGCGATGCGTGCATTGAGGCCGACGCGACATCCGGGCGACTTCGGAAGGTTCACGCCTTTGCGATCATGATCGAGGTTCGATTGCCGGCAAGCCGGCGACTATGGCGTCATGTTCTTGGCGAGGGCGGCAACGCACATTCGTCGGGATGCAGGCGAAAGAGGGAGTGCGCAAGGCGAAAGCGGCGAACACGGCTGCGTGAAGAAAGCGAATCCCCGGGAAAGCGAATCCGCGGCGTCGCTCCGACGTTATCTGGCCGCAGAAAGCAAAACAGGCGCCGAAGCGCCTGTTTTGCTTTGAAACTCTGGGGTGGCTGATGGGACTCGAACCCACGACGACAGGAATCACAATCCTCTCAAGACGGTATTTCCCGGCGTTGACTGAAAATTACGAAATCCGATGAAATCGTTGATGGGCGTGACTTTATGGGATTTATGGTTACAGAGTCCTGTTGACTTGCGTTGATTGGTCTGCCTAGAATAGGGTTACATGGCGGTTACATGGGATGCATGTAACCCGAAACCCGGATGGTGGCGACAGTGGCAAAGGTCAATTTCACAGCGGGGCGGGTCAACGGGCACAGCTGTCCGGCTGGGAAGCCTCAGGCGTTTCTCTGGGATAGCGGGGCATCTGGTCTGGGCCTGCGTGCCACGGCGGCGGGTGCGCTGTCCTATATCTACCAGGGCAAGCTGAACGGGGCGACGGTGCGCGTCACGATTGGCGCGCCGAAAGACTGGGACATCGACAAGGCACGCGATGAAGCACGCCGCCTGCAACGCCTGATTGACGCCGGCAAGGACCCGCGCGAGGAAGCAGCCGAACAGCGCGCCGCACGCGAAGCGCGGAAGGCTGAGGCTCGCCGCCAGGACGTGACGCTGGCGGACGCTTGGGCGGCGTACATCGAGGCTCGCCGCTCGAAGTGGAGCGACCTGCACTACCGCGACCATGTAACCCTCGCCAGTGCTGGCGGCCAGCCGAAGAAGCGCGGCAAGGGGCTGACGGAGCCCGGGCCGCTCGCCGCGTTGATGCCGCTGAAGCTGTCGAACCTGAACGCCGACCGGATGGGCGAATGGCTGGCGGATGAAGCCGCCCAGCGGCCGGCACGTGTCCGGCTGGCCTTCAATCTCCTGCGCATCTTCGCAACGTGGTGCGAATCGAGGTCCGAATATCAGGGGCTTATCGACCCACAGGCCGTCGCCACCCGTCTTTCGAAAGACGCCCTGCCGAAGCAGGCCGCCAAAACTGATTCCATTCAGCGCGAGCAACTGGCCGCGTGGTTCGGAGCCGTCCGCCAGCTCGGCAACCCGGTCATGGAGGCATATCTAATTGGCCTGCTGCTGACCGGCGCGCGCCGCGAGGAACTTGCCGAATTGCGCTGGGATGACGTGGACTTCCGGTGGCGGAGCCTGCACCTGAAAGACAAGGTGGAAATCGAAACCGGGCGGGTCATTCCCCTGACACCGTATTTCGCCAGCGTGCTGCTCGAGCTCAAGCGCATCAACGACACGCCGCCGAATGTGCGGCAGATGCGCAGCCTTCAGGCCAAGGGCGAAACATGGCAGCCGTCAGCGTGGGTATTCGCAAGCAAGACTTCCGGTGATGGCCGGCTGGCGGCGCCGAATAACGCCTTGCATCGCGTCTGTGGGATTGCCGGCATCGCTCCTGTGACGTTGCACGGCCTGCGGCGGTCATTCTCCAGCCTGGCCGAATGGACGGAAGTCCCGTCAGGCATCAAGGCGCAAATCATGGGCCACAAGCCTTCCGCCATCGCTGAGCGTCATTACAACGTGCGCCCGCTCGACCTGCTGCGCATGTGGCACGACAAGCTGGAGACGTGGATTCTCAAGGAGGCTCGCATCGACTTCAAGCCCGAGCAGAACCAACAGGGCTTGCAGGCGATGGGCGCTTGAATACCTGTAATCGTTCGACTACACTTTGACCATGTTCACGATTAAACCGCTTCCCCAGTTCACCGCGTGGCTGGATGACCTGGCTGACGCCTCGGTGCGCGGCGTAGTCGTGGCGAGAATCAAGCGTCTGGAGCGCGGATTGATGGGCGACGTCGAGCCGGTTGGCGATGGCGTCTCCGAATTGCGCATCCATGTCGGTGCGGGCTGGCGGGTGTACTTCACGCAGCGCGGTTCGCAACTGATTGTGCTGCTGGTCGGCGGCTCCAAGCGCACGCAGAAGAGTGACATCAAGCGCGCCAAGGCTCTGGCGGCGCTGCTGGACTGAACGGAGAACCCACATGAGCAAGCGCATCAAGGTAGACGAACTGCCCGTGTTCGACGCCGCGCCGTATCTCGACAATGAGGAAGCCATCGCGGCCTACCTGACCGATATTCTGGAAGCAAACGACGCTGGCCTGTTGGCGTCCGCGCTGGGCGACATTGCCCGCGCGCGCGGCATGACCGAGATTGCGAAGGCGGCGGGCATTACCCGCGAGGCTCTATACAAGGCATTGCGGCCTGGAAGCGAACCGCGCTTCGAGACGGTTAGCCGTGTCTGCACGGCGCTGGGCGTGCGGCTTGTCGCGCAACCGGTGCATCCCTGACCGAGCATGACCGCCGCCTGACGGTATCAGGCAGAAGCGGCGGGAACAGGTGCGCCAACACTTGTCCCGCCTGACCACAACACGGCCTTTACAGGAGGTTCGTATCATGGCTGACGCCAATTCTACCGGGTGCGCTCGCCCTTATCTCGAAATAATTTGTGCCGCTGCGACCGCTCCGACGGTCTATGACGCGCTTGACGTGGCCGGCGATGTGCTTCGCCGTCTGACCAAATTCGCCCGTGTGGAGATACGCCATGGATAGTCGCAATGCTCCGGCCGCGGTGGCCAAACGGGCAGCCTCTGAGCTGGCCAATGCGATGGTCGCACTCCAGCACGCGGGCGCGCTGTTCGCTGCCATAGAAAAGGCCGTCCTTGACGGAACGGACAAGGATGCGGCTCTTCTGCTCGCGCAAATTGGTATCGAGACCACTGGGCATCAGGTCGAGCGCGCTGAATCGGAAGCAGACTTCTTCTGGGAGGTGTGCCATGGCTGATTTGCGCGACCACGGAGCGGCTGCTTTCCCCGTTGACTCCTTTATCTCCGTTCAACCGGGCTTGAGCGTTCAGGAGGCTCTGGAAGCAATCTCCGCCTACCTGTGCCCAGTTCTGGCCGCGTTACAGGAGGGCATAGCCGGCGAAGCCGACCCGGACATGCTCTACGGAGCATTGACCATGGCTAAGATTGCCAAGGCTCTGACTGATGGTGCAACGAACGTCTCAATGATGGAGGCGCGCCGTGGCTAAGCTCTACTCTCCCATGGAAGTCACGGCCTTCGGCGTCAAGGTTAGCCGCGGCACTAAATCCGGCTCTCAAGTCGTTTCAATGCTTTCCGAGAGCGTATGTGATAACCCGGTCGGTTTATGCGCGACTCAGTCCGCGAAGCTCTACGCCCTGACCATGATGATTCACGCGAACGGCTTCGACGTATTCGACGAACTTCTTGACGACGACAAGCGGAGCCTCGTTTGGCTGATGAACGATTTGGCCGGTCAGGTGGCCGCGCTCGCCGAGCTGGCGCGGGACGTCGACGCCGGAGAATCGCAACGGGGGATACAGAATGGCTGAGCGGACCACTGAATACTGTATTGCTACGAATCGCGGTGGCGCTCGCGTGTTCCGCAACCTCATCGATGCACGCGAGTTCTCCGTGGCAACCGCAAGCGATTTGGCGGCACTGACCGCCGTTATCAGGGCGTCGACTGAAGATGATGGGCTCATCGACCAGGCATGGGCGCTGGTAAATGACTTGGCCTTTCAGCTCGAGCAATCGGTGGCGATAGTTTGCGAGGCTAATCCGGCATAATCGACGTGCCTCCGTCTAGGTCGACGGGCCGAACGCCGGACACCTTCACCGGCTCGGCGGGGGCTCTCCTCTGAAGGCTTGCGCGCGAAGGGCGCTGATGCACTCTGATTTTCCCGAAGGAGCGGACCGCCTCTCGGTCTGGAACCTGGCTTGCCGTCTGGCCGGCCAGAACCCCATCGACGCATTGCCGACTGCGAGCACGCTCGACAAGCTGCGCCAGATATGCGGCATCGCGCTGGGTGGCGGCGTGGAGTGGGCGTCAGTTTCGCCTGACCGACCGCCGATTTTCCGGTTGGACGGCGCCGACGCAATGGCGCTTATCGCGCAGATGGCATCTCGTCCGGACGCAGTGACTGATTGGCAAGAGGCGCGCCGCCAGCTGACTCTCATCGATGTGCGTCGCGACTACTGGGAGCGCCAAGAGCAAACGCTAGCGGGTTCCCGAGAGTCCTCGCGAGATGGCGACGCCGACGCGACCAGCTCTGTGCGCCAACCTGAGAATCCGCCTTCCCGCACGGTCGACTTCGTCTCTTTGGCCGAAGCCTTGAACTTCATCGCCGGGACTCTCGATGTTCCCGCAGGCCGTACCACGGCGGAGGACGAGCCGATGTGGCGCGCGTCGGAAGCGGCTGCCGTACTGCACGAACATCTCAACAATGCGCCTGATAGCCGTCCACGATGGTTTGAAGTGAACGAGACCACTGGCAAGCCGCTCGTCAAGGATGTCGTCGCCGAGGAAGGTATGAGCATCCTCGTGCACGCTGCTGGATGGTTTGAGCGCGAGACGAAGGCGCAGACCGACCACATTCTCTGGTGCGTGAAGGCTGGCATTGAGCCCACCAATGAGCCGCGGCTGAGGGCTCTCGATGAGGGACAGTGGGACTACACCAGATACTTTCTCCGTGAGTATCGGATTGGGTTCGCAAGAAACGAACTCGCCGACCTGCTCGGCATGACGTTTGGCGCGGTGACCGCCAACGACAAAGATGAAGCCCGAAAAGTGCTGGCCAAGATGTACGCGCGGCTCGACCACATCGCATGGGCGATGGTCATTCTCGCGCCGGACGCCCCGGCTCGCGGCGAGGCGCGCTTTCGTCAAATCCAGGGCGTGACGAACTGGCTTGTATCGGAGGGACTTCAATTTAGGACTAGCGGCGGCTTGCCCGCCAGCCAGCCGAGTGGCGTTTCTGTAGCCGGAATGGACGTACGCGAATACCAATACCTCGCTGTCGCGGATGTTAGGGCCGCTGCAATCGCCGCTCGATGCTGGCCGAGAGATGCCGACCGGCACCGGAACATCGAGGGCGCTTCGCCATGGGGCAATGCGGCGACCCAGTCCGTCGAACTACCAGCGGGAAGGATTCCAGCATCGGTATTGGCCTACAGGATTGCCATGGCCTTGGTCGACGTGCCTTACGGCATAAGCACTGAAGCTTTGGAAGCCCGCAACCGGTTTGAGGCCGTGGTCAGCAAGCACCTCGACCAGATGACGGATATGGGCCGCCAGCGCGCCCTGGTGCTGGTTACTGCGGAAGGCATTGAGACGAACGACATCAGCGTCGGCTGCCTCTCGCCCGGGGACGCAAAGGCGTATCTGGGGAGGTACTGCATCCGATGGAGCGATGCCGTGGCGCAGGGTGACGCCGCTCATCCGGAGGCCGCAGATAACAAGTCCGAGCCGACAACACGAACCGTCACGCTGAGGGGCGATAAGTGGACGGACACGGAACTCCGTTCGCTGCTCGACGAAAGCAGGATGCCGGGCGCCACGCATGAGAAGCTCGGGAAAAAGCACAACGTTTCGCGAGCCCGCATTGGCAAGCTGTTGCAGCAGGCCAGGGACAAGTTCGAGACGCCAGCAAAAGCATCGGTGTTTCCGTCCGCAGCCACTGGAAAACGCAAGGTGCGCGGCACGAGCTATTAATCGCTGTTGCGTCGCCCTGTTGCGTGTATCGGCCTGAAACCCTTGCCGGGTAAGGCCGCAACCGTTGCGCAACACTGACGCCGCTGTTGCGGTCCGCAGTCTGCCCTCCAAGCGATTCGCATTGAGTCGCGCAACCTTGGAGAGATTCACGTGACTGCGCAACCACTTACGTCCACTCAGGCGCGCCGCCCCATCACGACCGATGAGCTGGCCGCGCTCCTCTCGATTCGCCCGCAGTCCATCCGTAAACGCTACTGCCAGACCGGCGCGTACTTCTCGCTTCGTCCGGTCAAGCTGCCGAACGGTCGCCTGATGTGGCCGGCAGACGCCCTCGACAAGCTGGCGGAGGGTGCGTAAATGACGAAACCCGACCGCCGCCAAGCTAAATCGGGTTTCAAGGGTGTTGCCAAGGTCGAGCCCAATGATACCCCCGAACCCACGCAGTTTGAACTCATCCCGGCGCCCGCGTTTGCTCCGGCGTGGCCCGCCAGCGATACGCTGCCGGCTGAGACGCTGGCACGGCTGCTGACCGGTGAGCGCCTGACGCAGCCAGCGTTCGGTACGAGCCGCTGGCGTCTGGCCGCGTATGTGATGGAGCTGAAGTATCTCGGATGGCCCGTGAAGTCCGCGCCGGTTCACTATCCCGGCCGTGCTCGCCCCATCGCGCAATACTGGCTCGATAACAAGACCATCATGGCCGCGCGTGCCCTGCGGGGTGCTGCATGATGAACGGTTTCGACGCAGCTCGTGCGCGCGAAGCCCTGTTCTCGCTCAGTGCCGGCTGCTCTCGCGACGAGTGGGTGCGCGCCGGCATGGCAGCGAAAGCGGCCGGCCTGTCCGAGGATGACTTCCTTGAATGGTCTGCGACCGGCGACAACTATGGCGGCGTCCGCGAAGCCCGCTCCGTCTGGAAGAGCATCAAGGCAGACGGCGGAATCGGCGAGGGCACGCTGTTCAAGATGGCGAAGGACGCGGGCTGGCACGACGGACACCCGAACAACGGTACGCAGGCAGCGCGCGTGCCGGTCGCAAAGCCCACGAAGACTTATGCGCCCCGGATGCCGCGGACCGACCTCGCCGCGACGCTCGACGGCTATCCGCCAGCCAGTGCCGACCATCCGTACGTCGTGGCAAAGCGCGGAAACCCCGAAGGCCTTCGCGTGGTGCCGGCCAATGACCCTCTGACCATAGGCGGCCAGCGCGTCGCCGGCTGGCTGGCGGTCCCGGTGCGCTCGTTCGACGGCACGCTGTGCACGGTGCAGTTCATCCCGGCGCCGGGCGCAGGTAAGAAGCTCAACGCGCCGGGCGCTTCGTTCAACGACGGCCTGTTCGTGGTCGGCAACATCGCGGCTGACGGCACGCTATACGTCTGCGAGGGAATCGGGCAGGCGTGGGCGTGCGCCAAGGCCGACTATCACGCCGCCGCTGCGGTGACGTTCGGCGCTGGCCGCACTCGTCCCGTCGCCAAGCTGCTGCGCAAGCGGTTTCCAGCCGCCCGCATCGTCATCGTGCCCGACCGGGGCAAGGAGTCGGACGCCGAAGACGTCGCACGCGAAATTACCGGGGCGTGGGCCGAGATGCCCGTCGACAAGGCGGCGAACTACGACGCAAACGACTACGAGGCCGAGCACGGTTCCGACGCGCTGGCCGACCTGCTGCGCGCCGCCAAGACGCCGCCCATGCGGTATCGCCTGCAGTCGGCAGACGACCTGCTGAACGCGCCGTCGCTTCGCTGGATGGTTCAAGGCGTGTTGCCCGCTGCGGGTTTCGGCGCTGTGTATGGCCCGTCTGGCACGGGCAAATCGTTCCTCGTGCTCGACCTGTGCGCAGCAATCGCGGACGGTGCCCAGTGGTTCGGGCATCGCGTCCACGCCGCTCCTGTGACGTATGTGTGCCTCGAAGGCGAAGCGGGTCTGGGCAAGCGCGCCAAGGCGTGGAGCATCCGCCAGCGTCGCAATCTGCCAGACCGTTTGCGCTTCGTCACGCAGCCGCTTGACCTGCGCCAGCCGGAAGACGTTGCCGACCTGTGCGCGGCGGTGCTGGCTGCTGGCGGCCGCGACGGCCTGCTTGTCATCGACACGCTGAACCGCGCAGCGCCCGGCACCGACGAGAACTCCAGCGTCGACATGGGCCAACTCATCGAAGCGTGCAAGGAAGCGCAGCGCCGGCTGGGCGGCATGGTACTGCTCGTCCACCACACGGGCAAGGATGGAGCGAAGGGCCTGCGCGGCCACAGCAGCCTGTACGCCGCGCTCGACGCCGCCATTGAGGTCTCACGCAACGACGCTCGCCGGGAGTGGAGCGTCGCGAAGAGCAAGGACGACGCCGACGGCGGACGCCATGCTTTCGTGCTGCGCGTGGTGGAGCTCGACGACGACGAGCACGGCGAGCCGGTGACGTCGTGTGTCGTGGAAGCTGACGAAAGCACCGAGGAAGTGCGGCGCGTGAAGCTCCCGCAGGGCGGCAATCAGCGTATCGCGCTCGACGCTCTAGCCGAGCCGCTGCGCCAGTCCCGGGACTTCGGAAAAGGCGATGCGCCGCCGAACTATCCCTGCCTTGAAATCGAGGCCGCTGTACGGCTGGTTGCATCGAGCCTGACCTGCGAGCCGCGAAAGCGAAACGAGCGTGCCAGGGCGGCCGTGACCGGCCTTGTGGCCAACGGCGTCTACGGCTCCAAGGACGGCTGGCTATGGCGCAAGTAACCCACCTCCCACCCATCCCGGAGTCCGTCCCGTTCCCGCCCGTATCTATATATACGGAGCGGGAGAAAACGGGACCCAGAAACTCCCGAAACGGGACGAAACGGGAAAAACGGGATTCCGAACGAAGAGCATTGAGGGCCTGACATGGGACTGAAATCGAGAACGAAGGGAAAGGCGGGCGAGCGCGAGATTGCTGCTCTGGTGCGAGAGCTGACCGGCTGGGACGTAAAGCGCCGCGTCCGCCAGCACGATGGTGATTCTGACCTCGACGGCGTGCCGGGTTGGTGCGCTGAGGTGAAGCGGTACGCGACGGCGACGCGCGGCGACATCCGCGAGTGGTATGCGCAGGCGGCTCGTCAGGCGGCGGAGAGCAAGCTCCCCGTCCTGTTCTACCGCCGTGACCGCGACGAGTGGCGCGCCGTGTGGCCGGTGGCGGTCAGGCTGGCGGTGCAGCACGGTTGCATGTGGAGCGGGTATGAGTGGACCTGCGAGGGTTCGATTGAAGCCTGGGCGGCGGTCGCTGCCGATTGCGAGGTGAAACATGATTGACGGACTGGTGAGCGGCAAGCTGTACGGCACGGCGACGAGCAGGACCGCGACAAGCGGCAAGGCATTCGTGACCGCGAAGGTGCGCGCCGCGGCGGGCGACGGTGAATCTCTGTTCGTGAACGTGATTGCGTTCGATGACGAGGCGAAGTTGGCATTGCTGGCGCTCGGAGACGGGGACAGCGTGGCGCTGGCGGGCACGCTGACGCCGAAGGCGTGGGTGGACCGCGCGGGCGATGCGAAACCTGCTCTCGACCTGGTAGCGCACGCAGTGCTCTCTGCCTACGACGTGAAGCGGCGGCGCACGGCAGTGCAGGCAGGCCGCCAGCCAGCGAACGGGGCCGGGCACGCGCGTCGGACTCACGAGGCGGGTGCGTCATCGGATTTTGACGACGACCTGTGAGGCGATGAGATGACTGACGAGATTGAGTTTCAGCGCCTTGTGCCACTCGATACGTGGCTGCATGAAAACGCCCGGATGCGTTCCATCTGGCGCTTCGGCAGTCCGCGCCTGACGGGCCCCGCCGACATGGGCAAGTGGTTGCGGCGGCACGAGGCGAGGCTGACCGAGCGCGGCGCGGTGATGCGTCTGGGGACTGCGTGGCGGATTGTGGAGCCGACGTTCCGCCCGGTGCTGTTCGAGATACTCGGCGAGGAGCGTGCGCGGGCCGACCCCAAGGGCAGGAAGTGAGGAAGCCGAATTGCTTTTGCGAAATTAACCCCATGAATGAACGCCGTTGCGAAAACTCCCCCATGAATGACACCGCTATTTGCGGACACATGCGCTTTCACAAGGAATCGACACATGAAAATTCTTGACCGAATCAGCAACCTGACCAACCCCGTCCAGAAGACCGAGCACGCGCCGGTGATGAGGCTAGACGACATGGAGCGACGACTGGCCCAACTCCCCGATGAAATCGCCCAGGCGCAGGCCGACGTACAGGCTCTGGCCCTGCGCAAGCAGGCGACCGATGCCACGGTGGCGAAGCTCACCGAGCAGGCCAGCGCGGGCACGCTCGATGACCCGGCTAGGCTGGCGGCGTCGCTGCGTCAGCAGCGTGAACTGGCGGCGGACGAATCCGCATCGCTGCGTATCCGCACGCTACAGGCCGAGCACGCGAAGCTCGAGCAGGAAATCCACGAGCACCGCCGGGTCGCGGCGACGCAGGCCTACCACGATGCCGTGCAACGCTATGCGCAGGCCTGCGCACCACTGCCCGCGCTGGCGCTGGTGGTCAAGGACGCGGCTGTGGCGGCCGGCGTCATCCTGACCGCGCACAACTCCCCGCATCTGGTCGGTCGCGACATCCAGATTGGAGGCGCGGTGGTCGACATTCCCCACAAAGGCGAGTGACCATGGCTGCAAAGCGGAAGGTAACCGCAGCGCCCGCGAAAGCAAAGTCGATGACCGTTGAGGCGCGTCAGGGCGAGGCCAGAAAGCAAGCCCAGGCCCGCGTGGCAGTGAACCCGGTATTCAACGCGGCGATTGTCGGGCGCAGCATCGTTGGCGGCACGGTGAGCGGCGTCGAATTTTCCGTGACCGATATTCATTCGGCGCTGCTCGACAAGTTTCGCCCGGTGGTGGAGCAAAACGACCTGAGCAGCGTCGAGACCATGCTGTTGGTGCAGGCGAATACGTGCGACTTGTTGTTCAATGACATGGTGCTCAGGGCGCGAGCCGCCGACACGATGCCGAAGCTCGAAGCGTACATGCGAATGGCGCTAAAGGCGCAGCAGCAGTGCGCGTCGACCTTGCGGGTGCTCGGCGAGTTGAAGAACCCGAAGTCGGTAGCGTTCATCCGCCAGGCGAACGTCGCGCACGGGCCGCAGCAGGTCAATAACGGTATCCCGCCGACCGGCGCCGCACGCGCACACGAGGAAGACGGCGCCCCGCCGAACAAACTTTTGGAGCATGACGATGGCGAATGGCTGGAATCCGGAGCGGCGGGCGAAGCAGGCCGAGGCAATCAAGCGGTGGAAGCCGTGGGAACGGTCCACGGGCCCGAAGACTGACGAGGGAAAGGCCGTCGTGTCGCAGAACGCGACGAAGCACGGTCTGCGGTCGGCGGAGTGGCTAGAGGAGCAGAGGCGCATCAATGACCTGTTACGAGCCTGCCGGAAGCACATGAGCCGAGCCCGGTGAACAGTCGATACCACATACCGCCCTCGGGCGGTTTTCTTTTTCTGGTCGTGGCGCTATCGTTCGTGCTACCGAATCCACGTCAAGGATTGCCATGGCGGCGAAAATCGACTTGCTGAAACGCGTCGTGCCTCGCGGCTCACATCGCCGCTTCCTGCTATCCGCAGTAGTGGTTTCAGCCCTTGTGCTCTTCGGCTGCGATAAAGCATCGGAGCCGAATGCTGCCGTCGCCGCGAGCAGGCCCTCCGCGTCGAGTTCGTCGGCACCACGACCATACGGGGACCTCAACGTGAACGCTGCTCGTCTTGCGCACTGGGCCCTCTTGAACGACTTGCGCAATGCTGCGAACCCAAGTGTCCGGCCGAACCCTTATCGGAATGACGCGCTGGCCTTTTTGCATCTGGACGATTCAGTTACAGCATCGGAGTATGCGGCCGCGTACTCGGCGAATGAAATCGCCGCGGACAACCGCTTCAAGGGCAAGACGTTCGCACTGACCGGCGTTGTTACCGGCATTAATCGCGATGCGGCGGGAGTGCCTTATCTCGGCCTGCTCGCCTCGGATGGGCTTGTGAAGGCGCAGCTCCGTTCGGACCAAGTCCAGAAAGCAGCGATGCGGTCGAAAGGCGATGAGGCATTCTTGGTCTGTCGTGGAGCGGGAATGACTGTGCCAGTCGTCATAGCCGATGACTGCGTGTCCATCGGCGACTACCTGCTCAGCGACTCGGAGGCTCAGGCGAAGCATGTGAGTGCTTTCCTGCATGGCAAGGAAGCTTTCGCGAAACCATTTGCCGAGGACGTCGTGAGCTTCTATGCGGTTGGCATGGAGTTGCCGGCCGACTCGCCGTGCTTCAAGGAGCCAGGCGGGAGCGCGTGCGCCGCTGTCTTGAAGCCATTCGCGACTGACCCGAAGTTGCTTGCGAGATTGGACGTGCGAGCAAAAGAGCTTCGAGGGCTGAATCTGCAGGAATACATCCGCAATTGACGCTCCGCAACTCCGGGCGAATGAAGCGACCTGGCCCGGAAATGCTCAGGTGCTTCGGCGTGCGGATGCATCGCCACATCTGCATAGCCTACTTGACCTCTCCGACGTTAGAGAAGAGTCATGCAGATGCCGTGACCTCGCCGACCTCTCCGGAGCCCCGTCGCGGTGTCGCGGCGAGCTGCGATTGACGAAATCCGGTTACACAGTGGTTACACGGACTCCAGAAAGCAAAAAGCCCAGTTCGATGAACCGGGCTAAGCGCTTGATTTTACTGGGGTGGCTGATGGGACTCGAACCCACGACGACAGGAATCACAATCCTGGACTCTACCAACTGAGCTACAGCCACCACTATTTTTCTCCGCTAATTCGCCGCAGCGGCGGCATCAACGAAGAAGCGAGATTATACAAACGCTGTTTAACTTTGCAAAGCCCTTTTTTCAAAAAATTCTTCCGGGCTTGCAAGGTGCGCGCGCGCTTCGTCGAAGATCGACAGATCGCCGCGTGCGAGGCGCTTGTTGTCCGACAGCACGCGGCGCCAGCCGCGCGCGCCCGCGACGCCGCGATACAGGCCGAGCGCATGCCGGACGATCGCGCCGAGATACGTGCCGCGCGCGAGCTCGGCCGCGCAGTATTCGACGAGCTTCGCCTCGATTGCTTCGCGCGTCGGCGCCGGCGCTGTCGCGCCATAGAAGCGTGCGTCGACATCGGCGAGCACGTACGGATTGTGATAAGCCTCGCGGCCGAGCATCACGCCGTCGACGTGCTGCAGATGCCGCTCGACTTCGTCGAGCGTCGTGATGCCGCCGTTGATGACGATCTCGAGCTGAGGAAAGTCGCGCTTCAGTCGATACGCATAGTCGTACTTGAGCGGCGGAATCTCGCGGTTTTCCTTCGGCGACAAGCCCTTCAGGATCGCGTTGCGCGCGTGCACGACGAATACGCCGCAGCCGGCCGCGGCAACCGTGCCGACGAAGTCGCGCACGAACGCATAGTCGTCGATTGCGTCGACGCCGATCCGGTGCTTGACCGTCACGGGGATCGACACTGCATCGCGCATCGCCTTCACGCAATCCGCGACGAGTTGCGGCTCGTTCATCAGGCACGCGCCGAATGCGCCGCGCTGCACGCGCTCGGACGGGCAGCCGCAATTCAGGTTGATTTCGTCGTAGCCCCAGCGTTCGCCGAGCTTCGCGGAATGCGCGAGGTCGGCGGGCTCGCTGCCGCCCAGTTGCAGCGCGACGGGCGCTTCGTCGGGCGTGAATGCGAGATGGCGCGCGACGTCGCCGTGGATCAGCGCGCCCGTCGTCACCATTTCCGTGTAGAGCCACGTGTGGCGCGAGATCGTTCGGTGAAACGAACGGCAATGGCGATCGGTCCAGTCCATCATCGGGGCGACGGACACCCGGCGTGGGCTGAGGGCAGGCGAGGCGGACATAGGCGGGACGGAAATGGCGCGGCGGCGCGTGAACAACCCGGTATTTTACTTCAATGCGGCCGACGAGCTGGCGTGCCGTGTGGCGCGTCCTCCATCCGCGGCTAATGTGCCGGCGGAGCGCGCATGTGGGTGCGCATATGAACGCCGCTTGCGGCGAGACGAGTCTTCACTCGTTCCTCGCGCACGTCTGGCTTTTCGTTTCCGGAGCAATTCGCAAGACGCTGCGATGCGTGGCTCGGCGGACGCGCTGCTCGCCCGCGATGCCGCGGCAAGCCGGCGCGCTGCGACCAAGGGCGGCTGTCCGCATTGGACGTCGGCGCGACGAGACGGCAAAGGGCCGCTATGCGTCGTCGCCGAATGAGATGCGGAAGTGTGCCGATGCTGCGTTTGCCGCATTCGGCTACGTGGGCGGGGGCAACGGTTCCTGCGCCTGCGCCGATCGCGATCCCGTGGATCTGAAGCCGTGACGCGCGTTTTCAGGGCGGCCAACGGTGATCGGCGCGAACCTGGCGAGCTTGCGGCGGTGCCGCCGCATTGGCTCGCCGGGCCGCCGCCCGGGAGCGTCGCATTGCACGGACGGCCGGCCTGGCGACGCCGGGCCGGCCCGCGCAAGCGGCCACCGCTATACGCGCTCCGTGATTCGCGGCGGCTCGCTCGACGCCATGCCGCCATCCGAGCCGGAGTCGGCGTCGTCGCGCGGGTCGCCGAGCTGGCCTTCCCACTTCGCGACCACGGCGGCCGCGATCGAATTGCCGACCGCGTTGGTCGCGGAGCGGCCCATGTCGAGGAACATGTCGACGCCCATGATCAGCAGCAGCCCCGCTTCGGGCAGGTGGAACTGGTTGAGCGTCGCCGCGATCACGACGAGCGACGCGCGCGGCACGCCCGCCATGCCCTTCGACGTCAGCATCAGCAGAAGCAGCATCGTGATCTGCGTGCCGAGCGGCAAATGGACGCCGTACACCTGCGCGATGAACAGCACCGCGAACGTGCAGTACATCATCGAGCCGTCGAGGTTGAACGAATAGCCGATCGGCAGCACGAAGCTCGAGATCTTGCGGTTCACGCCGAAGCGGTCGAGCGCGTCGAGCAGTTTCGGATACGCGGCTTCCGAGCTCGCGGTCGCGAACGACAGCAGGAACGGCTCGCGGATCAGGCGGATCAGCGTGAACGTGCGCTTGCCGAGGAACACGATGCCCGCGAGCGTGAGCACGCCCCACAACAGCGCGAGCGCGATGTAGAAGCTGCCCATGAACTTCGCGAACGTGAGCAGGATGCCGAGTCCTTCCGTCGTGATCGTCGACGCGAGCGCTGCGAACACCGCGACGGGCGCAAACCACATCACCGCGCCCGTGACCTTCAGCATGACCTGCGCGAGATCCTCGATCACGCCGGTCAGGCGCTTGCCGGTGTCGCCGAGCGCGGACAGCGCGGTGCCGAAGAAGATCGAGAACACGACGATCTGCAGGATCTCGTTGTTCGCCATCGCCTCGGCGATCGATTTCGGCACCAGGTGGATCACGAAATCCTTCAGCGTGAACGAGTTCGTTTTCAGGTTGACGGCGGCATCGGTGGCGGGCAGCGGCAGGCTCAGATGGCTGCCGGGCTGCAGGATCGTCGCGGCCATGAGGCCGAGCAGCAGCGACGTGAACGACGCGATGACGAACCAGCCCAGCGCCTTCACGCCGACCCGGCCGACCGCTCCCGTGTCGCCCATGTGCGCGATGCCGACCGTCAGCGTCGCGAACACGAGCGGTGCGATGATCATCTTGATGAGACGCAGGAACACGTCGGACAGCAGCGAGACGTAACCGGCGATTTCCTTCGCGATCAGCGGGTCCGGAAACGCGCTATGGCAGCCATAGCCGACGGCGATGCCGAGGATCATCGCAATCACGATGTACGAGGTGATGTTGCGTCTATTCTTCATGAGGAATCCAAATTGCACGGCGGATGTTGCAAATGACGGCGCCGCCGCCGGCGTGCAATCAGTGGACTTGGAATCTGAGCTGTTCGCGCGCCTTCCGGTACGGCACGCACCAGGCAATTCTTGCGGGACGCGCTCGGCAGGAAGCGGTCGCTGGGCGCAAGAGGCGATATGTTACCTCAATCGCCCGGATTGCTTTCAAAAGCGAAAGAGTTTGCTCGGGGTTTCGCTTGTCGCGCGGGCGGCGCGGCTGCTTCGACGGGCGCGCGGTGCGGCGCGGCGGCGGCGATGCAGCGGGCTTGTTTGGGCGGTTGGCGGTCGCGGTTGGGCCGAAACGCGGCTTGGACGAAGCGGCATCGGTGGCAAATGCTCGTTCGCGTGTGCGCGACGACGTTTCTATGCGTGTCGCGTCCCGTCGTTTCGGTGCGCAGGGCGTGCCTGAAATCGTGGCCGGCGTGTGCGTGCGCGCTCCGTGACGAACCGGTTCGCTCGGCGGGCTGTGGTGCGGCTACTGGATACGGCAGGAAGGCCTGCAATTGACGCACATCGCGCGCGTCGTCTGGTCGATCGCCGCCTATCTGCTGTTCCAGTTTGCGCGGTCCCGGGCAGGCGCGCTTCGCGCACGTTCCGCGTCGCGAAGCGTGCGCATGCGTGTCGAGCGCATCGCACGCGCTCGCTTTCGCTCACGCAAGCGGCAAGCGACAGGCGACATCATCGTCGACGCAGCGGCGTCCGTCCGCCGCCCGCCGTCACTCGACTTCGTCCGTTTGCCGCGCGATCCAGCCCGGCCCCGGCAGCGGCTCGACTTCCCGCGGATCGATCGGCTCGCCGCATTCGGAGCACACCATCACCGGCTGCATCACGTGCCCGCATTTGCGGTGCCGCAGCACGACGGGGGGGCCGTTGCCGTCGTCCTTCCAGCGGTCTCCCCACGCGGTGAGCGCGAGCAGCACCGGATAGAGATCGAGGCCTTTCTGCGACAGCCGATATTCGAAGCGCGGCGGCCTGTCCTGATATGCGCACTTCGCGAAGATGCCTTCGTCGACGAGCCGTGCGAGCCGCTCGGCGAGCACGTGGCGCGTGAGTCCCAGCTGCGTCTGGAACGCCTCGAAGCGGCGATGGCCGAGAAACGCGTTGCGCAGGATCAGCATCGTCCAGCGGTCGCCGAGCACGGCAAGCGTGCGCGCGACCGAACACGGCATCGAGCCGACGTCGTCCCATTTCATGATCCGATTCCGTATAGGCAGGGAAAGTGCGTTCGATTATAGAACGCACGCTCGAACCGGCGGCGCCTTCGTGTGTTGACAGCGGTTGAGCGTCTGCGAATAATGGGCGCCATCATAAGTTCTTTTTCGGAACTTTATGGTGCGCGATACGCGCGCCGCGTTCCGCATCCCAGCGAGGAGTGTGTCGATGAATCCGCTTTCCATGTCCGGTCTCGAACTGTTGCGCGCCGCAGCGGCGGGCGATTTGCCCGCCGCGTCGATCGCCGAGACGATCCCGATGCGGCCCGAGAGCATCGAGCTCGGCTACGTGAAAATGACCGCGCGCGCCGACGGCCGACATCTGAACCCGCTCGGCGGCGTGCACGGCGGCTTCGCCGCGACGGTGCTCGATTCGGTCACGGGGTGCGCGGTGCATACGATGCTCGATCCGGGCGTCGGTTACGGCACCGTCGATCTGCACGTGAAAATGCTGCGCCCGGTGCCGCGCGACGTCGATCTCATCGCCGAAGGGCGCGTGATCCATCTGTCCAAGAGTCTCGGCGTCGCCGAAGGGACGCTGAAGACGCCGGACGACAAGGTGGTCGCGCATGCGTCGGCGACGTGCTTCATTCAGCGGCCGGCGTGAGCGGTGCGCCGGCGCGCGGCTCGCGGCGCGCGATGCGTTGCGTGAGGTGCCGGCGCTAGTGCCGGTGTTGTGCCGGTGTCGGTGTCGGTGTCGGCCGAGCGTCGGTTGCCGGGCGGCCGCGCGGGAGGGCCGAGCGCATGCGCGTCGCCGACGCGTCGACGCCGTAAGCGCAGCCTCGGCGTCGCTTCGCCGCGCGCGTCCTGAAGCAATCGCGCCGATGTGTTAGCTTCGAATTTTTGCACGCGAAGCGACAGGAACCTCAGCATGGAATACCGCACACTCGGCAATTCGGACGTCAAAGTCAGCTTGATCGGTCTCGGCACGATGACCTGGGGCGAGCAGAACACCGAAAGCGACGCGCACGCGCAGCTCGACTATGCGATCGACCAGGGCGTCACGCTGATCGACACCGCCGAGATGTATCCGGTGCCGCCGATGGCGCAGACGCAGGGGCGCACCGAGGCGCATCTCGGCACGTGGCTCGCGAAGCGGCCGACGCTGCGCGACAAGCTGACGATCGCGACGAAGATCGCCGGCCCCGCGCGCCAGCCGCACAACCCGACGCACATTCGCGGCGCGGGCAACCAGTTCGACCGCAAGAACCTGACCGAGGCGCTCGACGGCAGCCTCAAGCGCCTGCGCACCGACTATGTCGACCTGTACCAGCTGCACTGGCCGGACCGCAGCACGACGACGTTCGGCCGCCCCGCGTATCCGTGGATCGACGATTCGTACACGGTGCCGATCGAGGAGACGCTGGCCGTCCTCGGCGACTTCGTGAAGGCGGGGAAGGTGCGCCATGTCGGCGTGTCGAACGAAACGCCGTGGGGCGTCGCGCGGTTCCTGCGCGCGGCCGAGAAGCTCGGCCTGCCGCGCATCGTCAGCATCCAGAATCCGTACAGCCTGCTGAACCGCACGTTCGAGAACGGCTTGTCGGAATTCAGCCATCGCGAGCGCATCGGGCTGCTCGCGTATTCGCCGCTCGCGTTCGGCTGGCTGTCGGGCAAATATGAAGAGGGCGCGCGTCCCGCCGGCGCGCGCATCACGCTGTTCGAGCGCTTTCAGCGCTACAGCAAGCCGCACGCGGTGCAGGCGACGTCGCGTTACGTCGCGCTCGCCAAGCGGCACGGGCTGTCGCCCGCGCAGTTCGCGCTCGCGTTCGTCAACAGCCGGCCGTTCGTGACGAGCAATCTGATCGGCGCGACATCGCTCGAGCAATTGCGCGAAAACATCGCGAGCGCAGACGTGAAGCTCTCGCCCGACATCCTCGCCGAAATCGACGCGCTCCACGAGCAGCAGCCGAACCCCGCGCCGTGACGGCCTTCGGGCGGCGGCCCGCAGGCGCGCGTCGCGTGCCGCCGCCCGGCCTCGTGCTGCCGGGCGACGCACGCCGCAGCAGCGAATGCCCCAATCGGAGAATCGCGCGGCACGTGCGATAATCGCCGCTTTCCGTCGGCTGTCCGGCTCGCCCGACCCGGACATGAAATTCCGCATTCGAAATCGAGGCGCCGATGAGCCGCCGTCCGCCGCGCCGTGGCGCGATGCGGCGTTCGTCCGTTTCCGGCATTTCGCAACGATGCGCAACGACGCACAACCACACGCATTCACGGCGACCAGCATGAACAGTTCCCGTTACACCCCGCACCCGGCGCTCGGCCTCGCGACGTTCGTCGTGCTGGCGGTCGCGGGCCTCTTTTACGTCAAGTGGTTTCCTTACTATCACAAGGCGTTCGTCGCGGCCGAGCATCATTCGATCGGCCAGTCGATCCTGATGGGAACCGCGGCGCACGCGCCCGAGCCGTCGCTGCAGGCGGCGCTCGACTACGCGTGGGCGTACGGCAAGGCGATCTGGCAGGCGATGGTGCTCGGCCTGCTGCTCGGCTCGGCGGTGCAGGCGCTGCTGCCCGCGCACTGGGTCGCGCGCGCGCTCGGCGGGACGGGCTTCGGCAGCGTCGCGGCGGGCGGCCTGCTCGCGCTGCCGGGCATGATGTGCACGTGCTGTGCGGCGCCCGTCGTCGCGGGCCTGCGCGAGCGCGACGCGTCGCCGGGCGGCGCGGTCGCGTTCTGGCTCGGCAACACGGTGCTCAATCCGGCCGCGCTCGTGTTCATGGGTTTCGTGCTCGGCTGGCACTGGAGCGCGCTGCGGCTCGTGCTCGGCGTCGCGATGGTGTTCGGCGTCGGCTATCTGATCAACCGTCTCGCGGGCGCGAAGACGCAGGATATCGACGATACGCTGCGCGCGAAGCTCGTCGCGGAGCAGGCAGCGGCCGGCAACGCGTTCGTGCGCTGGATGAAGATCTTCGCGCGGATGACCGTGCGCCTCGTTCCCGAATATCTGCTGCTCGTCCTGCTGCTCGGCGCGGCGCGCGCATGGTTGTTCCCGCACATCGGGCCGGACATCGGCAACGGGATCGGCTGGATCGTCGCGTTCGCGGTGGCGGGCATGCTGTTCGTGATTCCGACCGCGGGCGAGGTGCCGATCATTCAGGCGATGTTGTCGCTCGGCATGGGCGTCGGTCCGGCGGGGGCGCTGCTGATGACGCTGCCGCCCGTCAGCGTGCCGTCGCTCGCGATGCTCGCGCGCTCGTTCAAGCCGACGACGCTCACGCTCGTGGCGGCGCTCGTCGTTGCGTTCGGGGTGGTCGGCGGGCTGGCGGCGGTCGCGCTCGGATTCTGAGCGCGACGCGGACGGCGACTGTCGCGGCGGCGGTCGGGCTGTTCGCTCGGCGGGCGCTCAGGCTCGGCGGGCGCTCAGGCGGCGCGTCCTCCGTCGCGGGCGCGTCTGCGGGTAAGCCGGGCGAAATGCTGGATCGGCTTCGGGAGGCGGGCCGCGGGCGATCGCCGATCACGCGCCGGCGAGCCGCAGTCGACATGTGCCGCGCGGCGCACGCCGTTGCGGATGCGGCGGGCAGGGCACCGCACGCGCGCCGATCGCCCTCGTGTCGCGCACATAAGCAATCGGGCCGGTCTCGGAATCGAGGCCGGCCGTCATTTTCAGAAGCAGAAGCAATCAGGAAAACGCATGACGAAACACAAGGTACATCCCCGCCTCGAACAGGCGCTCACGCGCGGCGATCTCGCGATTCGCCAGGCCAACTCCGCGCGCGCGACCGCCGTGCTGAACGCGCTGGGCAAGATGATCGTCGAGGCGTCGGCGACGATCGGCGTCGAGGCGAGCATCGACATTCCGCAGGGCGAGCGCGTCTACGATCCGCTCAACGGCGTGTGGCCGCAAAAGATGCTCGTTTCGTTCGACGGCCCGGTCGAGGACGCCGATCCGGAAGAACTGCGCACCGTGTATCTGCTCGCCGACGACCCGACCACCATGTTTCGCGTCGAATGGCACCGCGCGGACGGCAAGCTCGGCCGCCAGGAAGGCGGGCCGCTCGCGACCGTCGCGTTCCTGACCGATGTCGAGATGCCCTGGGGCGACGACGAAGAGTGAGCGTTGCGCTCGAGCCCGCGCGGCCGGCAACCGGGCGATGCGGCGCGTGAGCGCCGCGCGCTCCGAAAGGCCGCATGCCCGGCGCTCGGTCGGGCATGCGCGCCGCCGCTGCGAGCCGGCCGGGCGGCCCGGCCCCGTCAGCGCATCATTCGCCGCCTGAACAGGCGCGCGCAGACGAAGAATCCGCCCACCGCGTACGCGACGAGTATCGCGACATGGAGCGCGATGTCGGTCGCCGGGCGGCCGAGCATCGCCGGACGGATCAGGTCGACCGCGTTCGCGAGCGGCAGCGCATGCGCGACGTGCCGCGCGAATTCGGGCAACTGCGCGAGCGGGAAGAACACGCCGGACAACAGCAGCATCGGCGTCAGCACGAGCGTCTGGTAGAACATGAAGAAGTCGTACGACGGCGCGAGCGCGGTGACGATCATCGCGAGGCTCGCGAACGCGAGGCCGGCGAGCGCGATCACCGGTAGCGCGGCCAGCATCGACGGAAACTTCGCATAGCCGAGAATGCCCGCGACGAGCATGATCGCCGCGCCCGACAGCATCGCCTTGCTCGCCGCCCAAACGATCTCGCCGAGCACGATGTCGCCGAGCGACAGCGGCGTGTGCATGATCGCCTCCCAGGTGCGCTGCACGTGCATCCGCGAAAAGCCCGAGTACATCGACTCGAAGCTCGCCGAAATCATCACGCTCGAGCCGACCGTTCCGGCCGCGAGAAACGCGATGTACGACACGCCCTCGACGTGCCCGACCATCAGCCCGAGCCCGAAGCCGAGACCGAACAGATAGATCATCGGATCGGCGAGGTTGCCGAACATCGACGCGATCGCGAGCTTCTGCCAGACGAGATAGTTGCGCCGCCAGACGGCGATCCAGTTGGTGGCGTTCGCGGGCAGCGCGAGCGCGAATGCGGATGCGCGCTCGCGGGGGGCGACGGCCGGCGACGGCGAGTAGTGGCGAGTGTCCATTTGTCTCAATCCTGCATCTCGCGGCCGGTCAGCCGCAGGAATACGTCTTCGAGATTCGCGGGGCGGTGCAGATAGCGCAGGCCCGTGCGGCCCTTCAGGCGCGCGTGGATCGGCTCCGGATCGTTGACGTAGCAAAAGAGCGTTTCTCCGCTGATCTCGGCGCGCTCGGCGAACGGCGCGAGCTCGTCGCGAAGCCGTGCGGGATCGGCGCCGTAGATCTCGATCACGTCGCAGCCGATTTCCGTTTCGATCAGCGTGCGCGGCGCGCCTTCCGCGATCTTGCGGCCTTCCTCGATCACGCACAGGCGGTGGCACAGACGCTCGGCCTCTTCCATGAAGTGCGTGGTGAGCAGAATCGTCTTGCCGCGCGCGAGGAGCGAGCGCAGCCGCTCCCACATCAGATGTCGGGCTTGCGGATCGAGGCCCGTCGTCGGCTCGTCGAGCACGAGCACGTCCGGGTTGTTGACGAGCGCGCGCGCGAGCGTGAGCCGGCGCTTCATTCCGCCCGACAGCTCGCCCACCTTCGCGTTCGCCTTGTTTTCGAGCTTCGCGAATTCGAGCAGCGACGGCACGAGCGCGCGGGACTCGTGCGCGGTGAGACCGAAATAGCGGGCGAATACGAGCAGATTCTCGCGAACGGTGAAATCGGGATCGAGGTTGTCGAATTGCGGCACCACGCCGACGCGACGCCGTGCATGCCGCGCGCGGGACGGCACGGGCTCGCCGCACAGGCGGATCGAGCCTGCGTCCGGATGCGTGATGCCGAGCAGCATCTTGAGCGTGGTGGTCTTGCCGGCCCCGTTCGGGCCGAGCAGGCCGAAGCATTCGCCGGGCTGCACATGAAACGACAAGCCGTTGACGACGAGCTTGTCGTCGTAGCGTTTCTCGACTTCCTGAAAATCGATTGGTGCGACGGACATGGGCAAGTGAATATCTATTTTGGAGTCGTGCGACACGAACGGGCCATTCTAGTGCATCGATCGCATTGCTTCAGCGCGCTTGCCTCATCCCGGCGCACGCGGCGCTGGCTCCTGCATTGCATCATCGCGCGTTCGCGGTGCAACGCGAATCAGCGTTTTCCAGCGCTTGCATCTGGAATTGCGGTGCAGCATGATGAATTCACGCGCTGGTCGCGCACTAGGGAGACCAAAATGGCTAGTTATAAAAAAATATTGTTGT
Source organism: Burkholderia sp. ABCPW 111 (assembly GCF_000773065.1). NCBI lineage: Bacteria > Pseudomonadati > Pseudomonadota > Betaproteobacteria > Burkholderiales > Burkholderiaceae > Burkholderia > Burkholderia sp. ABCPW 111. Next base: position 262,882 of record NZ_JPWT01000001.1, on the reverse strand, counting down.
GCTACGACGGTACGCTCGAGGGCCGCAAGGCCCTGCGATGCGGTGCCGATCTGGCGCTCGAGCTGAAGGCCGAGACGCACTTGCTGTCGGTCGTCGACATGCGTTCGAGCATTGCGCAAAGCGCCGGCCTGCTGACCGACGTCGCGTGCAGCCGCTTCGAAGAAACCGCACGGGAGATCCTGCAAGAAGGCGTCGACTGGCTGACCGAGCGCGGCGTGCAGGCACAGGGGCATTTCGCATTCGGCTACCCGATCGACGAAATCGCGAATCTCGCGACGAAGCTGAACGTCGATCTCGTCGTGGTCGGCCATCGCTGCCGCAGCGGCTTGTCGCGGTGGTGGATGGGCTCCGGCAGCACGCAACTGCTCGATCGCGTGTCGTGCAGCATTTTGGTCGCGTGTTCGTCGCCCGCCGAGCAGAAGGCGGAAAGCGCGAGGGAAGCGGCCGCGGCGACGACCGGGCACTGACGCATTCCGGCGTCGGGGCGGTGACATGCCAATCGGCCGCGCGCGGCCGAGGCTGGTGTTCGCTGCTTCGGCCGTTGCCGGTGTCCGGCATCGGTTGAGCGTGTAGAAGGACAGAACCGGTTCCAGTGCGTCTGGGAGCGCACGCGGCATTCAGGTGAGCGGACTTCCGGCTCCCCGCTGCAAGGCGCTCCCACCGGATGGTCGGCGAACTGTACATGGTTTACGCGTATACGCGATGTACGCGGCATGTGTCTTGGCCTACTTGCTTGGTGAAGCGGGCGGTCGACGCGCGGATTCATATTCAATCGTCGTGCAAATCGAGCGCTGACAATTTCCACCCGAAGACCCCGCTGCGGCGAAATATCGCCGCATAGCGCGTGCTACCGTCGTCGCGACGATACGTGACGACGAATTCGTCGAAGCTCCGGTAGTGCGCGCTCGTCTGCGGCGATGCGTCAGGATGCGCACCTGCGGCGGCGGGCACGCTTGCCGCAGACGACGGCCCAGCTTGCGCTGCGGCGCTGCTTGCCGCGGGCGTCGGGCCGCTCGAAGCGATGGCGGAGTTGCCGGCGCTGCTTGCCGGGGCAACCGCGCCGGGTGCCGACGACGCGGGCAGGCTTGCCGTTCGATCACCCGGTTGATTCAATTCGGGCGGCCGCTGTCCCGGCTGCGCGCGCGGTGGCAAGCCGCTCAACAGCGCGGCGACGCCGTCGGGCGTTGCATAGGCGTCGACGAGCGGGCCGACGAGCGCCGAGCCGATCAACGCGCCAATGATCGCGAGCGGATTGTCGCGCTTTTGCGCGTCGATGCGCCGCATCAATTCGTCGGTGAGCTGCTGCTTCAGGCTGATCCGCAGCGCGGGGAAATCGACGTGCGCGCTGATCGCCTGTGCGTTGCGCGAGTCGATCGCCTGCTTGATTTGCCTGAGCGCGAGATACGGCGACGCATACGCATACACGACCACGGCGGCAGCGACGACGACCGCGATGACGATCGACACCGGCTTCAGAAAACGCTTTTGCGGGCGCACGGCAGGATTCAAGCGGCCTCCACGGCGAAACGGACGGACCCGGAAGATCAGAGACCTTGCTGAGTCAACGAACGTTCCTCGGCAATGCACCGGTCGATCATTCGGCAGATCGCGTCGACCGTCCCCACCATGATGAATCGCGACGGCCCGTGATAGACGCGCACCGGCGCGCGTCGCGCGGGCTCCGCGTGATGGAGCGAACCGTTCAGCGACACGCGCGCGAATGCCGGCAAAGCGGACAACGGCAGCTGCGTGTCGGCATCGCCGGGCGGCTGCGCGGCGGCGGCGAGCGGCGCACATGTCGTGCGTCCGCGCAGATGGCGCAGGCGGCCGAATTGGCGGAAGGGCAGCAGGCGGGCGAGGCGTTCCATAGGGTTCTCCTGATCCAGTCGAATGGCGGATAGACGGGCGGGGCCGCGGCTGGCCGAAAGGCGCTTAGAACTCACCCGGGCGGATCAGCCCGACGGCGACGCCTTCCAGCGCGAATTCCGCGCTGCCGGCCTTCACGAAGATGTTCTCGTAATCGGGATTCTCGGCGATCAGCTCGACGCCGCCCGGCCGGCGCTTCAGGCGCTTGACCGTGACGTCGTCGCCGAGTCGCGCGACGATGATCTGCCCGTCCTTCGCCTCGGTTCGCTTCTGCACGGCGAGCAGATCGCCGTCGAGGATGCCGGCGTCGCGCATCGACAGGCCGCGCACCTTCAGCAGGTAGTCCGGCTTGCTCGAGAAGAGCGCGGGATCGCACGCGTAGCGTTGCGAAATGTGCTCCTGCGCGAGGATCGGGCTACCCGCCGCGACGCGGCCCACGAGCGGAAGCGACAGTTGCATCAGCGCCGCGTGCGGCAGCGTCAGCTGGTGCGGCGCGTCTTCGAGGCCGAGCAGGCGGATGCCGCGCGACGCGCCCGCCGCCAGTTCGATCACGCCCTTGCGCGCGAGCGCCCGCAAGTGCTCCTCGGCCGCGTTCGGCGAGCTGAAGCCCAGCTCGGCGGCGATTTCCGCGCGCGTGGGCGGAAACCCCGAGCGCTCGATCGCGCGACGGATCAAGTCGAACACTTGCTGCTGACGGGCGGTGAGTTTGATCATGGCATGACTGTATGGATAGACAGTGAGCTGTATTTTTATACAGTGTCCGAGGAAATTCAAGCGTTACTTGAAGTTCGGCGCTATCGCGGCGGTTCCGCCGCGATCCGGCTGCGTCGCAGCGGCGCTTCGGTCGCGATAGCCGTCGATCGGGCGGTCGTTACCACTTTTGAGTATTAAAAAATGAGGAACGATTATTTTTAATGATGAAACCTGTTCGTTAGACTGGCCCGACATCGCAATCCATGACCCACACATTTGGAGAACAACGGATGGTCAAGCGCAATACGGGGCTGGCGGGCGGCGCGCGCCGTCTCATCGCATCACTCGCGCTCGGCGCGGCGGCGGCGCTTGGCGTGCTCACGCCGGCGCTCGCGGACACGACGTTCCTGAACGTCTCCTACGATCCGACGCGCGAGCTCTACCAGGACGTCAATCAGGCGTTCGGCAAGGCGTGGAAGGCGAAGACGGGCGAGACAGTGAACTTCAAGCAGTCGCACGGCGGCTCGGGCGCGCAGGCGCGCTCGGTGCTCGACGGGCTGCAGGCGGACGTCGTGACGCTCGCGCTTGCGTACGACATCGACGCGCTCGCGAACAAGGGCATCGTCGACAGGGACTGGCAGAAGCGCCTGCCGGACAACGCGTCGCCGTACACGTCGACGATCGTGTTCCTCGTGAGGAAGGGCAATCCGAAGGGCATCAAGGACTGGGACGATCTCGTGAAGCCGGGCGTGTCGATCGTCACGCCGAACCCGAAGACGTCGGGCGGCGCGCGCTGGAACTATCTCGCCGCGTGGGCGTACGCGCAGCACAAGCCGGGCGGCAACGCGCAGACGGCGAAGGACTTCATCACGAAGCTCTACAAGAACGCGGGCGTACTCGATTCGGGCGCGCGCGGCGCGACGACGAGCTTCGTGCAGCGCGGCATCGGCGACGTGCTGATCGCATGGGAGAACGAGGCGTTCCTGTCGATCAAGGAGTTCGGCGCCGACAAGTTCGAGATCGTCGTGCCGTCGGCGAGCATTCTGGCGGAGCCGCCCGTCGCGGTGGTCGACAAGGTCGTCGACAAGAAGGGCACGCGCAAGCTCGCCGAGGCTTACCTGAACTTCCTGTACAGCAAGGAAGGGCAGGAGATCGCCGCGCGCAATTACTACCGGCCGCGCTCGAAGGATGTGCCGGCGGCGCTCACGAAGCAGTTCCCCAAGCTGAAGCTGTACACGGTCGACGATACGTTCGGCGGCTGGACCAATGCGCAAAAGACGCATTTCGCCGACGGCGGCGTGTTCGATTCGATCTACAAGCCGCAATGAGCGAAGGCGGGCGCGCGCCGTGACGAGCGCGCGCCCGCCGCAACACAACGATACCGGGCCGACGGACGCGCGTGCAACGCGCGTCCGTCGAGCCGTTGAACCCATGTGCATCACCCTGGAAGAGCATTCCGCATGACGACGTTCACCTTCCGCAAGCCGAGCGCGCTGCCCGGATTCGGCGTGACGCTCGGCATCACGCTGGCCTACCTGAGCCTCGTGGTGCTGATCCCGCTCGCCGCCACCTTTCTGAAGACGGCCACGCTCACGTGGGATCAGTTCGTCGCCGCGACGACGTCGCCGCGCGTCGTCGCGTCCTATCGGCTCACGTTCTCGGCCGCGCTCGGCGGCGCGCTCGTCAACGCGGTGTTCGGCTTTCTCGTCGCGTGGGTGCTCGTGCGCTACTCGTTCCCGTTCAAGCGGCTCGTCGACGCGATCGTCGACCTGCCGTTCGCGCTGCCGACGTCGGTCGCGGGCATCTCGCTCGCGGCCGTCTACGCGCAGAACGGCTGGATCGGCAGCTATCTCGCGCCGCTCGGCATCAAGATCGCGTTCACGCCGTTCGGCGTGCTCGTCGCGCTGACGTTCATCGGCCTGCCGTTCGTCGTGCGCACCGTGCAGCCGGTGCTCGAGGATTTCGAGCGCGAGCAGGAAGAGGCGGCCGCGTGCCTCGGCGCGTCGCGCTGGCTCACGTTCCGCCGCGTCGTGCTGCCCGCCGTCACGCCCGCGCTGCTGACGGGCTTCGCGCTCGCGTTCGCGCGCGCGCTCGGCGAATACGGCTCGGTGATCTTCATCGCCGGCAACGTGCCGATGAAGTCGGAAATCACGTCGCTGCTGATCATCACGAAGCTCGAGCAGTACGACTACGCGGGCGCGACGGCGCTCGCGGTCGTGATGCTCGTCGTGTCGTTCGTGATGCTGCTTTTCATCAACACGCTGCAGTGGTACTTGCAGCGCCGCACGAGCCGCGGCGCAAGCGGCCCGGCGCCCGCCGCGCAGGCGGTGACGGCACTCGGAGGCGCGCAATGAGCCAAGACGCCGCTCAGTCCCGCGCAGTCGCGGCGCCCGCCGATGCGAGCCGCGGGCCGCGCCGCGCCGCCGACGCGGGCGTGCGCGCACGCCGCCTCGATCCCGTCAGCGAGCCGCGCGCGGTGCGCTGGCTGCTCACGGGCGCGGCGCTCGCGTTCCTCGCGCTCTTTCTCGTCGTGCCGCTCGCGGCGGTGTTCGTCGAGGCGCTGCGCAAGGGCTTCGATTTCTACGTCGAATCGCTCGCCGACCCGGATGCGTGGTCGGCGATCAAGCTCACGCTGACCGTGGCCGCGATCGCGGTGCCGCTCAATCTCGTGTTCGGCGTGTGTGCGTCGTGGGCGATCGCGAAGTTCGAGTTCAAGGGCCGCGCGCTCCTCACGACGCTCATCGACCTGCCGTTCTCGGTGTCGCCCGTGATCTCGGGCCTCGTCTACGTGCTGCTGTTCGGCGCGCAGGGCTGGCTCGGGCCGTGGCTGCAGGCGCACGATGTGCAGATCATCTTTGCCGTGCCGGGCATCGTGCTCGCGACGATCTTCGTCACGTTCCCGTTCGTCGCGCGCGAGCTGATTCCGCTCATGCAGGCGCAAGGCAGCGACGAGGAGGAAGCGGCGCGCGTGCTCGGCGCATCCGGCTGGCAGATCTTCCGGCGCGTGACGCTGCCGAACGTGAAGTGGGGCCTGCTGTACGGCGTGATCCTCTGCAACGCGCGCGCGATGGGCGAGTTCGGCGCGGTGTCGGTCGTCTCCGGCCACATCCGCGGCCAGACCGACACGATGCCGCTGCACGTCGAGATTCTCTACAACGAGTACAACTTCGCAGCCGCGTTCGCGGTGGCGTCGGTGCTCGCGCTGCTCGCGCTCGTCACGCTCGCGCTCAAGCTGTTCGCCGAGCGGCGGCTGTCCGCCGACCTCGCGCAGGGGCGCGACGGCGCGCCCGCCGCGCACCCGAGCGCCGCCGTCACTTCGTCGATTTCGTAAAGAGGCAAACCAGATGGGCATCACCGTTCGTAATCTGCACAAGCGCTTCGGCGATTTCACCGCGCTCGACGACGTCACGCTCGATTTTCCGGCGGGCGAGCTTGTCGCGCTCCTCGGGCCGTCCGGCTGCGGCAAGACGACGCTGTTGCGCGTGATCGCGGGCCTCGAGCACGCGGATGCGGGGCAGGTCGTGCTGCAGGGGCTCGACGTCGCGTCGGTCGGCGCGCGCGAGCGGCAGGTCGGCTTCGTGTTCCAGCATTACGCGCTCTTCAGGCACATGACGGTGTTCGAGAACGTCGCGTTCGGGCTGCGCGTGAAGCCGCGGCGCGAGCGGCCGGGCGAAGCCGCGATCCGCGCCAAGGTGCATGAATTGTTGTCGCTCGTGCAGCTCGACTGGCTCGCGCAGCGCTATCCGTCCGAGCTCTCGGGCGGCCAGCGGCAGCGGATCGCGCTCGCGCGCGCGCTCGCCGTCGAGCCGAAGGTGCTGCTGCTCGACGAGCCGTTCGGCGCGCTCGACGCGAAGGTGCGCAAGGAGCTGCGCGGCTGGCTGCGCCGGCTGCACGACGATTTGCACATCTCGACGATCTTCGTCACGCATGATCAGGAAGAGGCGCTCGAAGTGGCCGACCGGATCGTCGTGCTCGATCACGGCCGCGTCGAGCAGGTCGGCAGCCCGCAGGACGTCTACGATCATCCGCAAAGCGCGTTCGTCTACGAGTTCCTCGGCGCGGCGAACCGGCTCGACGGCACCGTGAGCGGCAAGGGCTTCGTCGCGCACGGCGCGGCGGATGCGATCGCCGTCGACGCCGATTTCGCGGGCCCCGCGCGCGCGTACGTGCGGCCGCACGACCTCGAGCTCGTCGCGCCCGATGCGCGCGCGAACGGCATCGCGGCCGACGTGCGGCGCGTCGTGCCGCTCGGCGGCTCGGTGCGCATCGAGCTCGCCGCGCGCGCGGGCGGCGTGCTCGAGGCCGAGCTCGATCGCAACGCGTGGCGCGCGCTGTCGCTCGACGTCGGCGACGCGCTTACCGCCGTGCCGCGCGCGGTGCGCGTGTTCCCGGCGCGCTGACGGCGCGCGGCGGGCGACTCGCGCATGTGGATTTCACAGACCAACAAAGACAACGCCTGAGAGGCTACCCATGAACTTTCAACAATTGCGCTTCGTGCGCGAAGCGGTGCGTCAGAACATGAACCTGACGGAAGTCGCGAATGTGCTCTACACGTCGCAGTCGGGCGTGTCGAAACAGATCAAGGATCTGGAGGACGAGCTCGGCGTCGACATCTTCATTCGTCGCGGCAAGCGCCTGACGGGCCTCACGGAGCCCGGCAAGGCCGTTCATCAACTGATCGAGCGGATGCTGCTCGACGCGGAGAACCTGCGCCGAGTCGCGCGCCAGTTCGCGGACCAGGACAGCGGCCACCTCGTCGTCGCGACGACGCACACGCAGGCGCGCTACGCGCTGCCGAAGGTGATCCGCCAGTTCACCGAGGTCTATCCGAAGGTGCATCTCGCGCTGCGCCAGGGCAGCCCGCAGCAGATCGCGCAGATGATCCTGAACGGCGAGGCGGATCTCGGCATCTCGACCGAGGCGCTCGACCGCTATCCGGACATCGTCACGTTCCCGTGCTATTCGTGGCATCACGTCGTCGTCGTGCCGAAGGGGCATCCGCTCGTCGGCCGCGAGAACGTGACGCTCGACGACATCGCCGAATACCCGATCATCACGTACGACCAGGACTTCACCGGCCGCTCGCATATCGACCAGGCGTTCGCGAACGCGGGCGCGGTGCCGGACGTCGTGCTCACGGCCATCGACGCCGACGTGATCAAGACCTACGTCGAGCTCGGGATGGGGATCGGCGTCGTCGCCGCGATGGCGTACGACGCGCAGCGCGACACCGGGCTCGTCGCGCTCGACACGCAGCACTTGTTCGAGGCGAGCACGACGCGCGTCGGCCTGCGCCGCGGCGCGTTCCTGCGCGCCTATGCGTACCGGCTGATCGAGATGTTCGCGCCGCATCTGTCCGAAGGCGAGATCGCCGGGCAATTGCGCGAAGCGGCCTGAGCGTGCGTCGGGTGCGCGCGACGGCTCGCGCGCGGCTGCGGTGACGGAGCGGCGCGGCGCGGTTCCGCACGACCCGGCCCGGCCGTCGTGCGAAGCCGCCGCGCGCCGGCGCGCGGTCGCCAGGCCGACTCCAGCTCGCCGCCCGATCGCCGCGTAACGGTTGGGTTGCGTGCGTTCGCTACGGCGCGTTCGGCGCGCGTCGTTCCTTCGTCGTGCGCCGACAGCACACGCGGCCTGCGCGCGAAATGCGCAGAACGCATCGCCGCGGCCGGCTGGCCGGCCTTCGACCATTCGACCATTCGGCCGCACGCGAGACGGCGGCGCGCTCGCCGCCCCGCGCACGCGGCACGTTTCGATTGCGCCGATCCGGCGTCGCGCTTTCGTTCTGCGCCGGGCCCGCATTCTCGCTGGCCTCTCGCGCACCGCGCCGCGCCGTATCGCGCCGTCGGTCGTTTTTCCGGCCGTTTTCTCCGAACAAACCCTTAATTGCCCGAATCGGCGTTGCGTAACGCGCAGAAAAAGCTGACGATAGGCGCTCCCGATATCAAGAAAAAGGACCGGGATGCGCAGTTTGCGCGGCCGACCATACGCAGGCAGTCACTTCCGTCGTATCCCCTTCGTGGCGCAGATCGTTGAAACGTCGTGTCGGGCCGGTTCGCGCAAACGTTTGCTCGTCGTCAAAACGACACTCGGTCCGCCCGGGACAACAACCACTGCCAGGAGAGTCGCATGGATGTCAGCCTCCGCCGCCGCGTGCTAGCCGCCGCGGCCGTTTGCGTCGCCGTCGCCGCCGCCGGACCGTTCTCGGCCGCCCGGGCGCAGACCGCGCACAAGCCGAAGGTCGCCCTCGTGATGAAGTCGCTCGCCAACGAGTTCTTTCTCACGATGGAGAACGGCGCGAAGGAATACCAGAAACACAACGCGAGCCAGTTCGATCTCGTCACGAACGGCATCAAGGACGAAACCGACACCGCGAGCCAGATCCGCATCGTCGAGCAGATGATCGTGTCGAAGGTCGACGCGATCGTGCTCGCGCCCGCCGATTCGAAGGCGCTCGTGCCCGTCGTCAAGAAGGCCGTCGACGCGGGCATCATCGTCGTCAACATCGACAACCGGCTCGATCCGGACGTGCTCAAGTCGAAGAGCCTGAACGTGCCGTTCGTCGGCCCGGACAACCGCAAGGGCGCGCGGATGGTCGGCGACTACCTCGCGAAGCGGCTGAAGGCGGGCGACCAGGTCGGCATCGTCGAGGGCGTGCCGACGACGACCAACGCGCAGCAGCGCACCGCTGGCTTCCAGGACGCGATGAAGGCGGCGGGCGCGAAGGTCGTGTCGGTCCAGTCGGGCGAATGGGAGATCGACAAGGGCAATGCGGTCGCCTCCGCGATGCTCAACGAATACCCGAACCTGAAGGCGCTCCTCTGCGGCAACGACAACATGGCGATCGGCGCCGTGTCCGCGGTGCGCGCGGCGGGTCGCCAGGGCAAGGTGTACGTGGTCGGCTACGACAACATCAACGCGATCAAGCCGATGCTCCGGGGCGGCCGCGTGCTCGCGACCGCCGACCAGTACGCGGCGAAGCAGGCCGTGTTCGGCATCGATACTGCGTTGAAGGCGCTCGCCGAGCACCGCAAGCAGGCCGACATGACGGGCATCGTCGCGACCCCGGTCGATCTCGTGACGAAGCCTTGACCCGGCGCGGCGGCTTCGGCTCGCCGCTCAAGATCGCCGCGGCGCGGCCGTTATCCGGTCAGAGCGTGACCCCGGCCGCCTCGCGTCCCCGTCCGCGCGGCTGCGCGGATCGCGACAACCGTATTTCATCAGGATCGCGATGGATTCGACCGACCCAGATTCGATGCCCGACGCGCCGACGCTCGTCGTGACGGGCATCGGCAAGACCTATGCCGAGCCCGTGCTCGCCGACGTGTCGCTCGCGCTGCACGCGGGCGAGGCGCTCGCGCTGACGGGCGAGAACGGCGCGGGCAAGAGCACGCTGTCGAAGATCGTGGCCGGGCTCGTCGCGCCGACGGCGGGCGCGATGCGGCTCGCGGGCGCGGCGTACGCGCCGCTGAGCCGCGCGCACGCGGAGGCGCTCGGCGTACGGATGGTGATGCAGGAGCTCAATCTCGTTCCGACGCTCACCGTCGCCGAAAACCTGTTTCTCGATCGCCTGCCGCACCGGTTCGGCGTGATCGACCGCCGGCGGCTCGCCGACGACGCGCGCGCGGCGATGGCGCGCGTCGGGCTCGACGCGCTCGACCCTAACACGCCCGTCGGCGCGCTCGGCATCGGCCATCAGCAACTGGTCGAGATCGCGCGAAGCCTCGCGGGCGAGTGCCGCGTGCTGATCCTCGACGAGCCGACCGCGATGCTGACCGCGCGCGAAGTCGAGCTGCTGTTCGACCAGATCGCGCGGCTGAAGGCGGACGGCGTCGCGCTCGTCTACATCTCGCACCGGCTCGAGGAGCTCGCGCGGGTCGCGGAGCGGGTCGCCGTGCTGCGCGACGGCCGGCTCGTGCACGTCGATCGGATCGACGCGCAGCCGACCGAGCGGCTCGTCGCGCTGATGGCCGGGCGCGAGATCGCCGAGCAGGCGGTGCATGGCGCGCGCACGCCGGGCGCGCCTTGCTTGAAGGTCGAGCGCCTGTCGCGCGGCGACGCGGTGCGCGAGGTGTCGTTCGACGTGCGCGCGGGCGAGATCTTCGGCATTTCCGGGCTGATCGGCGCCGGGCGCACCGAGCTGCTGCGGCTCATCTACGGCGCGGACGAGGCGGACGGCGGCACCGTGTCGGTAGGCGATCCGCCGCGGCCTGCCGCGATCGGCTCGCCCGCGGACGCGGTCCGGCACGGCATCGCGCTCGTCAGCGAGGACCGCAAGGGCGAGGGGCTGCTGCTGCCGCAGTCGATCGCGGCGAATCTGTCGCTCGGGCAGCTCGCGCGCGTCGCGCGCGGCGGCATCGTCGACGGCGCGCGCGAGACGGCGCTCGCCGCGCGGCAAATCGACGCACTGCGGATTCGCGCGCGCGGCCCCGCGCAACCGGTGTCGGAGCTGTCGGGCGGCAATCAGCAGAAAGTCGCGATCGGCCGCTGGCTCGGCCGCGACATGAGCGTGCTGCTGTTCGACGAACCGACCCGCGGGATCGACGTCGGCGCGAAGTTCGACATCTACGCGCTGCTCGACGCGCTCGCGCGCGAAGGCCGCGCGATCGTCGTCGTGTCGAGCGACCTGCGCGAGCTGATGCTGATCTGCGACCGGATCGGCGTGATGTCGGCGGGGCGGATGGACGCCGTGTTCGAGCGCGGCGCGTGGACGCAGGACGCGCTCCTCGCCGCCGCGTTCGCCGGCTACGCGCGCCGCGACGCGGCGCTGCACGCGCCCGGCGACGCGCGAACCGCCACGTAGCGCGCTTGGCGCGACCGATCCGGCCCGCGGCCGACACCGCACGCCTCAATTCATCGAAGCAGCAACACACAGGACATTCACGATGAACGACCGATCCATCGACCGAAACGCCGGCGCCCGGCCCGGGCAGGCGGGCGGCGTCGCGGCGAAGCCGGCCGGCGTGCGGCTCGGCCTGTCGAACTACATCGGGCTCGCGCTCGCGCTTCTCGCGCTGATCGCGCTCTTCTCGATGCTGAGCTCGCACTTCCTCACGTACGACACCTTCAGCACGATCGCAAATCAGATTCCCGACCTCGTCGTGCTGTCGGTCGGCATGACCTTCGTGCTCGTCATCGCGGGCATCGATCTGTCGGTCGGCTCCGTGCTCGCGCTCGCGGCGTCGGTCGTGAGCGTGGCCGCGCTGCGCTGGCAGTGGCCGCCGCTCTTCGCCGCGCTCGCCGGCGTCGCGGCGGCGGCCGCGACGGGCACGCTGACGGGCGCCGTCACGGTCGGCTGGCGGATTCCGTCGTTCATCGTGTCGCTCGGCGTGCTCGAGGCGGCGCGCGGCGTCGCATACCAGTTGACCAACTCGCGCACCGCCTACATCGGCGACGCGTTCGACTTCCTGTCGAACCCGATCGCGCTCGGCATCTCGCCCGCGTTCCTGATCGCGGTCGCGGTGATGGCCGTCGCGCAATTCGTGCTCGCGCGCACTGTGTTCGGCCGCTACCTCGTCGGCATCGGCACGAACGAGGAAGCAGTGCGACTGGCCGGGGTTAACCCGCGCCCGTATAAAATCATCGTTTTCGCGCTGATGGGCGCGCTCGCCGGGCTCGCCGCGCTGTTTCAGATCTCCCGGCTCGAAGCCGCCGATCCGAACGCGGGCGCGGGCCTCGAGCTGCAGGTGATCGCGGCCGTCGTGATCGGCGGCACGAGCCTCATGGGCGGTCGCGGCTCGGTCGTCAGCACGTTCTTCGGCGTGTTGATCATCTCCGTGCTCGCGGCCGGTCTCGCGCAGATCGGCGCGAACGAGCCCACCAAACGCATCATCACGGGCGCCGTGATCGTCGTGGCCGTCGTGCTCGACACGTATCGCAGCCGGCGCGCGCGGGGATAGCAAGAACAACGAACCAGAGAGAAAGGGAATGGCGACGATCAAGGATGTGGCGGCCATCGCCGGCGTGTCGTTCACGACGGTATCGCACGTGGTCAACAATTCGCGGCCCGTGTCGGCCGACGTGCGGGCCAAGGTCGAGCGGGCGATCCGCGAGCTGAACTACGTGCCGTCGGCCGTGGCGCGCTCGCTGAAGGCGCGCTCGACGGCCACCATCGGCCTCGTGGTGCCGAACAGCACGAACCCGTACTTCGCCGAGCTCGCGCGCGGCATCGAGGACCAGTGCGCGCTGTCCGGCTACTGCGTGTTCCTGTGCAACTCGGACGACGATCCCGAGAAGCAGCGCAACTACCTGCGCGTGCTGCAGGAAAAGCGCATCGATGGGCTCATCATCGCGTCGGCGGGCGACGACGCGGTGCTCGCGCACACGCTCGCCGACACGCGCGAGCCGCTCGTCGTGGTCGATCGGAACATCGAGGGGCTCGCGGCCGATCTCGTGCAGATCGACCACGAGCGCGGCGCGTATCTCGCGACGCGGCATCTGCTCGAGCTCGGCCACGCGAAGATCGGCTGCATCACGGGCGCCGTGTCGACTGCGGTGAGCGCGATGCGCGTGCACGGCTTCATTCGCGCGATGGCCGAGCGCGGCATCGACATCGTGCCGGGCGCGATCGCCGAGAGCGACTTTTCCTGCATCGGCGGCTATCACGCGGCCGTGCGCCTCTTCGACACCGTGCGCCCGAGCGCGATCTTCGCGGGCAACGACCTGATGGGGCTCGGCGCGCTGCGCGCGGCGGCCGAGCGCGGCATTCGCGTGCCGGCCGATTGCTCGATCATCGGCTTCGACGACATCGAGCTGTCGCGCTATACGTATCCGGCGCTGTCGACGGTCGGCCAGTCGGTGCGCGCGCTGGGCGAAATGGCCGCGCAGACGCTGATCGAGCGGATCAGCGGCGGCGCGTCGGGCGCGCCGAAGCGCCGGCGCGTCGTGTCGCCGCGCCTCGTGCTGCGCGAATCGACGACCGTCTACGTGGAGCCGGCCGACGCCGGGTATCGCGGATGACGACCGAAATCGAACGGACCGCGCCCGCGAGCGGCGGCAAGGTGATGGTCGTCGGCAGCCTCAACATGGATCTCGTCGTGCGCTCGCCGCGGCTGCCGCAGCCGGGCGAGACGCTCGCCGGCCGCTCGTTCGCGCAGGCGGCGGGCGGCAAGGGCGGCAACCAGGCGGTCGCGGCCGCGCGGCTCGGCGCGCGGGTCGCGATGCTCGGCCGCGTCGGCGCGGACGAGCACGGCGCCGCGTTGCGCGCGGGGCTCGTCGCCGAAGGCATCGATTGCGGCGCGCTGTCGGCCAGCGAGACGGCGACGACGGGCGTTGCGCTCATCGTCGTCGACGACGCGAGCCAGAACGCGATCGTGATCGTCGCGGGCAGCAACGGCGAGGTGACGCCCGAGTCGATCGCCGGGCACGAAGCCGCGCTCGCCGCGGCCGATGTGCTGATCTGCCAGCTCGAGACGCCCGCGGATGCGGTCCGCGCGGCGCTTGCCGCGGGCCGCCGGCTCGGCAAGACGGTCGTGCTGAATCCGGCGCCCGCCGTCGGGCCGCTGCCCGCGGACTGGCTGCCGCTCGTCGATTATCTGATTCCGAACGAAGTCGAGGCCGCCGCGCTGACCGGGCTGCCGGTGCGCGATCCGGCGGGCGCCGAGGCGGCGGCGCGCGCGCTCGCGGCGGCGGGCGCGCGCAACGTGATCGTCACGCTCGGCGCACAGGGCGCGCTCGCGCTGACGGCGGACGGCGCGGCGCGCCACTATCCGGCGCCGCGCGTGGCGCCCGTCGACACGACGGCGGCGGGCGACACGTTCATCGGCGGCTTCGCCGCCCGGCTCGCCGCGGGCGACGCGCCGCACGACGCGATCCGCTTCGCGCAGCGCGCGGCGGCGCTGTCGGTCACGCGCGCTGGCGCGCAGCCGTCGATTCCGACGCTCGCCGAGCTCGACGCATTCGCGCCGGACTCGGCGTGACACGCGCCGCGCGACACCGGTCTTCGTCAGCAAAAAGAAAGAAAATATAGGGCCGATGCACGTGGAGAACAGGATTTTCCTCGGATCAATCGTCACACGGATCAAGTCTTCCTGTCGAAAGCCGTAAACAGGCGAGACGAAGCAAACGTTTCGTCGTCGCGGGCCGCAGAGCGGGCGGCTTGCGTCGTCTTCACGATGCGTCACAGGAAGAACCATGCTGCTGAAGAACATCACGATCAGGTCGCGCCTCGCCGTCACGATGACGCTCCTTTCCCTCCTGCTGTGCGTCGTCGGCGCGCTCGGCCTGTTCGGGATGAGCCGGGCCAACGACGCGAACGAGCAAACCTCGTCGAACCAGTTGCCGAGCGCGATCGACGTCGCGAGCGCCGAGCTGTTCGCCGCCCGCGAGCGCCTCGTGCTCGACCGCGCGGCGCTTCTCGCCGGCACGCCGGACGCCGCGCAGGCGATCGAGCGCGCGCGCGGCATGCGCGGGATCTCCGATTCGTGGTGGAAGAAGTACCTCGACCTGCCGCGCGACGCGCAAGAGGCGCGCCTCGCGCAGGACGTCGCGTCCAAGCGGCAGATCCTGCAGCGCGAGCTCGACGGGTTCGCCGGGGTCATCAACGCGAACGATCGCGACAAGATTCTCGAGTCCGCAAAGCGGATGCAGGTGGTGTTCAACGACTTCGCGCTCGCGAGCGAGGCGTTGCGCGCATTCCAGATCAAGCGGGCGAGCATCAATTTCAACGACGCGCAAAGCGTATATTCGACGAGCCGAATCGCGAGCATCGCCGCGCTCGCGCTCGGCCTTGCAATCTCGGTCTATTGCTTCCTGAGCCTGCGCGCGGCGATCGCGCGGCCGCTCGCCGACGCGCTCGGCCATTTCGACGCGATCGCGGCGGGCGAGCTGCGCCGCCCGATCGTCGCCGCGCGGCGCGACGAGATGGGGCTGCTGCTCGAAGGGCTCGCGAAGATGCAGGCGAGCGTCGCGGACACCGTGCGCTCGGTGCGCGGCGGCAGCGAATCGATCGCGACGGCGGCGCGGCAGATCGCGGCGGGCAACATCGACCTGTCTTCGCGCACCGAGCAGCAGGCGGCGGCGCTCGAGGAGACGGCGTCGAGCATGGAGGAGCTCACGGGCACGGTGCGGCGCAACGCGGACAACGCGCGGCAGGCGAGCACGCTCGCCGCGAGCGCGTCGGAGATCGCGAACAAGGGCAATGCCGTCGTGGGCCAGGTGGTCGGCACGATGGGCGACATCAACCAGAGTTCCGCGAAGATCGCCGACATCATCACGATCATCGAGGGCATCGCGTTCCAGACCAACATCCTTGCGCTGAACGCGGCCGTCGAGGCGGCGCGCGCGGGCGAGGAAGGGCGCGGCTTCGCGGTCGTCGCGGGCGAGGTGCGCAGCCTCGCGCAGCGCTCGTCGGCGGCCGCCAAGGAGATCAAGGAGCTGATCGACACGTCGGTCGAGCGCGTGCGCACGGGCTCGACGCTCGTCGACGAGGCGGGGCGCACGATGAGCGAGGTGATCGGCGCGGTGCGGCGCGTGACCGACATCATGGGCGAGATCGCGGCGGCGTCGGAGGAGCAGAGCACCGGGATCGATCAGGTGTCGCGCGCGGTGTCACAGATGGACGAGGTCACGCAGCAGAACGCGGCGCTCGTCGAGGAGGCCGCGGCCGCCGCGCAATCGCTCGACGAGCAGGCGGCGCGGCTGCGCGCGACCGTTTCGGTGTTTCGCGTCGACGACGGCGATGCGCGCGACGCCGCCTCGCAGGCGCGGCCCGCGGCCGGCGCGGCACGCCGGGCGGCGGCGGGCGCGGTTGCGCCGGCGCAGGGCGGCGCGCATTCGGGCGCGACTGCCGGCGCGCCGTCTGTCGCGCCGCCCGTTGTGTTGCCGGTCGCGCCGAGTCAGGCGGCGCCCAAGCCCGCGCCGCCCGCGAAGCCCGCGCATGCGGCCGCGGCCGCGGCCGCCAAGCCGAAGCCGGTGCCCGTGCCGCGCGCGGCGCCGGCCGCCGCGGCGGCCGTGGCGAGCGGCGACGATTGGGAGACGTTCTGACATCGGATGGCGATCGTATCGGACAACGATCTATCCCCAATTAGACTGAACGACAGCGCTTGCCGCCAGCGGGCGTTTTTGCATCGCAAACAGCCGCTCACACGTTCGTCGCGCGGTGGCCGGCGCGCGCTTTCCGATGCGTGGGCGCTCGGCGCGCGACGAGCGCGGCATCGCCATCTCGAAAATCGCCGCGAGCGCGCGTCGCGCGTACGGGCGCGCCCTGGGCGGGCACGTCATGGAACAGGCGCGTGCTGGGCACGCACGTCTTGGACAGACGGGCATGTCCTAGACAGGCACGTCCTGAATATGGACAGATCCCGAACGGAAACATCCCCTGCGGCCGCATTGCCGTTGCCTCCGCCGCGAACGTGCCCGCTCGGGCGACGTACATGTAACCGACACGCACTCGTCGCGCGCGCTCGGCAGCCGTCTCAGCCGGCGCGCCGCGCGTTTCCGCCGCGCGTGCGCCGCAAGCAATCGCCCTCATCGCCGTCAGGGGCATCGCGCCGTTGCGCGCAACGCAAAAAAATTGTAACGGCGCGTTTGCGATGTCGTCGCAGACGACGCGTCGCGCGTATAGGGAAAGAAGCGGGAAGGTGGTTCGGCGAGTGCGGGAACGTCAACGGAGGAGACGATCCGCTGCCTGAATGGAGAGCGCCGATGCAGCGTTGGCGCGAAGCGGGAGAACCATTCTAGAGCAGCAGAAAGTGCTTTCCAAGCAGCGTTTTCCGCAATGCAGAGAACTGCAACGGGGCCGTTGAAGTAGTTCGTGAAAAAAAAAGTAAATGGGTTTAGGATGAAATCGAACGGTCCTGCTTCGACACGATCTATACGAAGGCAAGATCGTCTTCAGACTCAGGCGAGGAGGTAGCATGGATATTTATAGCAGCTTCGCGAACCGCTTCGAAAAAACGCGAGAAGAAGAGTTCTCGCTAGAGGAGTATCTCGCGCTCTGCAAGAACGATCCATCGGCGTACGCCACGGCCGGCGAACGCATGCTGGCGGCCATCGGGGAGCCGGAACAGATCGACACTCGCAACGATCCGCGCCTGTCGCGGATTTTCGCGAACAAGGTCATCAAGGTGTACCCTGCGTTCCGCGAGTTTTACGGGATGGAAGAGGTGATCGAGCAGGTGGTCGCCTATTTCCGCCACGCGGCGCAGGGGCTCGAGGAGAAGAAGCAGATCCTCTACCTGCTCGGACCGGTGGGCGGCGGCAAGTCGTCGATCGCCGAGCGCCTGAAGCAACTGATGGAGCGCGTGCCGTTCTACGCGCTCAAGGGCTCGCCCGTCAACGAATCGCCGCTCGGCCTGTTCGACTACGACGAAGACGGTCCGATCCTCGAAGAGCAATACGGCATACCGCGCCGCTATCTGAAGAGCATCCTGAGTCCGTGGGCGGTCAAGCGCCTGCACGAGTACAACGGCGACATCCGGCGCTTCCGCGTCGTGCGCCGCTATCCTTCGATCCTGCGGCAGATCGGCATCGCGAAGACCGAGCCCGGCGACGAGAACAATCAGGACATCTCGTCGCTCGTCGGCAAGGTCGACATCCGCAAGCTCGAGCAATACGCGCAGGACGATGCCGACGCGTACAGCTATTCGGGCGGCCTGTGCCTCGCGAACCAGGGCCTTCTCGAGTTCGTCGAAATGTTCAAGGCGCCGATCAAGGTGCTGCATCCGCTCCTGACCGCCACGCAGGAAGGCAACTTCAAGGGCACCGAAGGATTCGGCGCGATCCCGTTCGACGGCATCATCCTCGCGCATTCGAACGAATCCGAATGGAAGGCGTTCCGCAACAACCGCAACAACGAGGCGTTGCTCGACCGGATCTTCGTCGTCAAGGTGCCGTACTGCCTGCGCGTGTCCGAGGAAATCAAGATCTACGAGAAGCTGATCCGCAACTCGTCGCTCGCCGAGGCCGTGTGTGCGCCCGGCACGCTGAAGATGATGGCGCAGCTCTCGGTGCTCACGCGTTTGCACGAGCCGGAGAATTCGAGTCTCTTTTCGAAGATGCAGGTGTACGACGGCGAGAATCTGAAGGACACCGATCCGAAGGCGAAGTCGTATCAGGAGTATCGCGACTACGCGGGCGTCGACGAAGGGATGACGGGCGTGTCCACGCGCTTCGCGTTCAAGATCCTGTCGCGCGTGTTCAACTTCGATTCGACCGAAGTCGCGGCGAACCCGGTGCACCTGATGTACGTGCTCGAACAGCAGATCGAGCGCGAGCAGTTCCCGCCTGAAACCGAGCAGAAGTATCTGTCGTTCGTGAAGGATCTGCTCGCGTCGCGCTACGCGGAGTTCATCGGCAAGGAGATCCAGACCGCGTATCTCGAGTCGTATTCGGAATACGGCCAGAACATCTTCGACCGCTACGTCACGTACGCGGATTTCTGGATACAGGATCAGGAGTTCCGCGATCACGACACGGGCGAGAGCTTCGACCGCGCGGCGCTCAACGCCGAGCTCGAGAAGATCGAGAAGCCGGCGGGCATCAGCAATCCGAAGGATTTCCGCAACGAGATCGTGAACTTCGTGTTGCGCGCGCGCGCCGCGAACGGGGGCAAGAACCCGGCGTGGGTCAGCTACGAGAAGCTGCGCGTCGTGATCGAAAAGAAGATGTTCTCGAACACGGAGGAATTGTTGCCGGTCATTTCGTTCAACGCGAAGGGCTCGGCGGAGGAGCAGCGCAAGCACGAAGACTTTGTGAACCGGATGGTCGCGAAGGGCTATACGCCGAAGCAGGTTCGGCTCCTGTGCGACTGGTATCTGCGCGTGCGCAAGTCGTCATGACGCGCGCAACGCGACGCCCGCGCGGCCGCGCACGGGCACCTTGAGAGACGTCGCCCGCATTGCGGCAAGCCCGCGTGCGCGGCGTGCGTCCCGGCGTATCGACATTCGAGCGGGAGACTGGGTGTGCTTCATCAAATCATCGACCGCAGGCTGGCCGGCAAGAACAAGAGCATTGCCAATCGCGAGCGCTTCCTGCGCCGTGTCAAGAACTACATTCGTCGTGCAGTGTCCGACGCGGTGCGCGATCGCAGCATCAAGGACATCCAGAGCACGCAGAGCATCACGATTCCCCGCAAGGACATCGCGGAGCCGACGTTCCGGCACGGGCCGGGCGGCCGGCGCGAGCTCGTGCACCCGGGCAACGCCGATTACGTGCGCGGCGACAAGATCCCGCGTCCGCCGGGCGGCGCCGGAGGCGGCGGCAGCCAGGCGAGCAACGAGGGCGAAGGTCAGGACGACTTCGTGTTCGAGCTGTCCCGCGAGGAATTCATGCAGTACTTCTTCGACGATCTCGAACTGCCGCGCCTCGTCAAGACCCACCTGCTGACCGTACCGAGCTGGAAGAACGTCCGCGCGGGCTGGGCGGCGGAGGGCACGCCGAACAACATCGACGTCGTGCGCTCGCTGCGAAGCGCGCTCGGCCGGCGCATCGCGCTCGGCTCGCCGCTCGTCAACGAACTGCGCGAGCTCGAGGAAAAGCTCGCCGCGCTGAAGGAAGAATCGGGCGACCATCGCGTCGAGATCGCGCAGCTCGAGGAGGAGATCCATCACCTGAAGGGCCGCATCTGGCGCATTCCGTTCATCGATCCGTTCGATCTGCGCTACGTGAACCGCGTGAAGATGCCGCAGCCGTCGAGCCAGGCGGTGATGTTTTGCCTGATGGACGTGTCGGGCTCGATGGACGAGCAGCGCAAGGATCTCGCGAAGCGCTTCTTCATCCTGCTGTACCTGTTCCTCAAGCGCAACTACGAGCGCATCGAAGTGGTGTTCATCCGCCATCACACGCGCGCGGAGGAAGTCGACGAGGACACGTTCTTCCATTCGACCGAAAGCGGCGGCACGGTCGTGTCGAGCGCGCTCGAGCTGATGCGCAAGGTGATGGACGAGCGCTATTCGCCGACCGAGTGGAACATCTACGGCGCGCAGGCGTCGGACGGCGACAACTGGACCGACGATTCGCCGAAGTGCCGCAAGATCCTCGACGAGGACATCCTGTCGAAGGTGCGTTATTTCGCGTACATCCAGGTGACGCCCGAAGAGCAGAACCTCTGGCTCGAATACGCGCAACTGGCGCTGTCGCAACCGCATCTCGCGATGAAGAAAGTGGAATCGGCTGCCGACATTTATCCGGTGTTCCGTGAACTCTTTGAAAAGCACGTGGAATCCTGATGACGACTCGCCACCTGCATAACGAAGCGCGCGGCTACGAGCCGCGCCGCAAGAGCGACGAAGCGTCGGAACCCGCCGCGAACGAGCGCGGCGCATCGCCCGACGCGGCGGCGCAGCACCCAGAAGCGCCCGCAAGCGGGCTCAAGGAAGCGCGTATGAACGTTGCCGACCGCAAACCGCTGCCGTGTCCGTCCGACTGGACCTTCGAGCTGATCGAGGAGTACGACACCCACATCTCGCAGGTCGCGGAGCAGTACGAGCTCGACATCTACCCGATCCAGCTCGAGCTGATCAGCGCCGAGCAGATGATGGACGCGTACGCGTCGGTCGGCATGCCCGTCAACTACCGTCACTGGTCGTTCGGCAAGCACTTCCTGTCGACCGAGAAGAGCTACCGGCGAGGGCAGATGGGGCTCGCGTACGAGATCGTCATCAATTCGAACCCGTGCATCGCGTATCTGATGGAAGAGAACACGATGACGATGCAGGCGCTCGTCATCGCGCACGCGGCGTACGGGCACAACTCGTTCTTCAAGGGCAACTACCTGTTCCGCTTGTGGACCGACGCGCACGCGATCATCGATTACCTCGTCTACGCGAAGAACTACGTCGCCGAATGCGAGGAGCGCTACGGGCTCGATCGCGTCGAGGAACTGCTCGACTCGTGCCACGCGCTGATGAACTACGGCGTCGACCGCTACAAGCGTCCGCAGAAGCCGTCGCTCGCGAAGGAATCCGAACTGCGGCGCGAGCGCGAGGCGTACCTGCAGTCGCAGGTCAACGAGCTGTGGCGCACGCTGCCCTCGAGAAAGCTCGAGCTCGCCGAGGAGCAGGAGGAACGCTATCCGCCCGAGCCGCAGGAAAACCTGCTGTACTTCGCGGAGAAGAACGCGCCGTTCCTCGAGCCGTGGGAGCGCGAGGTGATCCGGATCGTGCGCAAGATCGGCCAGTACTTCTATCCGCAGCGGCAGACGCAGGTGATGAACGAAGGCTGGGCGACGTTCTGGCATTACACGCTGCTCAACACGATGTACAACCAGGGCAAGCTCGCGGACGGCTTCATGATGGAGTTCCTCCATTCGCACAGCAACGTGATCTACCAGCCGCCCGTGATGAAGCCGTACTACAGCGGGATCAATCCGTACGCGCTCGGCTTCTCGATGATGAGCGACATCCGCCGGATCTGCGAGGCGCCGACCGAGGAGGACTACAAGTGGTTTCCCGAGCTCGCGGGCAGCCCGTGGCTGCCCGCGCTTCACTATGCGATGCGCAACTTCAAGGACGAGAGCTTCATCGCGCAATATCTGTCGCCGCATCTGATTCGCGAGATGCGTCTGTTCTCGGTGCTCGACGACGACATGCGCGATGCGCTCGAAGTGTCGGCGATCCATGACGACTCCGGTTATCAGTACGTGCGGCAGGCGCTGTCGCGGCAGTACGACATCCATCATCGGGAGCCGAACATCCAGGTGTGGTCGGTCAATACGCGCGGCGACCGCAGCCTCACGCTGCGCCATTTCATGACCGACAACCGTCACCTGTCCAACGACAGCGAGGAGGTGCTCAAGCACATGGCGCGGCTCTGGCAGTTCGACGTGTTCCTCGAGAGCGTCGACGAGACGGGGACGGTACGCAAGCGCTACGAGTGCCCCTACACGGCGCCGGAAATCCGGATCTGACGGCGCGGCGCGCCCGTCGCGCGCCGCGCGGCGATATCGGTGGATATCGGCGATATCGTCGGCGTGGCCCTCGCTCCGGCCGCCGCTTGCGCGGCGCCACCTTGCACGAAACGCGAGCCGCCCGGCTCGCGTTTTCGTTGAATGGCCGGCCGAGCGGAAATTATTTTTTGACATCGGGGCGATCCCGGGCAGCCAGATAGATTACATTTCGCTAAAATCGCCGCCACGCCGAGGTGGAACCGGTATCACCGCGTGCGTCGAACAAGAAGGCGGCAGATCGTCACCGCCAGGCCATCCAGAGAACTTCAAGGAAAAGACCCATCCATGAATGACCAGACCGCCGTCGCCGCCGTCACGCGGCAAGACGTCCGGCGTCGCGTGCTCGCGATCGTCGGCGCATCGTCGGGCAACCTCGTCGAGTGGTTCGACTTCTACATCTACTCGTTCTGCGCGCTGTATTTCGCGCCGGCGTTCTTTCCGAACGGCAACACGACGACGCAGCTGCTCAACACGGCGGGCGTGTTCGCAGCGGGCTTCCTGATGCGTCCGATCGGCGGCTGGCTGTTCGGCCGGATCGCGGACAAGCACGGCCGCCGCGCAGCGATGATGATCTCGGTGCTGATGATGTGCGGCGGCTCGCTCGTGATCGCGGTGCTGCCGACGTATGCGCAGATCGGCGCGCTCGCGCCGTTCCTGCTGCTCGTCGCGCGGCTGTTCCAGGGCCTGTCGGTCGGCGGCGAATACGGCACGAGCGCGACCTACATGAGCGAGGTGGCGCTCAAGGGCCGCCGCGGCTTCTTCGCGTCGTTCCAGTACGTGACGCTGATCGGCGGCCAGCTCTGCGCGCTCCTCGTGCTCGTGATCCTGCAGCAGACGCTCTCGGCCGCCGAACTGAAGGCGTGGGGCTGGCGCATTCCGTTCGTCGTCGGCGCGGCGGCCGCGCTGATCTCGCTGTACCTGCGCAAGTCGCTCGACGAGACGTCGACGAGCGAGTCGCGCAAGGCGAAGGACGCCGGCACGATTCGCGGCGTGTGGCAGCACAAGGGCGCGTTCCTGACGGTGGTCGGCTTCACGGCCGGCGGCTCGCTGATCTTCTACACGTTCACGACGTACATGCAGAAGTACCTCGTCAACACTGCAGGCATGCATGCGAAGACCGCGAGCAACGTGATGACGGCCGCGCTCTTCGTCTACATGCTGATGCAGCCGGTGTTCGGCGCGCTGTCGGACAAGATCGGCCGCCGGAAGTCGATGATCCTGTTCGGCACGGGCGCCGTGATCGGCACCGTGCCGCTGATGCATGCGTTGGGCGGCGTGACGAGCCCGTTCGCGGCGTTCGGCCTCATCGTCGTCGCGCTCGCGATCGTCAGCTTCTACACGTCGATCAGCGGCCTCATCAAGGCCGAGATGTTCCCGCCCGAAGTGCGCGCGATGGGCGTCGGGCTGTCGTACGCGGTCGCCAACGCGATCTTCGGCGGCTCGGCCGAGTATGTCGCGCTGTGGTTCAAGTCGGTCGGCAGCGAATCGAGCTTCTACTGGTACGTGACCGTGCTCTGCGCGATCTCGCTCTTCGTGTCGTGGCGCATGCGCGATCCGAGCAGGGAAGGGTATCTGCGCAACGAGCCCTGATCGCGGGCCGCCGCGCGGCGGGCGAAGGCCGGTTCGGCGCTCGCCGCGCGAAGCGATGTCGAATGCGCGCGACGCCTGCGGGCAGCCTGCGTCGCGCGCGGGAAAGACGGCGTTTCGCGTCATCGCGAAGCGCCGTTTTTTTTTGCGCGTGTCGTGCCGTTCGCGCGCGCGCCGTTATCGTCGCAGCCGATAAGCGTAGCGGATTTGCTTCGTTGACCCGGGCGCACAGGCGCCCCTAGATTCGCTGTCTCGACGGAATTCATGGAGTCGTCATGACACGCGCATCGTTCTTCGGGCGGCGCCCGCTCGCGGCCGTGCTGGCCGCCGCGCTCGCCGCCGCATCGTTTCTCGCCGCGCCCGCGGCCCGCGCCGAGGGGCGCATCCGAATCGCCGAGCAGTTCGGCATCGTCTATCTGCTGCTGAACGTCGCGCGCGACCAGCATCTGATCGAGCAGGCGGGGCGCGCCGAAGGCGTCGCGATCGACGTCGACTGGGTGAAGCTCTCGGGCGGAGCGGCGATCAACGATGCGCTGTTGTCCGGCTCGATCGACATCGCGGGCGCGGGCGTCGGGCCGCTACTGACGATCTGGGACCGCACGCGCGGCCGGCAGAACGTGAAGGGCGTCGCGTCGCTCGGCAACCTGCCGTACTACCTCGTCAGCAACAATCCGCGCGTGAAGACGATCGCCGATTTCACCGAGCGCGACCGCATTGCGGTGCCCGCGGTGACGGTGTCGGTGCAGTCGCGCGTGCTGCAGTTCGCGGCCGCGCAGCGCTGGGGCGATCGCGCGTACGATCGGCTCGACCGGCTGACGCAGGCGGTCCCGCATCCGGATGCGGCGGCCGCGATCATCGCGGGCGGCACCGAGATCACCGCGCATTTCGGCAATTCGCCGTTCCAGGAGCTGGAGCTCGCGGGCAATCCGAACGCGCACGTCGTGCTGAGCTCGTATGACGTGCTCGGCGGCCCGAGTTCGTCGACGGTGCTGTACGCGACCGAGAAATTCCGCCGCGACAATCCGAAGACCTACCGCGCGTTCGTCGCGGCGCTCTCGCAGGCGGCGCGCTACGTGCAGGCGCATCCGGACGGCGCGGTCGACGCGTATCTGCGCGTGAACGGCTCGAAGGCGGACCGTGCGCTGCTGCTGAAGATCGTCAACGATCCGCAGGTGCAGTTCAGGATCGCCCCGCAAAATACGCTCGCGCTCGCGCGGTTCATGCATCGCGTCGGTGCGATCCGCAACGAGCCGAAGACCTGGCGCGATTATTTCTTCGACGATCCCGCGACCGCGCAGGGCAGTTGACGCGCGAGCCGTTCGCGCCGGGCCGGGCGGCTCGCAGGTCCTGCGCGAGACGGCGGGGATGCGAGACGGTGAGATGGCGAGGCCGGGCGGCAAGACGACGGGCGGCCCGCCCGGCCCGCGCGCGGCGTCGCGCCAACGTCAATGCGGCGCGCGCGATATCGATATCGAAAATGCTTCGTTGTGGAGAGCGCCCACGGGCCTTAATCTGAACTCGTAGTTCGTGTGACACCTCCTTGACTGGGATTCTCGCCCGCTTTCACAGCGGGCATTTTTTTGCATCGTCCCGGCGGGAACTCGATGGAGTGCGACGCGTGGCGGCAGAACCGTCAACCCTGTTTTCGAATCCGGCCGACGCGGCGCGCGGGCAGGCGACGAGCGGCAAGCTGCTCGCCGTCGATCGCGTGACGCTCGAATATCGCAGCCGCGAGCGCGCCGTGCGCGCGACGCAGCAGGTCAGCTTCGATGTCTACGGCGCGGATCGCTTCGTGCTGCTGGGGCCGTCCGGATGCGGCAAGTCGACGTTGCTGAAGGCGATCGCGGGCTTCGTCGCCCCCGCCGAAGGCACGATCACGCTCGCCGGCGAACCGGTGCGCGGGCCGGGCGCCGATCGGATCGTCGTGTTCCAGGAATTCGATCAACTGCCGCCGTGGAAGACGGTGCTCGAGAACGTGGCGTTTGCGCTGCGCGCCGCGAAGAAGCTGCCGCGCGGCGAGGCCGCCGAGCGCGCGCGTGCGGCGCTCGACAAGGTGGGCCTCGCCGCGTTCGCCGACGCCTATCCGCACACGCTGTCGGGCGGGATGAAGCAGCGTGTCGCAATCGCGCGCGCGCTCGCGATGCAGCCGCGCGTGCTGTTGATGGACGAGCCGTTCGCCGCGCTGGACGCGCTCACGCGCCGGCGCATGCAGCACGAACTGCTGCGGCTGTGGGACGACGCGCGCTTCACGCTGCTGTTCGTCACGCATTCGATCGAGGAGGCGCTCGTGATCGGCAATCGTATCCTGTTGCTGTCGCCGCATCCGGGGCGCGTGCGCGCGGAGCTCAACAGCCATCGTTTCGACGAGCGCAGCGTCGCATGTGCGGACTTTCAGCAAATGGCCGGCCGGATTCATCGGCTATTGTTCGACGAGCAGGGCGCGCCGGCATGAGCGCGAGTACGAATGCGCGAATCGAGCCGCCCGTGCGCGACGAGTACGAGGTCGCGCTCGCGCCGGTTGCCTGCGCGGCGGGCGCTCGAGCCGGCGATGTGTCAGCCGCGGGCGAAAACGGTGGAGTCGCCGCGCCGCTCGTGCGGCGTTCGACGATTGCGCGTCTGCGTGAGTCCGGATGGCTGCGCAAGGCGCTGATCGCGCTCGTGCTGATCGCCGGATGGGAAATCGCCGCGCGCGCGATCGACAACGATCTGCTGCTGCCGACCTTCACCGCGACCGCGCTCGCCTTTGCTCAGGGCATCGCGAACGGCGAGTTGCCGGCGAAGATCGCGGCGTCGCTGTCGGTGCTGTTGCGCGGCTACGCGCTCGGCGTCGCGAGCGCGTTCTTGCTGAGCGCGCTCGCGGCGACGACGCGCGTCGGCCGTGATCTTCTGACGATGCTGACCGCGATGTTCAATCCGCTGCCGTCGATCGCGTTGCTGCCGCTCGCATTGCTGTGGTTCGGCCTCGGCACGGGCAGCCTGCTGTTCGTGCTCGTGCATGCGGTGCTTTGGCCGCTCGCGCTGAACACGTTCGCGGGATTTCAGGCGGTGCCCGCGACGCTCAGGATGGTCGGCCGCAACTACGGGCTGACGGGCGTGCGCCACGTGGTCGCGATCCTGATTCCGGCCGCGCTGCCGTCGATTCTCGCGGGGCTGCGGGTCGGCTGGGCGTTCGCGTGGCGCACGCTGATCGCGGCCGAGCTCGTGTTCGGCGCGAGCGCGGGCGGCGGCGGGCTCGGCTGGTACATCTTCCAGAACCGCAACGAGCTCTATACCGATCGCGTGTTCGCCGGGCTCGCCGCGGTGATCGTGATCGGGCTCGTCGTCGAGCATGGCGTGTTCGATGCACTCGAGCGCGCGACCGTCAGGCGCTGGGGCGTTCACGCGCAGTAGCGCGTCATCGCGAAAGCGGCGCAAGCGGCGGACGTGACCGGGGCGGACGAAAGACTGCGCGTTTGTCCGCGCTGCGCGTGCGTGCGCAGCTCATCGCGCTATCTTGCCACCGCGCCACCGCGCCACCGCGCCACCGCGCCACCGCGCTATCGCGCTATCGGCCAAGTCCCGTCGTTCATTCCGGATCGATGCCGCCGCCATGCGGCCGGCCTCGTCCCGTCGTTCGTTTCGTATGCCGAATCGTCCGCAGCCCTTCATTCGCGGCTCGCTCCGCATTTCTTCATTCGATTGAGCAGCGTCGGAAGCTGACGTTTGCATTTCGCATTGCCTTCGAAGCTTGCATCGGATTCCAAAGTAAATTGTGCGAATGAGGGTTTGCCCCACTGCGGAACGTTTGCGTTGTGCCCGTTATGCAACGTGGAAAGTGTCTCTTTCCGGCGCCGTACCCACGGCGCACAGATCCCACCGCCGTTCTTTCAGGAGACTCTCATGCTGCGTTTCATCCAATCGCTCTTGCGCGACGAGCGCGGGGTCAGCGCACTCGAATATTCGGTGCTGGCCGGCATCGTGGTTGTGGCAGTCGCTGCGGCAGGCGCCATTTTCGGCGGCGGTTCCGGTCTGCCGGAACTGTTTCAGAACATGATCACCAAGGTGACGAGCGTACAGACCAACGGCCATTGAGACGAACGGCCGGCGCCGCCGCTGCGGCGCAGCCGGCCGACTTTCCCCGATTACACGAACGCCGATGATTCTCCCGCTCAAGCTCGTCGCCAGTTGGACGCTCGCGTCGCTCGCGCTCGCCGATCTGCGCACGCGGCGGCTCGCCACGTGCGCGGTCGCGCTCGTCGGCGCGCTGTATTGCGCGCAAGCGCTCGCGGGCGTGCCGGGCGACGGCGGCTTCGCCGCGCATGCGGCGCTCGGCGCGCTCGCTTTCGTGCTGGGCGCATCGATGTTCCGCCTCGGCTGGATCGCCGGAGGCGACGTCAAGCTGGCGGCCGCGGTGTTTCTTTGGGCGGGCCCCGCTTACGCATGGCCGGTCGCGTTCGCGATCGGCACGGGCGGTCTCGCCGTCGGCGCGGTGTGCGTCGCGGCTGCGCGCGCGCCGCATCGGCTCGCGTGGTTCGCGCCGGCGCGCGGCGTTCCGTACGGCGTCGCGCTCGCGGCGGGCGGTCTTGTCGCCGTGTGGGCGCCCGCCGCATGCCGGCTGCCCGCATGCGCCGGATGACAGGTGGCCGACATGTCCCATTTCCTCAAGCTCGCCGGCCTGCTTCTCGTCGCCGTGGTCGGCGCGTTCCTGTTTCGCGCGTTGTATGTCGCGGCGTCCCGGCCGCGCGCGGCCGCGCCGCCGCAACAGGTGCGCGTGCGCGTTGCGGCCGCCGATCTCCCGGCCGGCCTGCTGCTGCGCGACGCCGATCTCGGCTGGAAGACGATGGCCCGCGGCGAGGCGCCCGCCGGCGCGCTGATCGACGGCGATGCGCGCGGCAACGGCGCGAGCGCGGCCGCCGGTGCGAGCGCGGCGGCCACGGGCGATCTGAAGGGCGATCTGCTGCGCCATCCGGCGCGCGCGGGTGCGCCACTCGGCCCCGCCGACGTGATTTCGCCGAGCGCGCCCGGGTTTCTCGCGGCCGCGCTCAAGCCCGGCATGCGTGCGATCTCGGTCGCGATCGACGACGTGTCGGGCAATGCGGGCCTCATTCAACCGGGCGACTACGTCGACGTGCTGCTCACGCAGCAGCTCGCCGCGCCGGGCGGCGCGAGCGTCGCCCCGGAGCGCGCGGTCGAGTCGGAGACGATCGTCGCGCGCGTGCGCGTGCTCGCGGTGGGCTCCGCGTTCCAGCGTCCGAAGGACGACGCCGCGCAGCCGAACACGCGTGCGCGCACGGTGACGTTCGAGGTGAGCTCGCACGATGCGCAGGTGGTCGCGGTCGGCGCGCATCTGGGGGCGCTGTCGCTCGCGTTGCGCAGCTTCGCGACGGCCGATCGCGGCGCGGGCGCCGCGCCGTCGCCCGAGCCGCCCGCGCCGCCCGTGTGGGCGGGCGACGTGTCGCGCGCGCTGCGCGCCGAGCCGCCCACCGCGACGCCCGCGCTGCCGCGCCGCATCGGCGCCGCGCATGCGGGGGGCGAGCGGCAGGTGCTCGTCTATCGCGGCTCGAAGCAGGGCGACGCGGCGGGCGCCGGCGCGGGCGCGCCGCTGCCGAGCGGCACACCGCCGATCCCGACGCTGCCGCCGCTGCCGGGCGCGGCGAGCCCGTCGGGCGGCGCGCGTCCGGCGGCATGAAAGTGTCGATCGATCAGGAGGGCGAATCGAAATGATGAGTGTGATCGACGCGATCGGCGTGCGGCAAACGGCTTCGGCGGCGCCGCACGCGCTGCGTGCGCGAACGCGCACGCACGCGCGACGACGCAATGCGGCCGCCGCGCTGTTATGGCTCGCCGCGGCGCTCTGCACGAGCGCCGCGCTTCGGCCCGCGCGCGCGGCCGAGCCCGCGCGCGTGCTCGCCGTGCCCGCGGGCGGCGGCGAGATGGTGAAGCTGCCGGAGCCCGCGGTTGCGGTGTTCGTCGCGGACCCGGACGTCGCCGACGTGCACGTGCCGACGTCGCAGGCCGTGTTCGTGCTCGGCAAGAAGGCCGGCACGACGACGCTCTTCGCGCTCGGCGCGAACAACCGGACGATCCTGCGCGAGACCGTCGTCGTCGACGTCGACACGCCGTCGCTGCAGCGCATCCTCGACGCGCGCTTCCCGCAACTGCATCTGACGCTCGCGGGCGCGCCGGGCTCGCTGATGGTGAGCGGCCGCGTGCCGAGCGCATCCGACGCGGACGCCGTGGTGGAGACGCTCAAGCCTTATCTGCGCCAGCAGGAATCGCTCGTGAACCGGCTGGCGCTCGAGAGGCCGATTCAGGTGCATCTGCGCGTGCGGATCACCGAGGTCGACCGCAACGTCACGCAGCAGCTCGGCATCAACTGGAGCGCGCTCGGCTCGAGCGGCAATTTCGTCGGCGGGCTGTTCAACGGCCGCACGCTGTTCGACACGACGTCGAAGGCGTTCGATCTGTCGCCGTCGGGCGCGTTCTCGGTGCTGGGCGGCTTTCACACGTCGCGCTACTCGATCGACGGCGTGCTCGACGCGCTCGACCAGGAGGGCCTCATCACGATGCTCGCCGAGCCGAACCTGACCGCGATCTCCGGCCAGACCGCGAGCTTTCTCGCGGGCGGCGAGTTCCCGGTTCCGGTCGCGCAGGACACGACGGGCGCGATCACGATCCAGTTCAAGCCCTACGGCGTGTCGCTCGACTTCACGCCGACCGTGCTCGCCGACAACCGGATCAGCCTCAAGGTGCGCCCGGAAGTGAGCGAAATCGATCCGACCAACAGCGTGACGACGGGCAGCGTCAAGGTGCCGGCGCTCACGGTGCGGCGCGTCGACACGACGGTCGAGCTGTCGAGCGGGCAGAGCTTCGCGATCGGCGGGCTGCTGCAGAGCAAGA
This sequence comes from Burkholderia sp. ABCPW 111, assembly GCF_000773065.1. NCBI lineage: Bacteria > Pseudomonadati > Pseudomonadota > Betaproteobacteria > Burkholderiales > Burkholderiaceae > Burkholderia > Burkholderia sp. ABCPW 111. The sequence goes on along the minus strand of NZ_JPWT01000001.1, from coordinate 231,975 downwards.
GCAGCGACGTGCTCGCCGAGCTGCCGGGGCTCTCGCGGCTGCCGGTGCTCGGCAAGCTGTTCTCGTCGCGCAATTATCTGAACGACAAGACGGAAGTGGTCGTGATCGTTACGCCGTACATCGTGCAGCCCGCGAATCCGGGCGAGCTGCGCGACGCGCTCGACGACGTCACGCGGCCGAGCAGCGATATCGAGTTCGTGCTGCAACGCTCGCTCGGCATCGATCCGCTCGGCGGCGACGCGCCGCGGCTCGCGGGACCGGCGGGATTCGTCTACTGACGCCGCAAGACAGCGTTTCACGGAGGCATTCGATGGCGATTCGATCGGAACCCAAGCCGCGCCGCCGCGCGCACGGCGCACACGGCGCGCACCGCGCTCGCCGAGCGGCGGCGGCGTGCGCGGCGGCGGCGCTCGCGGCGCTCGCCGGCTGCATGTCCGGCCATCCGCCGTACGGGATGCCGGACGCGTCGGCGATCGGCTACGACGCGCGCACCGGGCTCGCGCGCGCGCCCGACTGCGCGGCGCTCGAGCAGCGCTCGCAGATGATCGACGCGGGCCGCGCGCGGCCCGGCGTGAGCTTCGGCTGCGCGACCTACGGCAACCTCGCGGCGATGCTCGCGCGCCCCGCCGATCTCGTCGCGCCGCTGCCTTACGCGGGCGCGGACGCGGCGCTCGGCGCGAGCGCGGTGCGCCGCTACGACGAAGGCCGGACGACGCCGCTCAACGCGACGTCGACGACCACCGCCGTCACGCATTGACGGAGGCGAGATGGGCGCATTCGACCTGATGAGCGGCGCGTCGCGCGCGAAAGACCTGCGCGCGGCGGCGAGCGGCGCGCGCCTGATCGCGATCGTCGCCGACCCGGCAAGCGACGAAGTGATCCGCAATCTGATCGTTGATCAGGCGATGGCGGGCGCGCACGTCGCGCGCGGTTCGATCGACGACGCGATCGCGCTGATGCGCGATCTCGCGCACGGGCCGCAGCACCTGATCGTCGACGTGTCGGGCGCGGCGATGCCGCTGTCCGATCTCGCGCGGCTCGCCGACGTCTGCGATCCGTCGGTGAACGTGATCGTGGTCGGCGAGCACAACGACGTCGGCCTGTTCCGCAACATGCTGCGCGTCGGCGTGCGCGACTATCTCGTCAAGCCGCTGACCGTCGAGCTCGTGCATCGCGCGCTGAGCGCGGCCGATCCGGGCGCGGCCGCGCGCACGGGCAAGGCGATCGGCTTCGTCGGCGCGCGCGGCGGCGTCGGCGTGACGAGCATCGCGGTCTCGCTCGCGCGCCATCTCGCGGAGCGCACGCGCCGCCGCGTCGCGTATGTCGATCTCGACTGCCACGGCGGCGCGGCGTGCTCGATGTTCGGCGTCGTCAGCAACCAGGGGCTCGTCGAGCTGCTGCAGAATCCGCAGCGGCTCGATGCGCAACTGATCAACCAGGCGATGGTCGCGCAGAGCGACCGGCTGTTCGTGCTGTCGGCCGAGCTGCCGTACGACAGCGAGCCGCCGCTGCGCGCGGGCGCGATCGCGGGGCTCGTCGGCGCGCTCAGGCATCAGTTCCATTACGTGCTGCTCGACCTGCCGGAACGCGCGGGGCGGCTCGTCGACGACGCGCTCGCCGCGTGCGCGAACGTCTACATCGTCGCCGACCGCTCGGTGCATGCGGCGCGCGAGGCGGCCCGGCTGTTGCGCCATGCGGAGGCCCGCGACGGCGGCGCGCACGCGTCGCTGATTCTCAACAACGCGCAGCAACCGGTGCGCGGTCGCGTCGAGGCGGCCGATTTCGCGCGCGCGGTCGGGCGCGCGTCGATGCTCGAGCTGCCGTACGAGCCGCAGACGCTCGCCGTCGCGGAGAACCTCGGCGCGGCGCTCGACGCGGCGCGCGGCGGTGCGTTCGCGGCCGGCATCGTCGCGCTCGCGCAAGGGCTGACGGGCGCGGATGCGGCGCCCGCCGAACGCCGGCCGTGGTACGCGCGGCTCGCCGGCGCGCGCGGGAGGCGGTGATGTTCGGCCGGCGCGTTTCGTCTTCGTTCGTTCCCGGCGCGGGCCGCGACGCGCGCGAGTTCGCGGACGCCGCCGCGCCCGGCGCCTGGGCCGACGCGACGACGGCCGACGCCGGCGGCCGGTCGCACGCACAAGACGAGGCCCGCGCGCCGCGCGCGAATTCGCCCGCCGACGCGCGGCAGGGAAGCGGCGCGCCGCCCGCGGCCCCGCCTGCGCCGCGTGACGATCGCGGCAATGCCGGCAATGTCGACCATCGCGACCATCGCGACGATCACGACGATCACGACGATCGCGACGGTCACGCGCAAGACCGCCACGAGGCGCTGATCCGCTCGGAGACGTTCAAGACGATCCGCGCGGTCGTGTTCTCGTCGATGAACATGTCGGCCGCGCTGATGATGTCGCGCGCGGAGGTGCGCGAAGGCATCGAGCAGACGGCCGCCGACGTGATCGCGCGCGAGCGCCTCACCGTGACGCTCGCCGAGCAGGCGCTCATCGTCGACGAGATCCTCAACGACATGTTCGGCGTCGGCCCGATCGAGCCGCTCCTCGCGGACGAGCGCGTGACCGACATTCTCGTGAACGGGCCCGATCAGGTGTACGTCGAGCGCGCGGGCAAGCTCGAGCTCACGCCGCTCAAGTTTCGCGACAACGCACACGTGATCAACGTCGCGCAGCGCATCGCCGCGGCGGTCGGGCGGCGCGTCGACGAGAGCAGCCCGATGGTCGACGCGCGGCTCGCGGACGGCAGCCGCGTGAACGTCGTGCTGCCGCCGATCGCGATTCGCGGCGCGTCGATCTCGATCCGCAAGTTCGCGAAGCGCAACATCACGCTCGCGCGGATGGCGCAGCAGGGCAACCTGTCGCAGCCGATGGTCGAGGTGCTGAAGATCGCGAGCGCGTGCCGCCTCAACATCGTGATCTCGGGCGGAACGGGCTCGGGCAAGACGACGCTGCTCAACGCGCTGTCGCACTTCATCGATTCGCACGAGCGCATCGTGACGATCGAGGACGCGGCCGAGCTGCAGTTGCAGCAGCCGCACGTCGTGAGCCTCGAGACCCGCCCGGAAAACAGCGAGGGGCTGGGCGGCGTGTCGCAGCGCGATCTCGTGCGCAACGCGCTGCGCATGCGCCCCGACCGGATCATCCTCGGCGAGACGCGCGGCCCCGAGGCGTTCGACGTGCTGCAGGCGATGAACACGGGCCACGACGGCTCGATGACGACGATCCACGCGAACACGCCGCGCGACGCGATCACGCGCCTCGAAAGCATGGTGATGATGGCCAACGGCAACCTGCCGCTCATGTCGATCCGCCGCCAGATCGCGAGCGCGGTGCACATGATCCTGCAGATCGAGCGGATGCGCGACGGCGTGCGGCGCGTCACGCGCGTGACCGAGATCGCCGGGATGGAGGGCGACGTCGTGATCACGCAGGATCTGTTCGCGTTCCGCTACGACGCGAGCGCGTTCCAGGAGCAGGTGCACGGCATGTTCGAATCGTCGTCGCTGCGTCCGGCGTTCGCGCAGCGCGCCGCGTATTACGGGCTCGAGGGCGCGCTGCTCGGCGCGTTGCAGCCGTGAGCGCGGCGGACGTCGTCGCCGTCGGCGCGTTCTTCGCGATCGTCGTCGCGGGCTTCATCGCGCGCGCGCTGCGCGATCTCGCGCGCCGGCGGCCCGCCGCGCGCGTGCGCTCGCGCGTCGACGCGCTGCGCGATCCGCGCGCAGCGGCGCGGCCCGCGCAGGCGGCGCGCGTCGGCTTGCAGCTGTTCACCCGCACCCACGGCGACGGCGATGACGGCGTGTTGCGCGCGTGGCTGCGCGCGCGCGGCGAGCGCGTGCGCACCGCGGCGGGCAGCGGCGGCATGCGCGCGATCGCGATCGCGGCCGCGCTCGCGGCGCTCGCCGGCTTCATCGGCGCGTCGCTCGCGGGCGCCGCGCCGTGGCTGCGCGTCGCGATCGCGGCGTCGCTCGCGGCCGGCGCGGCGCGCGCCGTCTACCGAATCCTGATCGCGCGCTTCAAGCAGCGTTTCCTCGCGGTGTTTCCGGACACGCTCGATCTCATCATCCGCGCGGTGCGCGCGGGCATTCCGGTCGCGCAGGCGATCGGCACCGCGGGCCGCGAAAGCGAGGAGCCCGTGCGCGCGACGTTCCGCGCGATGGGCGATGCGCTGCACGTCGGCGCGGATCTGAAGGATGTGCTCGAGCGGCAGGCCGAGCGCCTGCAGCTCGCCGACTTTTCGTTCTTCGGCGTGTGCCTCGTGCTGCAGCGCGAGACGGGCGGCAACCTGACGGAGACGCTCGAGAACCTGTCCGGCATCATCCGCACGCGCCGCGACATCCGGATGAAGACGCGCGCGCTGACGGCGGAAGGGCGCATCGCGAGCAAGATCATCGCGGCCGTGCCGTTCGCGATCGCCGCGTTCCTGTTCGTCGTCAATCGGCCGTACGTCGCATTGCTGTTCGACACGCGCGCGGGGCACAAGATGCTGATCCTCGCCGCCGTGCTGCTCACGATCGGTCTCGCGATGATTCGCAAGATCGCCAACCTGGATACGTCGCGATGAACCCCGCCGCGCTGTCGATCGCCGTCCTCGTTGCGCTCGCCGCCGCCGCGGCGCTGCTCGCGTGGCTGCTCGCGCGCGACGTCGCGATGCGCAGGCGCGTCGCGCAGCGCGCGCGCTCGAGCGCCGCGCGCGCGTCGGCCGTCTACGCGAGCGCCGGCGACGGCGCGCGCAGCGTGCCGCGGCGCGTCGCGCAACGGGTCGCGTCGCTCGGCGAGCGCGTGCCCGTCGTCGATGCGACGCAGCGGATGAAGCTCGCCGCGCGGCTCGCGAACGCGGGGTTTCGCGAACGCCGCGCGGTGTCGGTGATGGCGGGGCTCAAGCTCGTCGTCGGCGCGAGCGCGGGGCTCGCCGCGCTCGTCGTCGGCGCGCACGTGCCGCGCGTCGGCGACTACTTCGTGCTGCGCGCGCTGATGATGGCGGGCGCGTTCGTGATCGGCATGATGCTGCCCGAGCATGCGCTCGGCTTCGCGGTTGCGCGCCGCCAGAAGACGATCGCCGCGTATCTGCCCGACGCGCTCGATCTGCTCGTGATCTGCACGAACGCGGGCAACAGCCTCGCGGTCGCGGTGCGGCGCGTCGCATCCGAGCTGAAGGCGATCTGCCCGCCGCTCGCCGACGAATTCTCGGTTTGCGCGGACGAGCTGCAGATCGGCGGCGACGCGGCGTTCGCGCTCAACGCGATGGCCGCGCGGATCGGCCTGCCGTCGATGCGCGCGCTCGTGACGACGCTCGTGCAGTCGCAGCAGTACGGCACGCCGATCACGCAGTCGCTGCGGATGCTGTCGCGCACGGAGCGCGCGATGCAGATGATCGCGCTCGAGGAAAAGGCGGCGAAGCTCGCGCCGAAGATGACGCTGCCGATGATGCTGTTCGTGATGCCGACCGTCGCATTGATCGCGGCGGGGCCGGCGGTGATTCGACTGATAGCGGTGTTCCACAAATGAACGAGCGACATTTCGACGACGCATGCGATCGCGCATGCACGGCGCCGCGCATCGGGCGCGGACGGCACGGAAAGCGTGGGGAGCTTGAGGGGCCTGAGGGGACTAAGGGGCGCGGCGCGCACATGGGGCGCGCGGGCCGCATCCGCCGCGCGATGCCGCTCGTGCTCTTTTGCGCGGCGCTGCTCGCGGGCTGCGCGAGCCATGGCGCGTTACAGCCGCGGCCGCTGATGTCGCAGCGCGGCACGCTCGGCGACAGCGATCTGACGGTCGCCGAGAGCGCGCTCGCGGCCGGCAACACGGAGCTCGCGGCGACGCTCTTCGAGCGCGCGCTGAAGGCCGACCCGCGTTCGCTGCCCGCGCAGGTCGGGCTCGGCGACGCGATGTACCAGACGGGCGACTTCGCGCGCGCCGGCGTGCTGTACGCGGGTGCCGCCGCAGCCGCGCCGGACGATCCGCGCGCGCAGCTCGGCTTGGCGCGCGTCGCGCTGCGCGAGCGCCGTCTCGACGACGCGCTCGCGCGCTACGCGAAGCTCCACGGCGCGCATCCGGAGAACATCGCGGCAGCCGCCGGCCTCGGCACGGTGCTGGATCTGCAGGGGCGGCACGACGACGCGCAGCGCGTCTATCGCGCGACGCTCGCGCGCCATCCGGACGCGCAGGCGCTCAGGACCGATCTCGGCCTGTCGCTCGTGCTCGCGAATCGCGCGCGCGAAGGCGCGAACGTGCTGCTCGACGTCGCGGGGCTGCCGAACGCGCCCGCGCAGGCGCGCGAGGATCTCGCACTCGCGTACGGGATGCTCGGCAACGACGCGGCCGCGAAGCGCATTCTCGTTCACGATTTGCCGGCGGCGTCGGCGGAGGACAACTTGCGCTTCTATCGCAACGTGCGCGAGCGGCGCGCGGCAGCCGCGACGACCGGGGCTACGGGGGCTACAGGGGCTACGGGGGCTACAGCGGCAGGCACAGACGCGGCGGCGACAGCGGCGACCGGCGAAGCCGGCGCGACCGCCGCTGCGCGGGCGACCGGCGGCGCCCGCGCAAACGGCGCGGCTGCCGACGCAGTCGCCGACGCCGGGCGCGCGCCCGTTCGCGCGGAGGCCGTCAAATGACACGCGTGGCCCGCCTCGCGCACGACGAGCGCGGCGTGGTGTCGCTCGAATTCGTGCTGGCGTTTCCGTTCATGATGCTCGTGCTGTTCGGCATCGTCGACACGAGCCTGCTTCTCTGCGACAAGGCGGTGATCACCAACGCGAGCCGCGAGGCCGCGCGCGCGGGCGTCGTCGTGCGCGTGCCGCAGCTGGCCGCGGCCGACATCGAGAACGTCGCGCTGTCGTACGCGCAAGGCAGTCTCGTGAGCGGCGGCACGGTCGGCGCGCCCGTCGTCGCCGTCGACCAGTCGGCCGGCACGTCGCCCGGCAGCCCGCTGAAAGTGACCGTGAGCTACACGTATCAGGGCCTCGTGCTCGGCTCGGCGCTGAGCTCGCTGACGGGCCCGATCACGCTGACGGCCGTGACGGTGATGAACTATGAATGAGCGTCGCGCCGCCGCGCGCCGCCGCGAGCGCGGTTCCGTCGTGCTGTGGTTCCTGCTGTTCCTGCCGGTGCTGCTGCTCTTCGGCGCGTTCGCGATCGACTTGCCGCGCGTCGCCGCCGCGCGCAACGAACTGCAGAACGCGGCGGACGCGGCCGCGCTCGCCGGCGCCGCGTCGCTCTCGTCGAGCCCGGGCGCGCCCGCATGGGCCGCCGCCGCGAGCGCGGCGAGCGCGGCGCTGCCGCTGAACGCCGCCGACGGCGCGACGCTGTCGGTCGGCGTCGTGCAGACGGGCTACTGGAACCTGACGGGCACGCCCGCCGGCCTCGAGCCCACGACGCTCGTGCCCGGCGCGTACGACGCGCCGGCCGTGCAGACGACCGTCACGCGCGCGGCGGACCAGAACGGCGGGCCGCTCGCGCTGCTGATGGGCGGCTTCCTCGGCCTCGTCGGCACGCCCGCCGCGGCGACGGCGGTCGCGGTCGCCGCAGCGCCGTCGACGGTCGGCGCGGGCGGACTCTTTCCGATGGTCATCGACCGGTGCGTGCTCGATCAGTACTGGAACGCGCAGACGGGCGCGCCGAGCGTCGATCCGACGACGGGCGCGCCGTACGAGTTCCAGGTCGGCAACGGCCAGACATACGGCGGCACCTGCTATGCCGGGCAGTGGACGTCGTTTCTCGTCAACGCGAACGACGTGCCGACCGTTCGCGCACTGATGGCGAACGGCAATCCGACGCCGCTTTCGATCGGCGACGCCATCTGGATCGAGCCCGGCGTGAAGACCGCGCTCTATTACGACGTGCCGGTCGGCGCGACGGTCGTCGTGCCGGTGGCCACGCAGATCAGCAGCAAGACTTACGTGCCCGTCGTCGCGTTCGCCGCGTTCCACATCGACGCGTCGGACGGCGCGAACATCAAGGCGGTGACCGGCCACTTCGTCGGCGGCTACCGGATTCCGGCGAGCGCGGGCGGCGTCGGGCCCGCGTACGGCGCGTACGTCGCGCCGCGTCTCGCGTATTGAGCGCGGCGCGGGCCGGCCCGCGGATTGGTGCGCGGGTGGGCGCGCGGATTGGCGTGATCGAGCGGCCACGCCTGTCGCCGCGCCGCGCGGGCCCGGCGCGAACGCGCCGCCTCGGATGTCGCGTGCGCATGCGATAGCACGAAAACTGCTGAGTTCAGCAGCATTTCTTGGTTCGAAAATGGTGCATGCACTGATACGGTGACGAACTCGCAGCGCGTCGCGCTGCGTCGCTCATCCGGCCGGACGCGTCGCGCCGGCACCTTCCTAGAACAAGAGAAACGCGCCAATGAAACTCAAGCCACTCGCTACCTGGCTCATCGGTTTGTCGCTCGTCGCCGCGCATGCGGCCGCGCACGCGGACCGTCTCGACGACATCAAGAAAGCCGGCGTGCTGCGCGTCGCGACGTTCGACAGCAACCCGCCGTTCGGCTTCGTCGATCCGAAGACGAACCGGATCGTCGGCCTCGACGTCGACTACGCGCAGGCGCTCGCCGACAAGCTCGGCGTCAAGCTGAAACTGCAGCCGACCAATCCCGCGAATCGCATTCCGTTCCTGACGTCGGGCAAGGTCGATCTCGTGCTCGCGAACTTCACGATCACCGACGAGCGCGCGAAGCAGGTCGACTTCAGCATTCCGTATTTCGCGTCGGGCCAGCAGTTCCTCGCGAAGAAGGGCGCGCTGAAATCGGCCGACCAGTTGAGCAGCCTGCGCATCGGCGCGGACAAGGGCACGACGAACGAAGTCACGCTGCGCGAGAAGTATCCGAAGGCGACGATCGTCGCGTACGACGACACGCCGTTCGCGTTCGCCGCGCTGCGCGCGGGCAACGTGCAGGCGATCACGCAGGACGGCCCGAAGCTGATCGGCCTGCTCGCGAACGTGCCGGACAAGCAGAACTATGAGATTCCGGCGTTTACGATCTCGAACGACTACATGGGCGTCGGCGTGCCGAAGGGCGAGACGCGGCTCGTCGCGTTCGTCAACGGCGCGCTGAAGGACCTCGAGGCGAACGGTCGCGCGGGCCGGATCTACGACGCATGGTTCGGGCCGGGCACGAAGACGCCGCTCACGCGGATCTTCAAGATCGGCGACAAGAGCTGAGCGCGCGCGCGATCCGCGCCCGACGCTCTCGCGCGCGAAGCCGGGCGTGCGCAAGACGCGCGCATCCGGCGTCGCGCGGAGCCCGGCGCGGGCCGCATGCAAACCGCACGCGGCCCGCAATCGAATCGTGCATGATCCGTGCGCGATCGCGCGCGGCCGGCGCCTCACCCGACACGCAACATGCGGCCGCCTCGCCGGCGGCCCGAAGCAGACAAGATGGACGCCTGGCTCGCTCCGAAGTATCTGATGTGGTTGTGGCAGGGTTTCCTGCTGACGCTCGGCCTGTCGCTCGCGGCGGCGGTCACGGCGACGTTCGCGGGCTTCGCGCTCGCGATCGCGCGGCATGCGAGGCGCGCGTGGCCGCGGCGCGCGGCGGCCGCTTACGTCGTCGCGTTTCGCAACACGCCGCTCGTCGTGCAATTGCTGTTCTGGTATTTCGGCGTCGCGTCGCTGCTGCCGGAGCCGCTGATGGCCTGGCTGAACGCGCGCCACGCGATCGCGGCGGGCGGCGTGGAGCTGCGTTGGCCGTCGTTCGAATTCGTCGCCGGCTGGGTCGGCCTCAGTTGCTACACGAGCGCGTTCGTCGCCGAGGAGTTTCATGCGGGGCTGCGCGGCGTGCCCGCCGGGCAGTATCACGCGGCGAGCGCGCTCGGCCTTTCGCCGCTGCAGACGTTGCGCTTCGTCGTGCTGCCGCAGGCGGTGCGAATCGCGCTGCCGCCGCTCTTCGGGCAATACATGAACCTCATCAAGAACTCGTCGCTGACGATGGCGATCGGCGTCGCCGAGCTGTCGTACGCGTCGCGGCAGGTCGAGACCGAGACCTTCCGGACGTTCGCCGCGTTCGGCGTGTCGACCGTGCTGTACGTCGCGGCGATCGCGGCCGTCGAAGCGTTCGCGCAGTGGATGGTCCGGCGTCGCGATCGCACGTTCACGGGGCGCTGACGATGGATCTGTCGATACTCGCGAACAATCTGCCGTACCTGCTCGTCGGCGCGTTTCCGGACGGCCCGCTCGGCGGCGCGGCGCTGTCGCTCGCGCTCGCGCTCGCATCGGCGCTCGCGTCGGCCGTGCTCGGCGTCGCGGGGGGCGTCGCGCTCGCGCTCGCGACGGGCGCGCTGCGCGGCGTGCTCGTCGTCGTGATCGGCTTTTTCCGCGCGATTCCGGTGCTGATGCTGATTTTCTGGACGTACTTCCTGCTGCCCGTGTTGCTGCACGCCGACGTGCCGGGGCTCGCGGCCGTCGTGTGCGCGCTGTCGCTCGTCGGCGGTGCATATCTCGCGCACTCGGTGCACGCGGGCATTCGCGCGGCGGGCGACGGGCAGTGGCAGGCGGGGCTGTCGCTCGGGCTCACGCGCTGGCAAACGGTGCGCCACGTGCTGCTGCCGCAGGCGGCGCAGATCATGACGCCGTCGTTCGTCAACCAGTGGGTGTCGCTCGTGAAGGACACGTCGCTCGCCTACATCGTCGGCGTGCCGGAGCTGTCGTTCGTCGCGACGCAGGTCAACAACCGGCTGATGGTGTATCCCGCGCAGATCTTCCTGTTCGTCGGCGTCATCTATCTGATTCTCTGCACCGCGCTCGACGTCGCGGCGACGTGGCTGCTCGCGCGCAACCGGCGCGCTTCGCCGCGCGGCGGCGAAGCGCCGCATGCGGGCGCCGCGCAGCCGGCATCGAGCGGGCCGAGGTAGCGTCGCGGCTGCGCCGCAGCTCGACGAAAGGCGCGGGAGGGCAGGGGCGCGTCGTCTTGGCGAGCGGCGCGATGGAGCTCGACGCATGCACGTATGCATCCATTCGACCCATTCGACGCATTCGACCCATTCGACCCATTCGACCCATTCGACCCATTCGACGCATTCGACGCGCGCGGCGTGTCCGGCGTAGGCGCCGCCAGCGACGCATCGAGCTCGATGCGTCGACATCGACGGCGCGTGCGACGCCCACGACGCCGGTCACGGCGACGCATGCGCCTGGCGACGAGCTTTTCGCGGCGGCCGCGAGGCGTAGCCGAATGCGTCGCGTCGCGCCGCGCGAATCGAGATCCCGCGTGCCGGCGCACGCGGGGTTTTGCACGCTACCGCATCGTCACGACGACGCGTAATGCGTGTTGAAGATCGCGCGCAGCGTCGACGAATCGGTCGCGAACTCGGCCCACAGCGGCGCGTCGATCTGCGCGAAGCCGAGCGGCCGCGCGTCGCTCGACGCGAGCCGGAAGCGCGCCTCGCTCGCGACGCGGCGGAACGCGTCGAGCTGCATCGCCGACAGCGTGTTCTGCGCGTCGGCGAGCGCGACGAGCGGATCGACCGGCTGATTGTCGACGCGCACCTCGAAGTGCAGATGCGGGCCCGTCGCCGCGCCCGTCGCGCCGACCGCGCCGATTCGCTGGCCCTGCGCGACCGTCATCCCGGCCTCGAGCCCCGGCGCGAACGCCGACAGGTGCGCGTAGTAGGTCGACGTGCGATCCGGATGATCGATCACGACGTACTTGCCGTAGCCGCCCGGATCGTAGCCGACGAACGACACGACGCCCGCCGACGCGGCGTTCACGCGCGTACCGGCCGGCGCGGCGAGATCGACGCCCGTGTGCATCTGCAGGATGTGCGACAACGGATGGATGCGCTCGCCGAAGTACGAGCTGATGCGCGTGCTGACGACGGGTATCGTGAGCGCGGGCGCGTCGAGCGGCGCGCCGTCGAACGCGTAGTACGCGCCGCTCGCCGCGCCGGGCGCCTTGAACCAGACCGCGCCGAAGCGGCGGCCCGCGACGCGCAGCTCGAGCGCCGTCACGCGCGGCTTGGCCGATGCGGGGTCGAACGCGATCCGGTAGCGGTCGCCCGGCTGCGCGTTCGCGTGCGACTGCACGCGGTCGGCGATCAGGTCGCCGATCTGTATCCGCACTTCGGGCGGGATGTCGATCCGATTGAGGGTGTCGGCGAGCGACTGCTCGATCGGCCCGGCGCGCACGCCGCTGTCGATCGGCGCGAGCACCGAATCGGCGAGCGAGAACGCGCGGCTGCCGTAGCCGAGCAGCTCGTTGCGGTGCTCGGCGAGCGGCGCGAAGAGGCCGGGCGGCGCTTGGCCGGGCATCGGGGCGGCGGCCGACGCAGCGGTTTGCGCGGCGAGCGTTCGCAGCGGCGCGTCGGGCGGGCTTTGCTCGCCGATCACGCGTTCGAGCTCGCCCGTGACGAAGCGCTGCGCGCTCGGAAACGGCGCGTCGGCGAACACGCGCTGCGGCGCGCGCGCGGCGTTCGCGGTCGACGAATCGGGCGGCTTCGACACGGCGGGCAGCGCCGCGAGACCGAACGCGATCAGCGCGCCGAGCGCGCTCGCCGTGGGCAGCTTGCGTCTGAGCGATCGGGCAGAGGCGGCTTGCGCCGGCGATCCGGCGACGGACGCGGGATCGTCGGAAGAAACGAAAACGGTATGCGCGATTGGCTTGGCCAAGGGTGTCCACATCCTTGAAAAAGGCAGTTCGAACGAAAGGGTGTGGGCGGCGGCTGCGGCGAGGCACGCGTCGGGGCGGGCCGGCAGCGCCAGGGCGTTCAACGCAGCGGGGCGCGATCACGACCGGACCGCGCCCCGCTGCGCGCCGCTCGGCCCAACGACGCGGACCATGTCCGCTCCGAACGGCGATTCGAATTCCGAGGGTTCAAACCCATATGAAGAATCGACACCAGCTAGAGTGACCGCCGCGCGCGCGCAATTGTTCCGCAGTCTTGACGACTTTATAAAGGGGCCCGACTGTCGATGCGCGGCATGCACGCTCAGCGCGCGGCCGTGCGCGCCATGCAATCTTCGGCGACGCGCAGCGCGGGCGACACGCGCAGCGCGTCGACGCCCGCGTCGAGCATCGCTTCGGCATCGTCCCAGCGGTCGCCGCGCAGCCGCGTCGTCCAGATCATCGAGCCGAAGATGCCTTCGAGCAGCGACAGCAAATAGACGCCCGCGAGATGCACGTCGAGCGACGCGTCGAGTTCGCCCGCGCCGACCGCGCGGCGCAGCAGCGCCTTCGTGATCCGCAGCGCCTGCAATTCGTAGAGCGCGCGCCGGCGCAGCAGCGGCGCATTTTCCTCGCTCTGCTCGCACTTCATGTAGAGGATCTCGAGCACGCGCTGCATCGAGCCCGGCTCGCCGCATTGATGCAGGTAGTGCGACGCGGCGAAGCGCAGCGTCGCGAGCGCGGGCCGCTCGTCGGACAGCTCGAAGCCCTCGACCGCGCGCGAGAACGCGCGGTCGCACATCGCGACGCACACCTCGGTCTTGCCTTTGAAGTGCCCGTAGACGGCGCCGCGCGACATCCCGGCCGCCTCCGCGATGTCGGCCATCGCGGTCTGGCCGACGCCTTTCTCGAGCAGCACGAGCTCGGCGGCGTCGAGGATTCGGTTCTTCGTGTTCAACGATTCTTCGCGCGTCTTGCGGGCCATGTGGGTCGATTCTCCCTTTCTTTCGATTGTTTGTCGCTTTATTACGACATCCTATCAAGCGACATTATTTAATCAGTCGTGACTGATTATAATCGATCGCCCTGACCGGCCCCGATTTGTCCCGGGCCGAGCGAATCGCGAGGAAAACAATGACATACGAATGGGCACGCACGCGTCGCAGGTGGGCGGCGCTCGCCGCCGCGGCGTTCATCGCGGCCGGCTGCGGCAAGCGCGAAAGCGGCGACGAGGCAGCCGCGCCGCGCGAGGCGAGCGTCGTCACGGTGAAGAAGACGTCGGTGCCGCTCACGGTCGAATTGCCGGGCCGGCTCGACGCATACCGGCAGGCGGAGGTGCGCGCGCGCGTCGCGGGCATCGTGACCGCGCGCACGTATGAAGAAGGGCAGGAAGTGAAGCGCGGCGCGGTGCTCTTCAAGATCGATCCCGCGCCGTTCAAGGCGGCGCGCGACGCGGCCGCGGGCGCGCTCGACAAGGCGCAGGCCGCGCATCTCGCGGCGCTCGACAAGCGCCGCCGCTACGACGAGCTCGTGCGCGACCGCGCGGTGAGCGAGCGCGACCACACCGAGGCGCTCGCCGACGAGCGGCAGGCGAAGGCCGCCGTCGCGTCGGCGCGCGCGGAGCTCGCGCGCGCGCAGCTCGAGCTCGACTACGCGACCGTCACGTCGCCGATCGACGGCCGCGCGCGCCGCGCGCTCGTCACGGAAGGCGCGCTCGTCGGCCAGGATCAGGCGACGCCGCTCACGACCGTCGAGCAGCTCGATCCGATCTACGTGAACTTCTCGCAGCCGGCCGCCGACGTGGAATCGCTGCGGCGCGCGGTGAGGAGCGGGCGCGCGGCGGGCATCGCGCAGCGCGACGTCGAGGTGACGCTCGTGCGCCCGGACGGCAGCGCGTATGCGCGCAAGGGCAAGCTGCTGTTCGCGGATCTCGCGGTCGATCCGTCCACCGACACGGTGGCGATGCGCGCGCTCTTCCCGAATCCGGAGCGCGAGCTGCTGCCGGGCGCGTACGTGCGGATCACGCTCGATCGCGCGATCGCGCGCGACGCGATCCTCGTGCCGCGCGACGCGCTCCTGCGCGCGGCCGACAGCGCGACCGTCAAGGTGGTCGGCGACAACGGAAAGATACGCGACGTGACGGTCGAGGCCGAGCAGATGAAAGGCCGCGACTGGATCGTCACGCGCGGGCTCGCGGGCGGCGAGCGCGTCGTCGTCGACGACGCCGCGCAATTCGAAGCAGGCGCGACCGTGAAGGCGGTCGAGCGCGGCGCGCCCGCGCAACCGGCGTCGCAGCCGGCCGCGGCGGGCGCGCCCGCGAAGCGCCAAACCTGACAAGCACGACACGATCATGGCTCGTTTCTTCATCGATCGCCCGGTGTTCGCCTGGGTGATCTCGCTATTCATCATGATGGGCGGCGTCTTCGCGATCCGCGCGCTGCCCGTCGCGCAGTATCCGGACATCGCGCCGCCCGTCGTCAGCATTTACGCGACATATCCGGGCGCGTCCGCGCAGGTCGTCGAGGAATCGGTCACGGCCGTGATCGAGCGCGAGATGAACGGCGTGCCCGGCCTGCTGTATACGTCGGCGACGAGCAGCGCCGGCCAGGCGTCGCTGTACCTCACGTTCAAGCAGGGCGTGAGCGCCGATCTCGCGGCCGTCGACGTGCAGAACCGCCTGAAGACCGTCGAGGCGCGGCTGCCCGAGCCCGTGCGGCGCGACGGCATCTCGGTCGAGAAGGCGGCCGACAACATCCAGCTCGTCGTGTCGCTCACGTCGGAGGACGGGCGGCTGTCGGCGGTGCAGCTCGGCGAATACGCGTCGGCGAACGTCGTGCAGGCGCTGCGGCGCGTCGACGGCGTCGGCAAGGTGCAGTTCTGGGGCGCCGAATACGCGATGCGGATCTGGCCGGACCCGGTCAAGATGGCGGCGCTGAACCTGACGGCGTCGGACATCGCGGCCGCCGTGCGCGCGCACAACGCGCGCGTGACGATCGGCGACATCGGCCGCAGCGCGGTGCCCGACAGCGCGCCGATCGCGGCGACCGTGCTCGCCGACGCGCCGCTCGCGACGCCCGACGCGTTCGGCGCGATCGCGCTGCGCGCGCGCGCCGACGGCTCGACGCTCTTCCTGCGCGACGTCGCGCGCGTCGAGTTCGGCGGCAACGACTACAACTATCCGTCGTTCGTGAACGGCAAGACGGCGACCGGCATGGGCATCAAGCTCGCGCCGGGCTCGAACGCGGTCGCGACCGAGAAGCGCATCCGCGCGACGATGGACGAGCTGTCGACGTTCTTCCCGCCGGGCGTCAAGTATCAGATTCCGTACGAGACGTCGTCGTTCGTGCGCGTGTCGATGAGCAAGGTCGTGACGACGCTCGTCGAGGCGGGCGTGCTCGTGTTCGCGGTGATGTTCCTCTTCATGCAGAACCTGCGCGCGACGCTGATTCCGACGCTCGTCGTGCCCGTCGCGCTTCTCGGCACGTTCGGCGCGATGCTCGCCGCGGGCTTCTCGATCAACGTGCTGACGATGTTCGGGATGGTGCTCGCGATCGGCATCCTCGTCGACGACGCGATCGTCGTCGTCGAGAACGTCGAGCGGCTGATGGTCGAGGAAAAGCTGCCGCCGTACGAGGCGACCGTGAAGGCGATGAAGCAGATCAGCGGCGCGATCGTCGGGATCACCGTCGTGCTGACGTCGGTGTTCGTGCCGATGGCGTTCTTCGGCGGCGCGGTCGGCAACATCTACCGGCAGTTCGCGCTCGCGCTGGCGGTGTCGATCGGCTTCTCGGCGTTTCTCGCGCTGTCGCTCACGCCGGCGCTCTGCGCGACGCTGCTCAAGCCGGTGGCCGACGACCATCACGACAAGGGCGGCTTCTTCGGCTGGTTCAACCGCTTCGTCGCGCGCTCGACCGGCCGCTACACGCGGCGCGTCGGGCAGGTGCTCGAGCGCCCGCTGCGCTGGCTCGTCGTCTATGGCGCGCTGACGGCGCTCGCGGCGCTGCTGATCACGAAGCTGCCGACCGCGTTCCTGCCGGACGAGGACCAGGGCAATTTCATGGTGATGGTGGTGCGCCCGCAGGGCACGCCGCTCGCGGAGACGATGCAGAGCGTGCGGCGCGTCGAGGAATACGTGCGCGGCGAGGAGCCGAGCGCGTACACGTTCGCGCTCGGCGGCTTCAACCTGTACGGCGAGGGGCCGAACGGCGGGATGATCTTCGTCACGCTGAAGGACTGGAAGGAGCGCAAGCGCGCGCACGACCAGGTGCAGGCGATCGTCGCGCGGATCAACGAACGCTTCGCGGGCACGCCGAACACGACGGTGTTCGCGATGAATTCGCCCGCGTTGCCCGACCTCGGCTCGACGGGCGGCTTCGATTTCCGCTTGCAGGATCGCGGCGGGCTCGGCTACGCGGCGCTCGCCGCCGCGCGCGAGAAGCTGCTCGCCGACGGGCGCAAGAACCCCGTGCTCGCCGATCTGATGTTCGCCGGCACGCAGGACGCGCCGCAGTTGAAGCTCGACATCGATCGCGCGAAGGCGTCGGCGCTCGGCGTGTCGATGGACGAGATCAACGCGACGCTCGCGGTGATGTTCGGCTCCGACTACATCGGCGATTTCATGCACGGCGCGCAGGTGCGCCGCGTGATCGTGCAGGCCGACGGGCCGCACCGGCTCGATCCCGATGACGTGACGAAGCTGCGCGTGCGCAACGCACGCGGCGAGATGGTGCCGCTCGCGGCGTTCGCGACGCTGCAATGGACGATGGGCCCGCCGCAGCTGACGCGCTACAACGGCTTCCCGTCGTTTACGATCAACGGCTCGGCGGCGGCCGGGCACAGCAGCGGCGAGGCGATGGCGGCGATCGAGCGGATCGCGTCGGCGCTGCCCGCGGGCGTCGGCTATGCGTGGTCCGGGCAGTCGTACGAGGAGCGGCTGTCGGGCGCGCAGGCGCCGATGCTGTTCGCGCTGTCGGTGCTCGTCGTGTTTCTCGCGCTCGCGGCGCTGTACGAGAGCTGGTCGATTCCGTTCGCGGTGATGCTCGTCGTGCCGCTCGGCGTGATCGGCGCGGTGGCGGGCGTCACGCTGCGCGCAATGCCGAACGACATCTATTTCAAGGTGGGGCTGATCGCGACGATCGGGTTGTCCGCGAAGAACGCGATCCTGATCGTCGAGGTCGCGAAGGATCTGGTCGCGCAGGGGCGCTCGCTCGCCGACGCGGCGCTCGAAGCGGCGCGGCTGCGGCTGCGCCCGATCGTGATGACGTCGCTCGCGTTCGGCGTGGGCGTGCTGCCGCTCGCGTTCGCGACGGGCGCCGCGTCCGGCGCGCAGGTCGCGATCGGCACGGGCGTGCTCGGCGGCGTGATCAGCGCGACGCTGTTCGCGATCTTCCTCGTCCCGCTCTTTTTCGTGTGCGTCGGCCGCGTGTTCGACGTGAGCCCGCGCCGCCGCGGCGGCGCGAATGCGGCCCTGGAGATCAAGTGAAAGCGATGATGACACCTCTGTCCGTGCGAAACGGATCATGCCGTTCGGGGCGGCCGGGCGCGCCTCGGGCGTGGCCGATCGCGCTCGCGGCGGCGCTCGTCGCGGGCTGCACGCTCGCGCCGCGCTACGAGCGGCCGGCCGCGCCCGTGCCGGCGAGCTATGCGCGAACGGACGCGGCGGCGTCGCGCGATGCGGCGGCATCGGCGGCATCGGCGGCCGACGGCGGCGCGCGCGGCATGCCCGGCGCGCGTGACGCGGCGAACGCGAGCGGCGCGCACGAGCTGCATGAGCTGCAAGAGGTACACGACACGCACGACACGCGCCTCGACGACTGGCGCGCGTACTTCACCGATCCGTCGCTGCGCACGCTGATCGACGCGGCGCTCGCGAACAATCGCGACCTGCGGATCGCGACGCTGCGCATTCAGGAAGCGCGCGGCCTGTACGGCGTCGCGCGCGCGGACCGGCTGCCGTCGATCGACGGCAATCTCGGCTACGAGCGCACGCGCCAGTACGATCCGGTGCTGCGCGAGAGCGCGACGAGCACGCTGTATCGCGCGGGCGTCGGCGTGAGCGCGTTCGAGATCGATCTGTTCGGCCGCGTGAAGAGCCTGTCCGACGCGGCGCTCGCCGAATACTTCGCGACGGCCGAAGGGCGGCGCGCGGCGCACATCAGCCTGATCGCCGAGGTCGCGTCCGCTTACGTGGCCGAGCGCGCGCTCGTCGATCAACTGGCGCTCGCCGAGCGCACGCTCGCCGCGCGCGACGCGACGTACGCGCTCACGCAGCGCCGCTACGCGGCCGGCACGAGCACGGCGATCGAGCTGCGCACGGCCGAGATGCTCGTCGCGTCGGCGCGCGCGTCGAAGGCGGCGCTCGAGCGCGAGCATACGCAGGCGACGAGCGCGCTGAAGCTGCTCGCGGGCGATTTCACGACGACGTTGCCCGCCGGCGCGCCCGCGCTCGACGAGTTCGCCGTCGCGCCGGTGTCGCCGGGGCTGCCGTCGGATCTGCTCGAACAGCGGCCGGACATCCGGCAGGCCGAGCAGCGGCTCGTTGCGGCGAACGCGAACATCGGCGCCGCGCGCGCGGCGTTCTTCCCGCGCATCACGCTTACCACCGACGCCGGTTCGGTCAGCGATGCGTTCTCGGGGCTCTTCTCGGCCGGCTCGAGCGTGTGGACGTTCGCGCCGCGACTCACGCTGCCGATCTTCGCGGGCGGGCGCAATCGTGCGAACCTCGACGTCGCCGACGCGCGCAAGGACATCGCGGTGGCCGACTACGAGAAGACGATCCAGACGGCGTTTCGCGAAGTCGCCGACGCGCTCGCGGCCCGCGATCAGATCGATGCGCAGCTCGCCGCGCAGCAGGCGGCGTACGGCGCGGACGCCGAGCGGCTGCGGCTCGCGCAGCGGCGCTACGGCAGCGGCGTCGCGAGCTATCTCGAACTGCTCGACGCGCAGCGCAGCACGTTCGAATCCGGGCAGGAGCTGATTCGCCTGAAGCAGCTGCGGCTCACGAACGCGATCGCGCTGTATCGCGCGCTCGGCGGCGGCTGGTCGCGCGCCGCGTGCGGTGGCGGGGACATCTGTCCGCAAGCCTGAGCTAGCGTTCGAGCTGATCGGGCGCGCCGCGTGGCCTCGGCATGCGTGCCCGTCGGCTCAGGTAGTGCGCCGTGCGTGGCGTTGGCGCGTCGCAGCGTCGGATTCGTTGCGCGCCGGTGCGCCGCTTCTGGTTCGCTGAGCGCGAGGGCCGATCGTCCGGCCGTTGTGACGCTCGGCACGTCGATACGGAGGTCGATACGCACGTCGATACGCAGATTCGGCGCGGCAAGCGCCGCTAGTCGACCCGCGCGCGTCGCCGCGCGCGTGAATTCGCGAAGCATTCCCGCGACGCCGAACGCGTCGCTTCGCATCCGCGCCGCGGTTTTCAATTCTCGTCTTGTTGCCTCGCTGATTCCGCGTGGGCGACGCGCGCCCGCGAAATCCTATCCACTGCCTGCGCATTGCGCATCATCGCCCGGCTAACGGGCGCTCTCGCGCGTTAGCCGGGCCGGCCGCGTCGGCCGTGCGCGATCCGCATATTGGCGGCCTTCGCGATGCGCAACACGCGATGCGCACCCGTCGGCGAGCCGCACCGTTGCCGCTCGGCATCGTCGGCGAAGCGCCCGGCGCTCGCGCTCGGCGGGCGATCCGGCCGCTTCGCTTTCCGTTTCGCTTCCCGCTTTCCGCTTCGCTTCGCACGTCGCTTCCCATTGCACGCGTGACGCCGTTCGAACGTGCGTCGGCCGATCGTCTCGATCGGGGTAGCTCGCGCCAGCGCGCCGCCATCTCGCAACCCCGCGCGGCGCTCGATCGATTCGGGGCCCGCCGGCGCGTTGCGGATCGCATCCGGCAGCCGCCGAATCGCCGAATTGCCCCGATCCGCACGGCGGGGGAGGGCCGCCCCCGAGCGAATTCCACGGTCTTTTCGTTCGGCGACATCGGCAAACGTTTGAGCACGCGCACTCTCAATCGGCAAACGATTGCAAATGAATTAAGTCGCGAATCGACTTATCTCATAAATACAAATGTGCAATTTAATTGTCAAATAAATTCAAATTCATGAATATTGAAATGATTGCATAAAATGAAAACATGTGAGCCGTGAGATTTCATGGATTCGCAAACGATTGCGTCAATAATTTTTAATGAGATTGATATCTCATAATTGATTGAAAGGAATTTTTTGACGTTGCGATTTGACAACTCTTACAGAAAAGTCAAAAAGCAAACGTCTCTTCGGCACCTCGGGGCGGATCTGTCAGTGGCCTTCCAAACCTACGTCGACATGCCAGAGAAAAGCCAATATTTCCAATTAAAACAATGCATTAACATCAAACAATCGGTGTCGCCGCTTGGCGTAAAAGTGCGGCAAATCGCCGCATTTCAGAAATTCTCCGGCGCCACGAGCAAATCGTTTGTAAGGCAATGATCTGACAATGATTTACAAAGTACTTTCCAAATCATATTGATAATTCGGCCCGTCGCGACGAACCAGGCCAACGCATTGCGGCGCATTTCCTTGCATTGCGAACACGTCCGACAAATCGTCAAAACCTCATTAGTCACGTTACGGAATCAGCCATGAAAAAAGCACTCCTGTCCGCCGTCGCCTTCGCCGCCCTGTCCACGTCGGCGTTCGCCGCCGGCAACGGCATCATCAACTTCACGGGCGAGATCGTCGCGGGCGCATGCGGCATCGACGCGGGCTCGGTGGATCAGACCGTGCGTCTCGGCTTCGTCCCGACCAACAAGTTCAAGGCGGCGGGCGACAAGTCGACTCCGCAGAACTTCGACATCAACCTCGTCGACTGCGACACGAGCGTCGCGAAGAACGCGTACTTCACGTTCACGGGCACGTCGAACGCGACGCAGCCGAAGCTGATCGCCACTGTCGGCTCGGCGAAGAACGTCGGCATCCGCCTGCAATCGGCGTCGGGCGAAGATCTCGACAACGGCGTGGAGCAGAAGGGCCCGCTCGTGCTGAGCAACGGCACGAGCGTCGCGCGCTTCTCCGCGATGTACGAAGCGACCGCCGCGAGCGTCACGCCGGGCACGGCCGACGGCGTCGCGAATTTCACCGTCCGCTACCAGTAAGCCCGCGCGGCTCGACGAGCCGCCCAGCGAGGAAAGGGCGCGCGCCCCTTCCTCGCGCGAATCCTTCTCGCATTCCCGTTTTCCCCGCGATCCCCATCCCGTTACGGTTTCAGTCAGTCGGCGTGCGAATCAGACTTTTCTTCCTCTGCGTGTCCATGCTGGTCGCCGGCAGCCATGCCCGGGCGACGGAGTTCAATTCGTCGTTCCTGAGCATCGACGGCAAGAACGAAGTCGACCTGTCGCAGTTCGCGCAGGCGGACTACACGCTGCCGGGCACCTATCTGCTCGACGTGCAGGTGAACGACGTGTTCTACGGCCTGCGGCAGATCGAATTCGTCGGCGAGCGCGAAGGGGCGGGCGCGCGCGCGTGCATCACGCCCGAGCTCGTCGCGCAGTTCGGCCTGAAGAAGTCGCTCGTCAACGACATGCCGCGCGTGATGGGCGGGCGCTGCGCGGATCTTTCCGCGATCGAGGGCGTGACGATCCGCTACCAGAAGGGCGAAGGGCGCCTGAAAATCACGATTCCGCAAGCGGCGCTCGAATTCACCGACACGTCGTACCTGCCGCCCGAGCGCTGGAGCGACGGCGTGAGCGGCGCGATGCTCGACTATCGCGTGCTCGCGAACGCGAACCACGCGTTCGGCGGCGGCGCGCAGCAGAACAACTCGGTGCAGGCGTACGGCACGATCGGCGCGAACTGGGGCGCGTGGCGCTTTCGCGGCGACTATCAGGCGCAGACGAACGCGGGCGGCTCCGTCTACGCGGACCGCGCGTTCCGCTTCAACCAGCTCTACGCGTACCGCGCGCTGCCGTCGATCCAGTCGACGCTGTCGTTCGGCGAGATCTACGTCGATTCGGACATCTTCAGCACGTTCTCGATGTCGGGCGTTGCGCTGAAGAGCGACGACCGGATGCTGCCGCCGTCGATGCGCGGCTACGCGCCGCTCGTCACGGGCGTCGCGCGCACGAACGCGATCGTCAAGGTGATGCAGGACGGCCGCGTGCTGTACATGACGAAGGTGTCGCCGGGCGCGTTCGCGCTGTCGAACCTCAACACGAGCGTGCAGGGCACGCTCGACGTCGTCGTCGAGGAAGAGGACGGCTCGGTCCAGCGCTTCCAGGTCGCGACCGCGTCGGTGCCGTTTCTCGCGCGCGAAGGGCAACTGCGCTACAAGAGCGCGCTCGGCAAGCCGCGCACGTTCGGCGGCGCGGGCATCACGCCGTGGTTCGGCTTCGCCGAGGCCGCGTACGGGCTGCCGTTGGACGTGACCGTCTACGGCGGGCTCATCGCGGCGTCCGGCTACACGTCGGTCGCGTTCGGCGTCGGCCGCGATTTCGGCCGCTTCGGCGCGCTGTCGGCGGACATCACGCATGCGCGCGCGACGCTCTGGTGGAGCGGCCGGACGAAGCACGGCAACTCGTACCGGATCAACTATTCGAAGCACTTCGACGCGCTCGACGCCGATGTGCGCTTCTTCGGCTATCGCTTCTCCGAGCGCGACTACACGAACTTCCAGCAGTTCTCGGGCGACCCGAGCGCGTCGAGTCTCGCGAACAGCAAGCAGCGCTATTCGGCGATGCTGTCGAAGCGCTTCGGCGACACGTCGGCCTACTTCTCGTACGACCAGACGACCTACTGGGCGCGCCCGTCCGATCAACGCATCGGCGTGACGCTCACGCGCGCGTTCTCGCTCGGCGGCCTGAAGAGCGTGAACATGAGCTTCTCCGCGTTCCGCACGCAAGGCGCGGGCGGCGGCGGCAACCAGGTGTCGCTGACGGCGACGCTGCCGCTCGGCGAGCGCCAGACGCTCACGTCGAGCGTGTCGGCCGGCCAGGGCGGCACGAGCGTGAACGCGGGCTACATCTACGACGGCATGAACGGCCGCACCTATCAGCTATACGGCGGCACGACCGACGGCCGCGCGTCGGCCAACGCGAGCTTGCGGCAGCGCACGCCTTCCTACCAGCTCACCGCTCAGGCGTCCACGGTCGCGAATTCGTACGCGTCGGCGTCGCTCGAGCTCGACGGCTCGTTCGTCGCGACGCGCTACGGCGTGACCGCGCACGCGAACGGCAACGCGGGCGACACGCGCCTGCTCGTGTCGACCGACGGGGTGCCCGGCGTGCCGCTGTCCGGCACTTACGCCCGCACGAATGCGCGCGGCTTTGCGGTGATCGACGGCGTGTCGCCGTACAACGTGTACGACGCGGCCGTGAGCGTGGAGAAGCTCGGCCTCGACACCGACGTGACGAACCCGATCCAGCGCACCGTGCTGACGGACGGCGCGATCGGCTACCTCAAGTTCAACGCGGCGCGCGGGCGCAACGTGTTCGTCACGCTGACGGGCGACGGCGGCGCACCGGTGCCGTTCGGCGCATCGGTGCAGGACGCCGCGACCGGCAAGGAGCTCGGCATCGTCGGCGAGGCCGGTGCCGCGTACCTGACGCAGGTGCAGCCGCGCGCGAAGCTCGTCGTGCGCGCCGGCGCGAAGACGATCTGCACGCCCGCCGCGCTCCCCGACACGCTGCAGCTCGACGGCACGCCCGCGCCCGTCGCTTGCGAATCCGCGACGCAGCACGCGTCGCGCTGACCGATCCGAACGACCGAACGACCGAACGACCGAACGACCGAACGACCCGAACGACCCGAACGACCCGAACGACCCGAACGACCCGATGACGACCATGACCCCACGACTCCTTTCCGTTTCGAACGCGCGGCGCGTGGCCGCCGCGCTCCTCGCCGCGCTCGCGGGCGCCGCGCACGCGGCGATCGTGCCGGACCGCACGCGCGTGATTCTCAACGAAGGCGAGCAGGCCGCGATCGTGACGATCTCGAACAAGAGCGACGCGTATCCGTACCTCGTGCAGTCGTGGCTCGAGGACGAGCACGGCAACAAGATCACGACGCCGCTGATGGTCGTGCCGCCGCTGCAGCGCGTCGAGCCGAAGGAGCGCAACGTGCTGCGGATCGCGCGCATGCCGGGCGCGGCGCTGCCCGCCGATCGCGAATCGGTGTTCTATCTGAACATCCGCGAGGTGCCGCCGAAGACCGACACGCCGAACGCGCTGCAGATCGCGCTGCACACGCAGATGAAGCTGTTCTACCGGCCGGCCGGCGTGCAGCCCGCGCGCGACGAGGACCCGACGCTGCCGATGACGCTGCGCGTCGATGCGGCCGCGCGCCGGCTCGTGCTCGACAATCCGACGCCGTATCACATCACGGTCGTCGCGCTCGCGGCGGGCGCGAACAAGGCGCCGCTGCCGCTCGATCCGGTGATGGTGAATCCGAAGAGCGCGGCGAGCGTGCCGTTCTCGGCGTCGGCGGCGGGCGGCATCGCCGTTACGCACGTCGACGACTACGGCGGCCAGGTCACGGTCGAATACGCGTGCGACGGCAACGCATGCCGGAGCGTGAAGCAATGAGCGCGCGCCTGCGTTTTCCGCCGCGGCGCATGCCCGGCTGGCTCGCATGGATGTGCGCGGCGCTGCTCGTCGCGCTCGCGCAGCCCGCGTGGGCCGTGCGGTGCCTGACGAACAGCGGCCAGAGCTCGCTCACCGAGCCGATCGGCAACGTCGCGTCGTATCCGACCGACGCGCCCGACGGCTACGTGATCTGGATATCCGCGCCGCGCACGACGGACGGCTATTGCTACAAGGATCTCGGCGGCAAGGGCAATCTGGATATCGTCGACAACATCTACTTCTACGCGAATCCGGACGGCAAGAATCCGGCCGCGTGGGGGCTCGAGATCGGCATCCGCTATCAGGGCGTCGATCATTTCGGCGCGGGCAGCCGCCCCGGCACCGGCGTGCCGACGGGCTTCGCGGTGCCGCCGTGCCCGCAGGCGGACTTCAACGCGAAGCGCTGCCCGAAGATTCCGATCAGCATCACGTACCAGGTGGTCGTGCGCAAGAAGGGCGCGTGGGTGCAGCCGCCGAGCGACGTCTACACGGTGTTCCAGTTCGACGGCGAGAAGGGCTTGAACAACACGAACCCGAGCTTCCAGTACCGGCTGAGCGGCCTGCAGAACCTGAAGCCGACGCCGTGCATGGTCGACGTGACGGTCACGCCCGAGCCGGGGATCGTCAAGTTCGGGCAGATCCAGGCGTTGGGCAACGGCTTTTCGCCCGCCGTGCCGCGCAAGCAGTTCAGCCTCGCGCTCGCGAAGAAATGCAGCGTCCCGGTGCGCGTCGACGGTTACTTCGAGACCTCGCAGACCGTGCGCAACGGCCTGCTCGTGCCGCAGAGCGACAGCAACTTCGGCATCGGCATCGAGGACAGGAACGGCACGGCGATTCCGTTCAACCAGCAGTTCGTGCTCACGCAGATGCCGGGGAACGTGTCGTATCAGAACATCGTGCTCGACGCGGTGCTGAAGTCGTTCGGCGCGCCGAAGATCGGGCCGTTCGCCGGGACGGCGACGATTCGGCTGTTCATCTACTGAGCGCGGCCGCCGCCGCGCACCGATGCCCCCCGAGCGTCATGCGTTCGACACCGCCGGTTCGGGCTGGCGGCGCCAGAACGTGCGGTACTCGTCGCAGGTATCGATGAGGCGCCGATGCGGGCCCGCCGCGACGAGCCGCCCGGCCGACAGAAACAGCACCTGGTCGGCCGCCTCGACGTTCGCGATACGGTGGGTGATCAGCACGAGCGTCGTGCGTCCGCGAAGACGCTCGCGAAGCATCGCGATGCCGAGCGCGTCGCTGTGCGGATCGAGCCCCGAGGTCGTTTCATCGAGGACGATCGCGGGGACGTCGACGCCCATCAGCCTGACGAGCTCGACCTTCTGCACCTGGCCGCCCGACAGGCGCGCGCCGCCTTCGCCCACTTCGCCGTCGAGATCGATGCGCCGGCCGTCCTTGTGGAACGCGAGGCGTTCGAGCAGCCGGGTCGCGTCGTCGTCGGTGAGCGTCGACGGGTAGTAGCGCACGTTCTCCCGCAGCGGGCGGTTGAAAAGCGCGACGTCCTGCGGGACGTATAGCGCGAAGCCGCTGCGCGCGGCGTCGTCGACGCCGTACAGGTCGACGCCGTCGTATGCGACGACGCCGTCGTCGGGCGGCAGCAGCCCGGCGACGATCTTCGCGAGCGTGGACTTGCCCGAGCCGTTGTGGCCGACGATCGCCGTGTAGCTGCCCGCCGGCAGGTCGAACGACAGCGGTTCGATCGCGAAGCGATCCGCCCGGCGAAACGCCAGCCGGCGAACCGCGATGTGCGCGGCCGAGCCGCCCGGCTGCGCTCGGGCGGCGCCGGCAGCGGGCGCGCGGGGCGCGATCTCGAGCGCTTCGCGCACGTTCGCGAGCGCCGCGCCCGCCTGGCGGAGCACGAACCCGTACGCGCCGAGCGGCAGCGCGAACTGCAGCACGTAGGTCTGCAGCAGCATGAAATCGCCGAGCGTGATCCGCGCGGCCGCGATGTCGCGCACGCACAGCACGAACATCGCCGCCATGCCGAGCGCGATGATGCCGTACTGATAGACGGCCGCGCGCGTGAGCAGCCACGACCGCCGCCAGTTGACGTCGAGCCGCGCGCCGGCTCTCGCCGCGACGTAGTCGATCTCCCGCGGCACCGCGCCGTTGTAGACGACGCGCGGCGCATTCGCGAGCACGTCGCCGAGCGCGGCCGACAGCGCGCCGGCGGCCTCGTTCGTCGTCGCGGCGCTCTTCTCGTACTGCTCGGCCGACAAGTGGGAGAACAGGAAATAGGCGGCCAGCACCGCGAACAGGATCGCGGCGTACCGCAGCGGCATCAGCAGCGAGATCAGCGCGAACGCGACGGCGAGCTGGATCACGACGGGCGTGATCTTCCACAGCACGCCTTCGACGATCACCTGCAGGCTGTACGGCAGGCGTTCGAGGAGGCCCTGCACGTAGCCGCTGTCGGCGCACGCGCGGCCGGCGAGCGCGGGAAGCTGCGCGCGCAGCGCACGACGCAGCAGCGCGTTCGACGCGGCGTTGACGATCCGGCCGGTGTATGCGAGCAGGACGATCGACGAGATCGCGGACGCGGACCACAGCACGGCGAACAGCACGATGTCGACGGACGCCTTCACGGTGTCGAAATGCGGGCGCGACAGCTCGTCGACCGCGAGCTTCAACGTGACCGGGCCGAGCAGCATGAACGCCGACGTCAGCGCCTCGATCAGCACGCCGGCGACGATCAGCTTTCTCGCATTCGTTTCCTTGTCGAGCATCAGACGGACGACGTCCGCCAGCGAGCGTAGTGCGGCAAGTTTCATGTCGATTCGCAATCGTGCCGGAAAACCGGCGTTCGGGACGGGAGGGCGGGCATCTCGGCGCGCGGCGGCGCGATCCGCGGCCGCAACGGATGCGACGGATGCAACGGCCGCAACGGATGCAATGGCGAGGGCGTCATGCGGGGCGCGGCCAAACGCTTCGTCAGCATGCCACAACGCGCCGGTTCGCGACGAAATTCTGCCAGGATGCGCAAAAAACCTCCACGCACCCGACGAGCGCGAGGCTGATCGCGGCCGCATTCTGACCGACGCGCACCGCCTTGAGCGCGTGTTCGAGTTCGGCCTCGTCGATCCTGCCGCTTCGCATCAGCACGCCGTCGCGGATCAATGCGCGAAAAGCGTCGTCATGCGACACGATCCCTTTCACGAAGCCGATGCCGAACGACCCCTTGGTTCTGCGCCACAGCACGTCGACGGGCGTGTGCGCCGAGGCGATCTCGCGCAGCACGATCCGGTCGTTCCGGTGATCGAAGCTGTCGTAGCTCGGAAGGCCGAATGTCGCCTCGACGACCGGCTGCGCGAGATACGGATTGAGCCGGCTCGTATACGCGGCGTCGGTGACGGGCGTCATGATCGACACGAACCGGTCGAGCACCGAGATCGACTCGTCGGACGGCGCGTCCGCGCGCAGGTCCCGCCGCGTGCGGCCGCGCGCCTGCCGGGCCGCGGCGCGCGGCGCGAACAGCTTCGACATCGTCGGCTGCGACACCGACGCGTGCCGCCCGAACAGCCGCCTTCTCAGCGCGATCTTCGCCGCCATCAGCAGGATGCGCGGAATCGAGTCGTTGTGAAGCGTCGCGAGCTTCTCCGCCGTGCGAAGCGCGAACGACCATCCTTTGCCGCGAAGCGCGTCGAGCACCGCGTTCGCGTCCGGCACCGCCTTGAACAGCAGATCGCCGCCCTGGCCCTCGAGCAGCACCGACGAGGGGCCGATCGCGCTCGACACCGCCTTGTCGATGCCGAGAAACAGCATGTCCTGGCTCAGCGCGGCGGGCGGCGTTTGCACGATCCGTTCGGAGAACGGCAAATGGCAGTCGATGTCGATGCAGATGAGTTCCGCGCCGATCGAATCGGCCACGCGCGCCGCCATGTCGCGCTCGTAGAAATCGGGCGACGACGTGGAGAACAAGTGGACGGCCGCGAGCGGCGCGCCCGCGCCGAGCGCCTTGCGCAGCAAGATCGCGCCCGCGGACGAATCGACGCCGCCCGACAGCGCGGCGCACACGTTCGGATGGCTGCTCGCGATGCTCGAATAAACGCCGTCGAGCGCGGCCGCGCACGACGCGCGGACATCGTCGGCCGCGTGCGCGCGCGGAAGCCACGCGCGCTCGATCGTGCATTGCCCGTCGGCGTCGACGACGAGCGCGCATCCGGGCGGCACCGTGCGCACCGCCGCGAATGGCGTTTCGTCGAGCGGGCCGAACTGCGTGCACGCGAATTCGATCAGGTAGTCGAGGTTCCAGTCGATCGACGCGCCGTCGAGCAGGTTCGCCGCCTGCGGATCGACGTCGACGCGGCCGTTTTCGCCGGTCCGGTAATAGAGCCGGACCGAATGCAGCGGGTCGGGCAGGAACAGGCGGCGGCCACTCGCCGCTTCGTCGAGCACGGCGATGTACGCGCCCCAGACGAAGCGGGTGACGACCTCGCGCGCATCGGGCAGCGTGCGGGCGCGCGCGAGCGCGCGATCGAGGTTCGAGTGCGTGTCGCGCAGGTACGCGCGGCCGCGGCCGCCGGCTTCGAGCAGCGTGACGCCGATCGGCCGGTCGGGGCCGCCTTCGCCGGACAGCAGGCTGCGATAGCCGATTGCATCCGTCCACGCGCGCCGTTCAAGCCGCCAGCCCGAGCGGGGCGGCGCGTTCGTCGGGTCGGGGCGTTCGATAGATTTCGCCATAGCTCTTTTTCAGGTCCGGTTCGTCGCCGCACACGCGCCCGTCGACTTCGACCCAAGCATGGGCGACGAACGGCATCGGCCTCACGCCGATCACGAGTTGAGCGGGCACGTTCTCCCGCCTCAGATGCGTGGCGAGCGCGAGCGACATTTGCAGGCACGTGATGCGAAAGGGCGACCAGATCGACGCGCGCAGAAAGCGCTCGACCGTGTGCGACGCGTCGTTGCCGCGCGCCGGCGCGCCGTTCGCGGGGCGGGCGTCGAGCCGCTCGAGCACGGAAAGCGCGTGAAAGCCGCGCAGCTTGAGCGACGCCGCGCCGCGCACGATGCGCCAGAACGGCAGCCACTCGAAGCCGGACGCGTTGCGCTCGCCGAGCGCCCGGCTTGCCCAGATGCCCGAGTCGAACGTGTCGAAGCCCCACCCGCGGTAATCGGCGATGCGGCTTCGGGCGGGCGCCAGCGCTTCGGCGACGATAATTCGGTCGGATATCAACGGCCCCAATGCGCGCGGCGCATCGATTGGCTTGAAATCCAGATAATGGTCGGAAAAAGCCTTCGCACAGGCTTCGTCATAAAGAAAATAACGCGACCGTCGCATATCGAGTGCGACGATCGCTTGATCGAATACCGCAACATGACAACGGCGGGCTAGCATCATGGCTGTTTGTTCCGGTGGGGCGCGATGCCCCACCGGTTTCACGAATCGCTAATTAATTGAATCCGAAGCGCGAAATGACGCGATTGTCCGGCGTTTGGAAGCCCGGCGTGCCGTGCGTCGAGGAAACCGCGTCCAGGCTGACGCCGCTGGAGCCTTGGGCCGTGATACGGAGAAGCTTCGCCAAAAGTCGAACCATTTTAATCTCCTAAAAAGTATCGAATTCGCCAACCTCCTTACGTGTTAGTAAGGTGCCGGCGTTAGGTTTATAGCAT
Organism: Burkholderia sp. ABCPW 111; assembly: GCF_000773065.1. NCBI lineage: Bacteria > Pseudomonadati > Pseudomonadota > Betaproteobacteria > Burkholderiales > Burkholderiaceae > Burkholderia > Burkholderia sp. ABCPW 111. The sequence goes on along the minus strand of NZ_JPWT01000001.1, from coordinate 201,174 downwards.
CGCCCGGAAGGAAATTCAATCGGAATATTCTTTTCTTTTCGGAAGTAATTTTATATACGCGAATTCGATAATTTATCTCGTGCGGACGATTTATCTTTGATTGAAAATGGAAATCCGGATTTGTCGACTGAATTCCGGAATTTGGAAACAAAATAATATTCGCATTGCTTATCGGCGATCGCGCTTTCGCGATCACGGAGATCGGCGCGCCCGGCAGCGCCGGGCAATCCCGCCGAACTGCCGCGCCCGGCGATGCGTCAGCGCGCCGCCGGCCGCGCGCGAAGCCTGCTGCTTCGCACCAAATTTGACGCCCGCGCCCTCCGCATTCGTCCAATTTCAAAAAAATACCAGTCGGGTGTCTGATTTTTAGTGGCCCGCCGCACGGTCGGCGGCTATCGTTCGCACTACACAAGACGAACGGCGAAAGGCGCTGGCCCGATGCGCGCCGCACCGGAGACGCGCCCCGCGCGCCGTGGCCTGGAGAATAGGAGGAGCGAGTGCAGCCCGATCTCGAAGTCGTCGACGTGCGCCGCGGCGAGTCGTTCAAGGCGTGGTCGCATGGCTACCCGTACCGCACCGTGCGGTGGCACTTTCATCCGGAGTTCGAAGTGCATCTGATCGTCGAGACGACGGGCCAGATGTTCGTCGGCGATTACGTCGGCGGCTTCGGGCCCGGCAATCTCGTGCTGATGGGGCCGAACCTGCCGCACAACTGGGTCAGCGACGTGCCGGAAGGCAAGACGATCGCCGAGCGCAATCTCGTCGTGCAGTTCGGCCAGGCGTTCGCCGCGCGCTGCGCGGACAGTTTCACCGAGTGGCGGCACGTCGAGGGGCTGCTCGCCGACGCGCGGCGCGGCGTGCAGTTCGGCGCGCGCACGAGCGACGCGGTCAAGCCGCTCTTCGCCGAGCTGATCCACGCGCGCGGGCTGCGGCGCATCGTGCTGTTCCTGTCGATGCTGCAGCTCCTCGTCGACGCGCCCGATCGCGAGCTGCTCGCGAGCCCCGCGTATGAAGCCGATCCGTCGACCTTCGCGTCGACCCGCATCAACCACGTGCTCGCATACATCGGCAAGAACCTCGCGAACGAATTGCGCGAGACGGATCTCGCGCGGCTCGCCGGGCAGAGCGTGAGCGCGTTCTCGCATTACTTTCGCCGCCACACCGGCCTGCCGTTCGTCCAGTACGTGAACCGGATGCGCATCAATCTCGCGTGCCAGTTGCTGATGGACGGCGACGCGAGCGTCACCGACATCTGCTTCAGGAGCGGCTTCAACAACCTGTCGAACTTCAATCGCCAGTTCCTTGCGGTGAAGGGCATGTCGCCGTCGCGATTTCGCCGCTATCAGGCGCTGAACGATGCGAGCCGCGACGCGTCGGAGGCGGCCGCGCAGCGCGGCGCGGGCATCGCCGACGCGCCGGCGATCGTGCCCGCCGAGCAGGCGCGCGGCGGCGCCCGGCCGACTTCCGAAGTCCTGCTGTCCGGCTGAGCCGGGCCGCGTTCCCGAGCAACCCAGCAGTCACGCGTCTTCGGCGTGCCGCCCGAGCGGCGCGCGGGGCGCGCTCATGCCTAGAAAACGGAGACAACCATGATGCTTACCGCTTCCTCGACGCCGGCCGCCGGCAACCGGGCCGCGCGCGCGCTGCGCGCCACGGCGTTCGCAATCGCGCTCGCCGGCGGCGAGGGCGCCGCGCACGCGGCGCCGCTCAAGATCGGCATGACGTTCCAGGAGCTCAACAATCCGTACTTCGTGACGATGCAAAAGGCGCTCAACGAAGCGGCCGCGTCGATCGGCGCGCAGGTGATCGTCACCGACGCGCATCACGACGTCAGCAAGCAGGTGAGCGACGTCGAGGACATGCTGCAGAAGAAGATCGACATCCTGCTCGTGAATCCGACCGATTCGACGGGCATTCAGTCGGCCGTCGCAGCGGCGAAGAAGGCGGGCGCGGTCGTCGTCGCGGTCGACGCGAACGCGAACGGCCCGGTCGATTCGTTCGTCGGCTCGAAGAATTTCGACGCGGGCGCGATGTCGTGCGACTACCTCGCGAAGGCGATCGGCGGCAGCGGCGAGGTCGCGATCCTCGACGGCATTCCGGTCGTGCCGATCCTCGAGCGCGTGCGCGGCTGCCGCGCGGCGCTCGCGAAATTCCCGAACGTGAAGATCGTCGACGTGCAGAACGGCAAGCAGGAGCGCGCGAGCGCGCTCACCGTCACCGAGAACATGATCCAGGCGCGCCCGTTGCTGAAGGGCATCTTCAGCGTCAACGACGGCGGCTCGATGGGCGCGCTGTCCGCGATCGACGCGTCGGGCAGGGACATCAAGCTCACGAGCGTCGACGGCGCGCCCGAGGCGATCGCCGCGATACAGAAGCCGAACTCGAAGTTCATCGAAACGTCCGCGCAGTTTCCGCGCGACCAGATCCGCCTCGCGATCGGCATCGGGCTCGCGAAGAAGTGGGGCGCCAACGTGCCGAAGACGATTCCGGTCGACGTGAAGCTGATCGACAAGGACAACGCGAAGAGCTTCAGCTGGTGAGCGAGCGAAGCGACGAGGCCGACGGCATGGACGAAGCCATGGACGAAGCGGGCGACGCGCGCCGAGCCGCCGCGGCCGGCGCGCTCGCGCGGACGGACGGCAGGCGCGGCGCGGCGCGCGCGAGCGAGGATGCGATGGACACGATACTGGCGCTGACCGGCATCACGAAGCGGTTTCCGGGCGTCGTTGCGCTGCGGGGGATCGATCTGCGCGTCGCGCGCGGCGAAATTCACGCGCTGCTCGGCGAGAACGGCGCGGGCAAGTCGACGCTGATGAAGATCCTGTGCGGCATCTACGAGCCGGACGAAGGCACGATCACGATCGACGGCGCGCCGCGCCGCTTCGCGAACTATCACGACGCGATCGCGGCCGGCGTGGGCATCGTGTTCCAGGAGTTCAGCCTGATTCCGGATCTGAACGCGGTCGACAATCTGTTCCTCGGCCGCGAGTGGCGCAACCGGCTCGGGCTGCGAGACCGCGCGCGGATGCGCCGCGCGGCGGCGGACATTTTCGCGCGGCTCGGCGTCGCGATCGATCTGTCGGCGCCGGTGCGCGAGCTGTCGGTCGCGCAGCAGCAGTTCGTCGAGATCGGCAAGGCGCTGTCGCTCGACGCGCGGATTCTGATCCTCGACGAGCCGACCGCGACGCTCACGCCCGCCGAGGCCGCGCATCTGTTCGGCGTGATGCGCGAGCTCAAGCGCCAGGGCGTCGCGATGATCTTCATCTCGCATCATCTCGACGAGATCTTCGAGGTGTGCGACCGGATCACCGTGCTGCGCGACGGGCAGTACGTCGGCACGACGGAGTGCGCGCGCACCGACGTCGGCGCGCTCGTCGAGATGATGGTGGGCCGGCGGATCGACAACACCTTTGCGCCGAAGCCGCGCCTCGCGCGCGACGCCGCGCTCGTGCTCGAAGTCGACGCGCTGCAGGTGCGCGAGGACGGCCCCGTGAACCGCTTCGCGCTGCGCGAGGGCGAGATCCTCGGCTTCGCGGGCCTCGTCGGCTCGGGGCGCACGTCGAGCGCGCTCGCGCTGATCGGCGCGAAGCCCGCGCGCGTGCGGCAGATGCGCGTGCGCGGCCGCGCGGTGCGCTTGGCGGACCCCGCCGACGCGCTCGCCGCAGGCATCGGCATCCTGCCGGAGAGCCGCAAAACGGAAGGGCTCATCACCGCATTCTCGATCCGGCACAACGTGGCGATCAACAACCTCGGCAAGCACCGCAGCCTGCGCTGGTTCATCGACGCGGGAGCCGAGACGCGCGCGACGCGCGAGCTGATGAAGCGGCTCGGCGTGAAGGCGCCGACGCCCGAGACGCGCGTGGATACGCTCTCGGGCGGCAACCAGCAGAAGGTCGTGATCGCGCGCTGGCTGAACCACCACACGCGAATCCTGATCTTCGACGAGCCGACGCGCGGCATCGACATCGGCGCGAAGGCCGAGATCTATCAACTGATGCGCGAGCTGACCGCGCGCGGCTATTCGATCGTGCTGATCTCGAGCGAGCTGCCGGAGATCGTCGGGATGTGCGATCGCGTCGCGGTGTTCCGGCAGGGCCGCATCGAGGCGATCCTCGACGGCGACGCGATCGATCCGAACACGGTGATGACTTATGCGACTTCAGACGTACGCGGAGCGAATCATGAACATGCATGAGCGGACGACGCCGCCGTCGTCTTCCTCTTCCGCGCCCGCCGCCGCGGGCGCAGCGCCGGCCGCGGGCCCGGGCGCGCCGCCGCCCGCCGGCGTGCGCGCGCGGCGCGCGTTCGCCGCGCTCAGGCGCTCGACGACGTTTTATCCGCTCGTCGGGCTCGCCGTCGTGTGCGTCGCGATGATGTTCGCGAGCGAGAGCTTCCTGAGCGCCGCGAACCTCGAGAACGTGCTGCGGCAGGTGTCGATCAACGCGATCATCGGCGTGGGGATGACCTGCGTGATCCTGACGGGCGGCATCGACCTGTCGGTCGGCTCGGTGATGGCGCTGTCGGGCACGCTGACGGCGGGCCTGCTCGTCGCGGGCGTGAACGGCGCGTTGGCGCTCGCCGCGGGCGTCGGCGCCGGCGTCGCGCTCGGCGCGGCGAACGGCTTTTTCGTCGCGTTCGCCGGCATGCCGCCCATCATCGTCACGCTCGCGACGATGGGCATCGCGCGCGGCCTCGCGCTCATCTACACGGGCGGCTATCCGATCGACGGGTTGCCCGACTGGGTCCGCTTCTTCGGCAGCGGCAACGTGCTCGGCGTGCAGACGCCCGTCGTCGCGATGCTCGCCGTCTACGCGCTCGCGTGGCTCATGCTGGAGCGCATGCCGTTCGGCCGCTACGTGTACGCGATCGGCGGCAACGAACACGCGACGCGGCTCTCCGGCGTGCGCGTCGCGCGCGTGAAGCTCGTCGTCTACACGTTCGCGGGGCTCACGTCCGCGCTCGCCGCGCTCGTGCTGACGGGACGCCTGATGAGCGGGCAGCCGAACGCGGGCGTCGGCTTCGAGCTCGACGCGATCGCGGCCGTCGTGATGGGCGGCACGTCGATCGCGGGCGGGCGCGGCGCGATCGTCGGCACGCTCGTCGGCGCGTTGCTGCTCGGCGTGCTGAACAACGGCCTGAACATGATCGGCGTGAATCCGTACGTGCAGAACGTGATCAAGGGCGGAATCATCCTGCTCGCGATCTACATCGGCCGCGAGCGGCGCAAGTGATGCACTTGACGCAAGTGACGCACGCGATGCGCACGCTGCGCGCGGCGGCGACGCGTACGGCGCGCGTCGCGCACTTCATGCACTCAACGCACCCAATGCACCCAACGCGCGTCGCGCACCTCACGTGCGTCATGCACGTCACGCGCCGCGCCGCGTCGCGGCAAGCGGCGGCCGATGCGGCTTGCGCCGCGCGGGCCGCGCACGTGACGTACGCGGCGCGCGGAACGCCGAGCACGCGCGCCTCGCGCATCGGCCGCCCGGGCGTTGCCCGCTCGCCGGCCGTTTCATCCGGCATCCCTTTTCATTGAACCCAGCCAGACAAGCCCAGACCATGACGAATCGAGACAACGAAACCCGGCAGATGACGGCGATCGTCTGCCACGCCCCCGAGGACTACCGCGTCGAGCGCGTCGCGAAGCCGCGCGCGCGCACGCGCGAGCTCGTGATCCGCATCGGCGCGTGCGGGATCTGCGCGAGCGACTGCAAGTGCCATTCCGGCGCGAAGATGTTCTGGGGCGGCCCGAGCCCGTGGGTCAAGGCGCCCGTGATTCCCGGCCACGAGTTTTTCGGCTACGTCGAGGAACTGGGCGAGGGCGCGGCCGAGCACTTCGGCGTCGCGCTCGGCGATCGCGTGATCGCCGAGCAGATCGTGCCGTGCGGCAAGTGCCGCTATTGCAAGTCGGGCGAGTACTGGATGTGCGAGGTCCACCACATCTTCGGCTTTCAGCGCGAGGTAGCCGACGGCGGGATGGCCGAATACATGCGGATTCCGCCGAACGCGATCGTCCACAAGATCCCGCTCGGCATCTCGCTCGAGGATGCCGCGATCATCGAGCCGCTCGCGTGCGCGATCCACACCGTGAATCGCGGCGACATCCAGCTCGACGACGTCGTCGTGATCGCGGGCGCGGGGCCGCTCGGCCTGATGATGACGCAGGTCGCGAGGCTGAAGACGCCCAAGCGGCTCGTCGTGATCGATCTCGTCGCCGAGCGGCTCGCGCTCGCGCGCGAGTACGGCGCGGACGTGACGATCGATCCGGCGCGCGAGGATGCGCTCGCGATCATCCGCGACCTGACGGGCGGTTACGGCTGCGACGTCTACATCGAGACGACCGGCGTGCCCGCGGGCGTCACGCAAGGCATGGACCTCATCCGCAAGCTCGGCCGCTTCGTCGAGTTCTCGGTGTTCGGCAAGGACACGACGCTCGACTGGTCGATCATCGGCGATCGCAAGGAGCTCGACGTGCGCGGCGCGCATCTCGGCCCGTATTGCTATCCTGTCGCGATCGATCTGCTCGCGCGCGGGCTCGTCACGTCGACGGGCATGGTCACGCACGGCTTCTCGCTCGAAGAGTGGGACGAAGCGATCCGGGTCGCGAATTCGCTCGACTCGATCAAGGTGCTGATGAAGCCGCGCGGCTGACCGCGCGCCGCTCACCGAAACGCGGAGGCGACATGGAATGCGTGATTGGTGTCGACATCGGCACCCAGAGCACGAAGGCGATCTTGGCCGGCGTCGACGGCGCGATCGTCGCGCAGCACGCCGTGGCGTACCGGCCGGACACGCCGAAGCCGCTGTGGGCCGAGCAGTGGCCCGCCGTGTGGTTCGACGCGGTGCGCGAATGCATCGCGCGCGTGGCGGCCGACGCGCGCGCGGCGGGCATCGACGCGGCGTCGATCAAGGCGCTTTGCGTGAGCAGCCTGTACGGCGGCTCGGGCATTCCGGTCGATCGCGACATGCGGCCGCTCCATCCGTGCCTCATCTGGATGGACCGGCGCGCGACCGACGAAGTCGACTGGGTGCGCGCGCACGTCGACGTCGAGCGGCTCGGCGAGATCACGGGCAACGGCGTCGACAGCTACTACGGCTACACGAAGATGCTTTGGCTGCGGCACAAGCGGCCCGACGTGTGGGCGAACGTCCGCTACTTCGTGCCGCCGAACGCGTACGTCGCGTATCTGCTGACGGGCGAGCTCGCGGTCGACCACAGCGCGGCGGGCAACATCGGCGGCGTCTACGACCTGGGCCGCCGCGATTGGTCCGACGAGGCGCTCGACATGCTCGGCATCCCGGCGACGATGATGCCGGAGCGGCTCGTCGATTCCGACGCGGCGGTGGGCTGGCTGCTCGCGCGATGGGCAGACGAGCTCGGCCTCGCGGCCGGCACGCCCGTCATCGCGGGCGGCGTCGACGCGGCCGTCGCGACGTTCGCGGCGGGCGCCGCACGCCGAGGCCGGCACGTCGCGATGATCGGCACGAGCATGTGCTGGGGCTACATCGCCGAGACGACCGACGCGCGGCGCGGCCTCGTCAGCATGCCGCACGTGTTCGACGGCCGGCGCGACCTGTACGTGTTCGGCGGCGCGATCGCGGCGGGCGCGTCGGTGTCGTGGTTTCGCGAGCAGTTCTGCCACGCGGAGATCGAGGCCGCGCGCGCGAGCCCGGGCGGCGACGCACATCGCCTGCTCGAAGCCGCCGCCGCACAGGTGAGCGCGGGCAGCGACGGCGTGATGTTCCTGCCGTACCTGATGGGCGAGCGCAGCCCCGTGTGGGACGCGAAGGCGAGCGGCGCGTTCGTCGGCCTGTCGCTTTATCACACGCGCGCGCATCTGTATCGCGCGGTGCTCGAAGGCGTCACGTACGCGCTCAGGCACAACATCGCGGCGGGCGCGGCCGGCGCGCTCGCGCTCGACGAGCGGCTCGTCGTGGTCGGCGGCGCCGCGCATTCGGATCTGTGGATGCAGACCGTCGCGGACATCACGGGCTACCCGGTGTGGACGATCGCCGAGGACGTCGAAGCCGCGATGGGCGCGGCGCTGCTCGCGGCGCTCGGCGCGGGGCTCGTGTCGCGCGCCGCCGCGCGGCGCGGCTGGGTCACGCTCGCCGAGCGCGCGCGCCCTGACGCGCGGCGCACGGCGCTTCACGACGCGCGCTTCTCGCTCTACGCCGGGCTCTACCCGGCGCTCAAGCCCTTCATGCACGGATTGCAGACATCATGAGCGTCGCCTTCGATTTCAACGGCCGGTCGTTTCTCGTGACGGGCGCGTCGAGCGGGATCGGCCGCGCGACGGCGGTTGCGCTGCGCGGCTGCGGCGCGCGCGTCGTCGCGGCCGCGCGCAATCGGGGCGCGCTCGGGCGGCTCGCGGACGAGACCGGCTGCGAGCCGCTCGAGCTCGACGTCGGCGACGACGCATCGGTGAGCGCGGCGTTTTCCGGCGCGCGGGTGCGCGGCGCGTTCGACGGGCTCGTCAACTGCGCGGGCGTGACGAGCCTCGCCGCGGCGATCGACACGACGGCCGACGACTTCGACCGCGTGATGGCCGTCAACGCGCGCGGCGCGTTCGGGGTCGCGCGGCGCGTCGCGCGCGCGATGATCGGCGCGGGGCGCGGCGGCAGCATCGTCAACGTGTCGAGCCAGGCGGCGCTCGTCGCGCTGCCGTCGCATCTGAGCTATTGCGCGTCGAAGGCTGCGCTCGACGCGATGACGCGCGTGCTGTGCGTCGAGCTCGGGCCGCACGGCATCCGCGTGAACAGCGTGAATCCGACCGTCACGCTCACGCCGATGGCCGAGGCGGCGTGGAGCGATCCGGCGCTGAGCCGGCCGATGCTCGCGTCGATTCCGCTCGGGCGCTTCGCGAGCGAAGCGGACGTCGTGGCGCCGATCTTGTTCCTGTTGAGCGATGCGGCCGCGATGGTGAGCGGCGTCGCGCTGCCGGTCGACGGGGGCTACACGGCGCGGTAGCGCGGGCGGTTCGGCGCGTGGCGGGCAATGTGGGCAATGCGGGCGAAGAGGGCGAAGAGGGCGAGGCGCGCCGGACGCCTGGCGCGGGGGCCGCGCACGCCGGCGGGCCCGCTCGCGCCGCCGCGCATCACGAGCACGTCACGCGCGCAGAAGGCTCGCGAGCGCGGCCTGCGGCACCGTGAGCGGCGGCGGCCCGAGCGTCACGTCCGGCGCGGCGATCGCCATCGACGTCTGCGCGAACGCGACGACGTCGAAGCGCTGCGCGTACGCGGCGTCGGCCGCCTGCGCGAGGCGCGCGCGGTAGCCGGCCGCATCGCCCGCATGAAAGCGCGCCCATGCGTCCGGCACGATTCGCACCTCCACTTGCGCGCCCGCGCCGCGCGCCGCCGCTTCGAACAGCCGGCGAGTCGGCCCTTGCGTGCTCGGCGCCGCGCACAGCACGGCAATGCGCCGGCCGGCGCGCGCGCATGCGCGAGCGAGCGCCGCGTCGGCGCGCACGATCGGCGTCGGATGCGCGGCGAGCGCGTCGACGCTCGGCCCGAGCGTCGAGCACGTGAGGAGCGCCGCATCGGCCCCGCGCGCAAGCGCGACGAGCGCCGCGCGGGTCGGCCCGGCGACCGATTCGGGCAGGCCGGCGCCGGCCGCGGCCGCGCGCTCGGCGGCGGCGAGCAGGTCGGAGCGCACGCCGTGCATGAGCGATCCGGGCGCAAGACCGAGCGCGGCGGCCGCCTGTTCGAAGAGCGGCACGTTGCTGTCGGCGGTGTGCAGGCATGCGATGAGCGGCATCGAGGGAAGGGTCGCGACGGACGCGATGGAAAGGGCGGATGCCGCATCGTACCGTCATCGTTGCATCCGCAGCAATGATTGACGACCGAAGCGCCGCAATACGAGATATCCCGCGAGATTATCAGGTTATAAATAAATCAGATTGAGAACGATTCGCGTTTACGTTAGATTGCCGCCATTGGGCAAACATCTGGAGAATCCATGGCGGCAGTGCTCGCCCGGCCGGCGCCGGCAAAACCGTTACCGATCCCCGATTCGCACGCGGTGCTTCCGCCTGGCCCGCGCGTGGCGTCCGCTCCCGCGCACGGCGCGCTCGTGGACGTGCTCGTCGCGAACCGGCCGATGCTCGTCAAGCTCGCGCGCGGCTTCGTCGGCTGCGCGAGCCGGGCCGAGGACGTCGTGCACGACGTGTTCGTCAAGCTCGTCGATTTCCCGAACCAGGAGGCGATCCGGCAGCCGGTCGCATACGTGACGCGGATGGTGCGCAACGCGTCGATCGACGCGTGCCGCCGCCAGACGCTCGAGAACACCTACCACGCCGACGAGGACGACGGCCTCGACGTGCCTTCGCCGGAGCTGTCGCCCGAGGCGGCGCTCGTCGTGCGCGACACGCTGCGCCACGTGTACGACGCGCTCGCGCAACTGCCCGCGCGCAGCCGCGCCGCGTTCGAGATGGTGCGGCTGCGCGAGGAGACGCTGCAAAGCGCCGCGCGCGCGCTGAACGTATCGCAGACGCTCGTCCATTTCATGGTCCGCGACGCCGAGCGGCACTGCATGGCGTGCGTCGACGCGTCCGAGCGCGGGCTCGCATGCCCGGCGTTCTGCGGCGGCCGCGCGCGCGGCCGGTAAAAAAATGCGCGCGCGATTCGTCTATCGAGTAGACGCGGCGCACGCCGTGCGCCGTCCATCCAACTTTTCCAGCGAGCTTTCCCGATCATGACGCAAGCCCAGCCACCCGCGAGCGCGCCGGCCGACGCCGACGACGTCGTCTACGCGGTCGTCGTCAACGACGAAGAGCAGTACTCGATCTGGCCGACGTTCCGCGCGGTGCCGGCCGGCTGGCGCGAAGTCGGCGTGCGCGGCCCGAAGGCCGACTGCCTCGCGCATATCGAGGCCGTGTGGACCGACATGCGTCCCGCGAGCCTGCGCCGTCACCTGGACGCGGCGAACGCGTCGTAAACCGGCGCGCGTCGCGTCCGTATCGCAAGAGGATTCCCGGATGACTCAGCTTTCGATGCCGGCCGTAGCAGCCCGCCCGACGCTCGACGACCTGCGCGTCGAGCCCGGCCTGCCGACCGTCGTGTCGCCGCGCGATGGCGCGGACATCGCGCTGCACGAAGCCGCGCCGCTGTTGCGCGAGATCGCGAACGACGTCGTCGAGCGCGCGGGCGGCGTGCTCTTCACCGGCTTTCGCGTCGCGTCGATCGAGACGTTCCAGCGCTTCGCGGCCGATTTCGGCGATCCGCTGATCGGCTACGAGTTCGCGTCGACGCCGCGCAGCCAGGTGGAGGGCGCGGTCTACACGTCGACCGAATACCCGCCGCACCGCTCGATTCCGCTGCACAACGAGCAGTCGTACACGCGCGAATGGCCGCTGCGGATCTGGTTCCACTGCGCGCTCGCCGCGCGCACGGGCGGCGCGACGCCGATCGCCGACAGCCGCGCGGTTCTTCGCGCGCTCGATCCGGTGCTCGTCGCGCGCTTCGCGCAGCGCGAGCTGCTGTACGTGCGCAACTTCGGGCAAGGGCTCGATCTGCCGTGGCAGCAGGCGTTCGGCACCGGCGATCCGCGCGAAGTCGAGCGCATCTGCGCCGCGCGCGGCATCGACTGCGAATGGCGCGAAGGCGACGACGACGAGCCGCTGCTGCGCACGCGCGAGCGCTGCCAGGCGGTCGCGCGCCATCCGCGCACAGGCGAGCTCGTGTGGTTCAACCAGGCGAATCTCTTTCACCTGTCGGCGCTCGACGAGGACATGCAGGAGGCGCTCGTCGACGCGGTCGGCATCGAGAACGTGCCGCGCAACGTCTATTACGGCGACGGCGCGCCGCTCGAGGCGGACGCGCTCGCGCAGATCCGCGGCGTGCTCGACGGGCAGCGGATCGTGTTTCCGTGGCGGACGGGCGACGTGCTGATGCTCGACAACATGCTGAGCGCACATGCGCGCGATCCGTTCGAGGGGCCGCGCAAGGTCGTGGTCGCGATGGCGCGGAGCTACAGCGAAAAGAAGGGGAGTTAGCGGATGACGAAACAATGAAGAACGAAGCGGTGGCGGCACTCGCGGCGCGTGCGTTAAGTGTCGGCTACCGGGATCATCGGGTGCTCGACGGCCTCGATCTGTCGATCGCGGCGGGGCGCGTGACGGCGCTTTGCGGGCCGAACGGCTGCGGCAAGAGCACGCTGTTGCGCACGCTCGCCGGGCTGCAGCCCGCGCTGGCGGGCGCGGTCGAAGTCGATGGCGCGCCGCTCGGTTCGTACCGGCGGCGCGCGCTTGCGCGCACGCTGACGATGCTCGCGCAGTTCAACCAGATTCCCGCGGGGCTCACGGTGCGCGAGCTCGTCGCGTACGGCCGCTACGCGCACGGACGCTGGCTGCGCGGGCTATCGCGCGCCGATCGCGCCGCGATCGACGAAGCGCTCGCGGCGACGGGCCTCGAGGGGGACGCGGCGCGCGACGTCGCCGCGCTGTCGGGCGGCGAGCGGCAGCGCGCGTGGATCGCGATGGCGCTCGCGCAGCAGGCGCCCATCGTGCTGCTCGACGAGCCCACCACCTATCTCGACATCCATCACCAGCTCGACATCCTGCGCGAGTTGCGCCGGCTCAATCGCACGCGCGGCCTCACGATCGTCTGGGTGCTGCACGACCTCAACCAGGCGGCCGCGTACAGCGACGAGATCGTGCTGATGCGCGCGGGCCGGATCGTCGCGCAGGGCACGCCCGACGCGATGCTCGAGCCGCATCATCTGCAGACGGCGTTCGGCGTGACGATGCTGAAGACGTCGCACCCGCTCACGGGCGCGCCGATGTGCGTGCCCGCATACGAGGGCGTGCTCGACGCCGATCCGGCCGCGGGCGTCGGCGAAATCGGCGGCGACGGTGAAGGCGACGCGCGCGGCGAAGACGAGGGGGCCGGGGAATCCGGGGAATCCGCCGCGCGTCGCGCCGACGCGCGTGCGCCGCAACGGGATCTCGCCGCATGACGACGCTCGCCGTCCGCAAGCGCCTGCGCGGCGGCGCGCGCGCGCGCGAAGCGTCGCGCGCGGCGCCGGCGAGCCGCGTCCGCGCGATTGCCGGCGCGCTCATCGCGCTCATCGTCGCCACCGCCGGGATGCGGCTCGCGCCCGAGCTGCGCGCGTGGCTCGCCGCGCCGGCCGGCAGCGACGCCGCGCAGCTCGCGCACATCATGCTGTTCGAGCTCGCCGCGCCGCGCGTCGCCGCGGCGCTCGTCGCGGGCGGCTGCCTCGCGGTCGCGGGCGCGCTGTTCCAGTCGCTCACGCGCAACCCGCTTGCCGCGCCCGATCTGCTCGGCATCACGGGCGGCGCGCAGCTCGGCCTGGTCGCCGCGATGCTCGTGCCGGCGCTGGCCGCTCATGCGTCGGTGCCGCTGCTGTTCGTCTGCGGGCTCGCCGCCGCCGGCTGCGTCGCGGCCGCCGCGGGCGGCTGGCGCGCGACGCCGTTGCGGCTCATTCTCGCGGGCAGCGTGTGCATGCTGCTGTTCTCGGCGATCACGACGCTGTTGCTCGCGTTCTTCGAGGAAACGGTCGCCGGCGCGTCGCTGTGGGCGAGCGGCAGCCTGTATCAACCGGGCGCGGCCGGGCTGCGCGACGCGCTGCTGTGGCTCGTCGCGCCGCTCGTCGCGCTGCCGCTCGTGATCCGGCCGCTCGATCCGCTCGCGCTCGGCGACGACGCGGCGGCCGCGGCCGGCGTGCGCGTCGATGCGACGCGGCTCGCGGCGACGCTCGTGGCGGTCGGCTTCGCGAGCGTGGCGGTCAGCATCGCGGGGCCGCTATCGTACGTCGGCCTGATCGCGCCGAACCTGATGCGGCAGGTGCGCGGCGCGAAAGCGTCGAAGCTCGGTGCGCTCGTGCCGCTTGCCGTGCTCGCGGGCGGCGCGCTCGTGCTCGTCACCGACAGCGCGGTGCTCGCGTTCGGCCTCGATTCGACGCTGTCGACGGGTGTCGCGATCGCGTTCGTCGGCACGCCGCTGATGCTCGCGATGATCCGGCGCAGCGCGGCGTGGTCGGGCGCGGCGCAGCAGGCGGCTCACGCGCAGGCGAGCACGCGAGGCGGCGCGCGCGTCGTCCGCGCGCTCGCCGCGCTGCCGTGGCCCGCCGTCGCGGCGCTGCTGCTGTTGACGGGCGCTGCGGCGCTCGCGGCGGGCGCCTCGTTCGGTCCGGTGTGGATCGGCCCGGGGCGCTGGATCGCGGCGCTCGCGCAGCGCGACGACGTCGCGCGAATGATGCTCGAGCTGCGCGTGCCGCGGCTGCTTTGCGCGCTGCTCGCGGGCGCGCTGCTCGGCGCGTCCGGCGTGCTGATGCAGAGCGTCGTGCGCAATCCGCTCGCCGGGCCGGAAGTGCTCGGCGTCACGCAGGGCGCGGGGTTCGCGACGCTCGCCACGCTCGTCGCGTGGCCGCTCGCCGCGCACGGCACGCTCGTCGCCGCGTCGCTCGCGGGCGGCGGCGCCACGCTCGCGCTCACGCTCGCGCTCAATCGCCGGCATCGCTATGCGCCGCTCGCCGTCGCGCTGTCGGGCATCGTGATCGGCACGCTGTGGACGACGCTCGCGCAATGGCTGATCACGCAGGAGAGCGTGCAGCCCGCGCGCTTCGTCGTATGGCTCGTCGGCGGCACGTACGGGCGCAGCTGGGGCGAGGTTGTCGCGCTGCTGCCGTGGTGCGCGCTCGCGCTGCCGGCGCTCGCGCTGCTCGCGAAGCCGCTCGATCTGCTCGCGCTCGGCGACGACCAAGCGGCCGCGCTCGGCTTGCCGATCGCCGCGCTGCGCCCGCTCGTGCTGACGATCGCGACGCTCGCCGCCTGCGCCGCGGTCGCGGCGGTCGGCCCGGTCGGCTTCATCGGGCTGATGGCGCCGCATCTCGCGGCGATGCTCGGCGCGCGCGCGCATGCGACGCGTCTCTGGGTGGCCGCCGCGTGCGGCGCGCTTGTGCTCGCGGCGGCCGACATCGTCGCGCGCACGCTGCTCGCGCCGCGCGAGATTCCGGCCGGCGTGCTGACGGCGCTGATCGGCGCGCCGTATCTGCTCGCGTTGCTGATCGCCGAAGCGCGGCGCGAGCGGCGGGGCGGACGGTGACGGCGCGCGTTCGCGCGACGCGCTTTTCGACGTTCGCGCCGGCATCGATCGCGCACTACCTCGAGCATGTGTGGCTCGGCGCGCCTGACGCGGGCGACGAGCCCGCGCTCGCCGCCGACGGGGGCGAACCGCCGGAGCTGATTCCGGCCGCGGCGCTCGCCGGACGGCGCGACGCGCTCGTCGCCGCGATGGTCGCGCTGTACGGCGGCGACGCGTGCGCGCATGCGCGCGCGCTGCTGTCGCAATGGAGCAAGTACTACTTCAACCTGGCCGCGTCGGCGGGCTTCGCCGCCGCGCTGCTGCTCGGGCGGCCGCTCGACATGACGCCGCAGCGGATGCGCGTCGTGCTGCGCGCCGGCATGCCGAGCGCGCTGATCTTCGACGCCGACGCGCTGTGGCCCGCGCAAGCCGAGCCTGCGCCGCGCTACGCGGCGCTTGTCGACCACCTGCGCGCGACGATCGATTCGCTCGCCGCGCTCGCGAAGCTGTCGCCGCGCGTGCTGTGGGCGAACGCGGGCAACCTGCTCGACTACCTGTTCGAGCAATGCGCGCACGCGCCGCGCGCGGCGGCCGACGCCGCGTGGCTGTTCGGCCCCGTCGACGCGCGCGGCGAAGCGAATCCGCTGCGGTTGCCGGTGCGCCGCGTGCAGCCGTACTCGGCGCGGCTGCCCGATCCGTTCCGCGCGCGACGCGTGTGCTGCCTGCGCAATGAAATTCCTGGGGAAGACCAACTGTGTGGAAGCTGTCCGCTGTTGTTGACGATGTGCGACGACGAGCTCGCGAAGCAGGACGCCGCGCATTGACGGCGCGGGCGCGGCGCTCGCCGGCCGGCGAGCGCGCGGCATCGTTCGTTCGGGCGATGCCGGTCGCGGGTGCGACGCTCGCGACGCGCGCGTGGCGAGCGCCGCCGTCAATCGGAGCGGCGGGCGGTGCGCGAGGAGCGCGACTGCGGACCGCCGCCGTCGCGACGCTCACCGTCGTCGCGCTCGCATTCGCACCGCTCGCATACGCCGGCGAGCCGCCCGCCGCCTGCCGGCCGCTTGCCGGCGATCCGACCGTGTCGCAGTTCAGCCGCGCGTTGCCGGTGCGGCCGATGCGCATCATCGTGCTCGAATTCATGTTCGCCGAGGATCTCGCCGCGCTCGGCATCACGCCGGTCGGCATGGCCGATCCCGCGTACTACCCGATCTGGATCGGCTATGACGACGCGCGGCTCGCGCGCGTGCCGGACGTCGGCACGCGGCAGGAGCCGAGCCTGGAGGCGATCGCGGCCGCGAAGCCGGACCTGATCCTGGGCGTCGGGCTGCGGCATGCGCCGATCTTCGACGCGCTGTCGCGAATCGCGCCGACCGTGCTGTTCAAGTACAGCCCGAACTACGTCGAGGACGGCCGGCAGGTCACGCAATTCGACTGGGCGCGCGCGATTCTGCGCACGATCGGCTGCCTGACGGGGCGCGAGCAGCAGGCGCGCGAGGTGTTGGCGCGGGTCGACGCGGGGCTCGCGCGCGACGCCCGGCGGATCGCCGCGGCGGGGCGCGCGGGCGAGCGCGTCGCATGGCTGCAGGAGCTGGGCTTGCCGGATCGCTACTGGGCGTTCACGGGCAACAGCGCGTCGGCGGGCATCGCGCGCGCGCTCGGCCTCGATCCGTGGCCGGGCGAGCCGACGCGCGAGGGCACCGCGTACGTGACCTCGGAGGATCTGCTGAAGCAGCCGGACCTCGCCGTGCTGTTCGTCAGCGCGACGCAGCCGGGCCTGCCGCTCGACGCCAAGCTCGACTCGAAGATCTGGCGGTTCGTGCCGGCGCGCAAGGCGGGCAGGGTCGCGCTCGTCGAGCGGAACATCTGGGGGTTCGGCGGGCCGATGTCGGCGTTGCGGCTCGCCGACGAGATGACGGAGCGGTTGCTGGCGTTGCCGAAACCGGATTCGCGCGCGCAAACGCGGTGACGCTTGCTGTCATCGTCAACGACCAACAGCCAACGGCCAACAGCCAACGGCTAACGGCCAATGGCCAATGGCTAACTGCTAATGGCAATGGCCGGGGGCCGACAGCGACGGGCTGTGCGACAAGCGCGCTTGCGGATACTCCGTCCCCGGCCGAGGCCCGCTAGGGCGGTAGATTCGGGCGATTCATTTCAAGCTGTCTCCTTTCGGGAGGGGAACCCGAAAAAGACGCCCGCCCGGCGAACCGGGAGGGCGTCTTGAAACGGCTTCGATTCCGTGGGCCGCGTCACCGACCGACGACGACGCGCCGCGCGCTCACGCTACCGTCGCGTTCGCGTTCGCGTTCGCGAGCGCCGCGTGTCGCGCGCCGTATGTCTCGCTGACGATCTTGCCGTTGTCGAGCTTGAGCACCCGGTCCGCGATCGGGAAGTACCGGTCGTCGTGGCTGATCACGACCACCGTCTTGCCGCGCGCGCGCAGCTCCGGCAGCAGTTGCTCGTAGAACACCGCCTTGAACGCCGGGTCCTGATCCGCCGCCCATTCGTCGAACAGATACAGCGGCCGATCCTCGAGATACGCGACGACGAGCGCCAGCCGCTTGCGCTGCCCGGTCGACAGCGCGCGCGTCGAGAACGCGCCGTCGACGACCTGCACCTTGTGGTCGAGCGCGAGTTTCGCGACGAGCGCGTTCGCGCGCGCGTCGGCCTGCGCGCGCGCCGCGTCGTTCGGATCGACGATGCCGAGCAGCGCGTCGAACAGATGGAAATCGTTGAACACGGCCGAGAAGCGCTCGCGGTACGCGGCGCGCTCGGGCAGGCCAACCGGCTTGCCGTCGAGCTCGATCGCGCCGCTTTCCGGCTCGTAGAGGCCCGTGAGCACCTTCGCGAGCGTCGTCTTGCCGCTGCCGTTGCCGCCGACGATGAACACCAGCTCGCCCGGCTTCAGCGTGAGATCGATCGGGCCGACGCGGAACATCCGCTCGTCGCGCTCGTGGAAGTACGAGTGCGTGACGCCGCGCAGCGCGAGCGTATCGAACGGCGCGTGCGACGCGGATTCGTCGGGCGGCGGGGCCGTGCGCAGCGCGCCGAACTGCGCCATCAGCTTCTCGATGCGCTCGAGCGACACGCGCGCCGCGTTCAGGGTCGGCACGTTGTTGAGCAGCCCGTCGAGCGGCAGCAGCATGAACAGGAACACGACGACGTAGCCGGACGCAGCGGGTGCGTCGCCGCGCACGCCGAGCGCCGGCCAGAACGCCGCGACGCCGAGGAACACGTAGAACAGGAACACGATCCAGCCGACGCCGATCGCGTATGCGCTGAACGCGCGGCGCCGGTGGTCGCGCACTTCGGCGATCGCGGCGCCCAGTTGGCCGTCGACGAACTGGCGCGAGCGCGCCTGGTGCAGCTTCAGCTCCTTCGCGCCCGAAAAGAGCGCGCCGAGATAGCCGAACAGCTTGTCCTGCGAGCGGCCGGCGTCCTCGAGCCACGCGATCGCGCGCTTGTCGCCCGCGTGGTAGCCGAGCGAGCCGACGACGATCGCCGCGACGGCGAGCAGGCACACGGGCCACGACAGCCACGCGAGGTAGCCGAGGCAGCCGAACACGATCGAGCCGTGCATCACGAGGTTCGGCAGCGCGAAGAACAGCATCGACACGTTGGTCGCGTCGTCGGTCAGCACCGACTGGACGGGCGCCGCGCCGATCCGCTCGACGTCCTGCAGTTCGGCCGCCGCGACGCGCCGCGCGACGTGCTCGCGCAGCTGCGCCATCGTGTCCTGCGACAGGCGCGCGAACAGCACGCCCGTCACGATCCGGGTCACGAGCGCGATCACCGCGCACAGGCCGAAGCGCCACGCGAGCATCGCGTCGGCCGCCTGCGGCTCGGACAGCGCGCGGCTCAGCGTCGCGACGAGCAGCACGCTCGACGCGCCGTTCAGCACGCACGCGGCGAGCGCGATCCCGAACGTGCCGCGGGAGCGGTTCAGGAGCGCGAGAATCAGGCGCCGCGCGTACTTCGCGGCGGGTTGGGAATCGGTCGAGGGCGGGGCGTCGAGGCGCCCGGTGGCATCGGTCATCGGCGGAGCACTGGTCAAGAGGAGTCGGGGCGGCGCTTCGGCGCGGCGAAGCGAACGGCGAGGCGTGAGCGCGCCTCTCTGACTGCTAGACGAACGGGCGAGCGCAATCTTTACCCGCGCGGCGTTACCCGCGCGATGCGCCGGCGAACGGCGCAGGCGGCGCCGCTGCCCGCGGGCTCGGGAAGCGAGGCCGACGTGCCGCGCATCGGGCGTCGCGCCCGGCACGCGGGCGAGTGCGGGCGGGCGCGGGCGAGGCAGGGCGAGGCAGGGCGAGGTAAACAACTCGGTAAAAAATTTCGCGCGTGATTCGTCTCACTGTTGAAGCGGCCCTCTCGCGGCCGGCGACATGAACGAAGCGGCCGAAGCGGCCGGACCCAACGGACTTCACGCCCTATGACGAGCTTTCCGACTGCGCTGCATCATCGAATCCACGCGCTCGCGCGACTCGCCCCCGACGCGCCCGCGCTCGCGTCGTTTGCGCCCGACACCGTGCGCCTCACGCGCGGTGAACTCGACGACCGCGCGGCGCGCCTCGCCGCGAAGCTGCGCGCGGCGGGCGTGACGACGGAGGTGCGCGTCGGCGTGTGCGTCGCGCGCTCGTGCGATCTGTTCGTCGCGCTTCTCGCG
The DNA here is from genome assembly GCF_000773065.1 of Burkholderia sp. ABCPW 111. Taxonomy (NCBI): domain Bacteria; kingdom Pseudomonadati; phylum Pseudomonadota; class Betaproteobacteria; order Burkholderiales; family Burkholderiaceae; genus Burkholderia; species Burkholderia sp. ABCPW 111. The sequence continues at coordinate 181,469 of NZ_JPWT01000001.1, read as the reverse complement.
GTGATGAAGGCGGGCGGCGTGTTCGTCGCGCTCGATCCGCGCCATCCGGCCGCGCGCCTCGACTGGGTCGCGCAGGACGCGGGGCTCGCGCACGGCATCGTCGACGCGTCGGCCGACGCCGCGATGCGCGCGCGCTTCGCGCAGTGCTTCGATGTCGCGAGCGTCGCCGGGGCGGCCCCGTCCGAGCCGCGCGTGCACGGCGACGAGGCGGGCGGCGCGGTCCATCCGCGCGCGGCCGCCTACATGATCTACACGTCCGGCTCGACGGGCACGCCGAAGGCAGTCGTCGTCGAGCACGGCCCGCTCGCCGCGCACGGCGATGCGCTCGCCGACTCGCTGCCGATCGGCCCCGACGACCGCGTGCTGCATTTCGCGTCGGTGAATTTCGACGTCGCGATCGAGGCGTGGCTCGTGCCGCTCGCGGTGGGCGGCAGCGTCGTCATCAGCGATCCGCCGCCGTTTCCGCCCGACGCCGCGCATGCGCTGATCCTGCGCGAGCGCGTGACGAACACGACGCTGCCGCCCGCGTACCTGCGCGAGTTCGCGGCGGTGTGCGCGCGCGAAGGCGTGCCGCCGTCGCTGCGCGTGCTGCTGTTCGGCGGCGAAGCGATGTCGCAGGACGCGTTCGACGAGATCCGCCGCGTGTTTCCGTCGATCCGGCTCGTGAACGGCTACGGGCCGACCGAAACCGTGATCTCGCCGATGCTCTGGCCGGTCGATCCGGGCACTGCGCCCGCGCTCGACGACGGCAACGGCTACGCGTCGCTGCCGATCGGCTGGCCGATCGGCCGGCGCGTCGCGCGCGTCGAGCAGGCGAACGGTCCGGTCGCGCGCGGCGACGCGGGCGAGCTCCTGCTCGGCGGCGCGTGTCTCGCGCGCGGCTATCACGGCCGCCCCGCGCTGACGGCCGAACGCTTCCTGCCGGACCCGACCGGCGAGCCGGGCGCGCGGATCTACCGGACGGGCGACCTTGCGCGCGAACGCGCGGACGGCTCGTTCGACTATCTCGGCCGCATCGACGATCAGGTGCAGGTGCGCGGCGTGCGCGTCGAGCCGGGCGAGATCGCCGCGTGCCTGCTCACGCACGCAGGCGTGCGCGACGCGGGCGTGCTCGCCGAGACGGCGGGCGGGCGCACGCAACTGATCGCGTGCGTGGCGCTCGCGAGCCGTCGGGGCGACGCGCCCGCCGGCGCCGGCGATTCCCGGTCGAACGCGCAGCCGGACGACGACGCGCTGCGCGCGCACATCGCCGCGCACCTGCCCGCCGCATGGCTGCCGCACCGGTTCGTGCGTTTCGACACGCTGCCGTACACGCTGAACGGCAAGCTCGACCGCGCGGCGCTGCGCGACGCGGTCGCGGCGCAGCCGATCGAGGCCGCCGCCGATTTCGACGCGCCGCGCACCGACACCGAGCGCCGCGTCGCCGCGCTGTGGCGGCGCCTGTTGAACGATCCCGCGCCGATCGGCCGCGTCGACCGCTTTTTCGTGCGCGGCGGCGATTCGCTTGCCGCGATGCAACTGCAGGCGACGATCCGGCTCGAATGGCGCGTGAACGTGCGGCTCGACGCGATTTTCGACGACGCGCCGCTCGCCGAGCTCGCCGCGCGCATCGACGGCGCGCAGCCCGAGATGGACAGGCCGGCGGCGAGCGCCATGCCGGCGATGCGCGCCGCGACGGCCGACGCGGCCCAAGCGGGCGGCACCGTCGAGCGCCCCGCGTCGTTCGCGCAGCAGCGCTTCTGGGTGCTCGCGCGCACGCAGGACGCGGGCGCCGCGTATCACGTGTCGTTCCATTGGGACGTCGACGGCGCGCTCGACATCGATACGCTGCAGCGCGCGCTCGACGCGCTGATCGCGCGCCACGAGGCATGGCGCACGACGCTCGTCGAGAACGACGACGGCATCGTCGTCCAGCGAATCCACGCGGCGCTGCCGGTGCGGATCGCCGCCGTCGATCTGCGCAGCGAGCTCGAATCGTCGCGCGCCGCGCGCCTGGCCGAGCTGACCGAGCGCCACACGAGCGCGCCGTTCGATTTGTCCGACGGCCCGCTCGTGCGTGCGCTGCTCGTGACGCTCGCCGACGGCGCGCAGCGCTTGCTGTTGACGACGCACCACGCGGTCAGCGACGGCTGGAGCTCGCGCTGCGCGTTCGACGAGCTGACGCGCGCGTATGCGGCGTTCGCCGGCGGCCGCGCGCCCGAGCTGCCGGCGCTGCCGATCCAGTATGCGGACTATGCGCAATGGCAGCGCGACGCGCTCGACGCGGACGAGACCGCGCGCCAGCTCGCCTACTGGCGCGGCGCGCTCGCCGACGCGCCCGCGCCGCTCGCGCTGCCGCTCGACCGGCCGCGCGCGGCCGAGCGCGACTATCGCGGCGGGCGGCTCGCGCGGCGTCTTTCGCCCGCGGCGTCCGGCGCGGTGCGCGACGCCGCGCGCCGGCTGCACGCGTCGCCGTTCACCGTGCTGCTCGCCGCGTTCGACGCGTGGCTCTTTCGCGTCACGGGCGAGCGCGACGTCGTCGTCGCCGCGCCGATCGCGCAGCGCGCGCGCCCGGAAACCGCGCCGCTCGTCGGCCTGTTCCTCAACACGCTCGCGCTGCGCGCGCGCGTGTCGCCCGAGCAGTCGTTCGAGTCGCTCGTCGCGTCGGTGCGCGACGCCGCGTTCGGCGCGTTCGCGCATCAGGACGTGCCGTACGACAAGGTGATCGACGCGGCGAAGCCGCCCGTGCGGCGCGGCGACGAGTGGCTGCGGGTCAAGTTCGCGCAGCAGTTCGATCTCGAGCTGTCCGCAACGCTGCCGGGCGCGGCCGTGCGCATGGCGCCGGGGCTCGATCCGGCCGCGCGCTTCGATTACGCGCTCGATTTCACCGACGACGCGCGCGGCATCGAATTCGTCGCCGCGTACGCGCAGGACGGGATCGACGAAGCGACCGCGCACGCTTGGCTCGACAGCTTCGCCGCGCTCGTCGAGGACGCGGTGCGTCACCCGCGCCGCGCGATCGCCGAGCTCGCGATCGCGCACGGCGGCGCGCCGCGCGCGTGGCTCACGGGCCGGCCGCTCGCGACCGCGTCCGACGTGCTCGCGCTCTTCGCGCGCGAGGCGGCCGAGCATCCGCATCGCGTCGCGCTCGCGGACTCCGACGCGCAGCTCACGTTCGCCGAGCTCGACGACGCGTCGAACCGCGTCGCGCTCGCGCTGCGCCGCGACGGCGCGCGCGCGGAGACGCCGGTGGCGATCTGCATCGAGCGCTCGGCGCGCTTCGCGGCCGCGTTCGTCGGCGTGCTGAAATCCGGCGCGTACGCGGTGCCGCTCGATCCGGCGTCGCCGCGCGAGCGGATTGCCGCCGCGCTCGCCGCGTGCGGCGCGCGCCGCATGCTCGCGGCGGGCGATCTCGACGCGCTCGGCGCGTTCGACGGCGTCGCCGTGCAGGACGTCGACGCGTGCGCGCGCGACGCGTCGCTCGCGCACGCCGCCGCGCCGCGCGTGCCGCCGCTGCCCGAGCAGGCCGCCTATCTGATTTTCACGTCGGGCTCGACGGGCGAGCCGAAGGGCGTCGTCGTGCCGCATCGCGCGCTCGCCGACTACGTCGCCGGGATGCTCGACGAGCTCGCGTTCGCGCCCGGCGCGTCGATGGCGATGGTGTCGACGGTCGCGGCCGATCTCGGCCATACGACGCTGTTCGGCGCGCTGTGCTCGGGCCGCACGCTGCATCTGCTGCCCGCGCACGCGGCGTTCGATCCGGACCGCTTCGCGCACGAGATGGTGACGCGCGACGTCAGCGTGCTGAAGATCGTGCCGAGCCATCTGCACGCGCTCCTCGACGCGCAGCGCGCGGCCGACGTGCTGCCCGCGCACGCGCTCGTGACGGGCGGCGAGGCGCTGCCGTGGGCGCTCGTCGAGCGGATCGAGGCGCTCAAGCCCGGCTGCCGCGTGATCAATCACTACGGGCCGACCGAGGCGACCGTCGGCGCGCTCGTGTGCGACACGTCCGCGCCCGAGCAGGCGGATCTGCGCGCGACGGCGGCGGGCGCGAACGGCGTGGCGACGCCCGTTGAGGTGACGCCCGATGCCTCGGCGCGCGGCGTGCCGCTCGGCCGGCCGCTGCCGAACGCGCACGCGTGCGTGCTCGACGCGCACGGCGCGAGCGTGCCCGTCGGCGCGATCGGCGAGCTGTACCTGGGCGGCCCCGGCGTCGCGCGCGGCTATCTGGGCCGCGCGGGCGCGACCGCCGAGCGCTTCGTCCCGCATCCGCACGAGGCTGGCGCGCGCGTCTACCGGACGGGCGACCGCGTGCGGCTGCGCGCGGACGGCCGGCTCGACTTCCTCGGGCGTCTGGACGATCAGGTGAAGATCCGCGGCTACCGCGTCGAGCCGGGCGAGGTGAGCGCCGCGCTGCGCGCGCTGCCCGGCGTCGCGCAGGCGCAGACGCTCGCGATCGAGCAGGACGCGCGGCTGCGCCTCGTCGCGTTCGCGACGCCCGCATCCGGCGCGCGCATTGCGGGCGAAGCGTTGCGCGACGCGCTCGCCGCGCGCCTGCCCGACTACATGGTGCCCGCCGCGCTCGTCGTGCTCGACGCGCTGCCCGTGACCGCGAACGGCAAGGTCGATCGCGCGGCGCTGCGCGCGCTCGCGGCGACGCCCGCCGCCGCGAGCGCCGCCGACGAGGACGCGCCGCAAGGCCACGTCGAAGAAACCCTCGCGGCCGTCTGGCGCGACGTGCTGAAAGCGCCGCGCGTCGGCCGTCGTGACAACTTCTTCGAGCTCGGCGGCGATTCGATCCTCGTGCTGCAGGTGATCGCTCGCTCGCGCAAGCGCGGCGTCAAGTTCACGCCGAAGCAGCTGTTCGACGGCCCGACGGTTGCCGAGCTCGCGCGCGTCGCGGCGGAAATCGACGCCGTCGCGCCGAAGGACGGCGCGACGGCCGCCGCGCGGCAGGCTTCCGCCGCCGTGCCGGACGAAGCGCGGCTCACGCCCGCGCAGCTGCATTTCTTCGCGCTCGACATTCCGCGCCGCGGACACTGGAACCAGTCGATCGAGCTCGACGTCGCCGGCGCGTTCGATTTCGACGCATTCGCCCGCGCGTTCGACGCGTTGCTGACCCACCATCCGGTGTTCCGCGAGCGCTTCGTGCAAACGGGCGCGAGCGGCGCGTGGCGGCTTCGCGTCGCGCCGCGCGCGTTCGACGCGCTGCCGCTCGCGGCCGCCGCCGCGCGCGACGAGGCGGACGCGCTCGCGCAATTCGACGCGCTGCAAAGCACGCTCGACGTGACGCACGGCCCGCTCGCGTGCGCGTTCGCGGCGGCGCTGCCGAATCGGGCAGCGGGAACAGCGGGAACAACGGCGGGCGCGACGAAGCTCTATCTGGCGATCCATCACGCGATCGTCGACGGCGTGTCGTGGCGCGTGCTGCTCGACGATCTCGACGCGGCGTACCGCGCCGCATGCGAGCGCCGCGCGGTGCGGCTCGGGCCGACGGGCGCGAGCGCGTCCGAATGGGCGGCCCGGCTCGCGCGCGCGGCCCGCGATCCGGCGGGGCCGTTCGCGGCCGAGCTGCCGTACTGGGCGGCGCTCGCCGCGCCGCACGACGACCTGCGGCTCGACCGCCCCGACGCCGCGGCGACCAACGCGCACGCCGACGTCGTGATCCAGACGCTCGATCCGGCGCTCACGCGCGACGTGCTGACCGAGGCGAACGCCGCGTACCGCACGCACGCGGTCGAGCTGCTGATCGCGGCGCTCGTCGCCGCGCTCGGCGGGCATGCGGGCGCGGCGTCGTGCCGGCTCGAACTCGAAGGGCACGGCCGCGAGGCGCTCTTCGACGACGTCGACGCGAGCCGCACGCTCGGCTGGCTGACGAGCCACTATCCGGTTGCGTTCGCCGTCGAGCCGACGCCGGCCGCCACGCTCGCCGGCGTGAAGGACGCGCTGCGCGCGGTGCCGAACAAGGGGCTCGGCTTCGGCGTGCTGCGCCACTACGGCGACGACGCGACACGCGCGGCGCTCGCCGCGGTGGAGCGGCCGCGCGTGACGTTCAACTACCTCGGCCAGTTCGACACGCCGCGCGACGCCGCGCTCGTGCCGCGCTTCGGCGGCGCGGGCCGCGAGCGCGACCCGGCTGGGCCGCTCGGCAACGCGCTCGCGATCCACGCGTACGTCGACGCGAACGATGGCCGTGCGCTGAAAGTGCATTGGGTGTACGGCGCGACGCAGTTCGAGCGCGCGACGATCGAGACGCTCGCCGCGCGATTCGACGCCGCGCTGCGCGAGCTCGCCGCCGCGTGCGCGGCGCGCGTCGCCGAGCGCGGCGCGGGCGCGACGCCCGGCGACTATCCGCTCGCACGCGCGGGCGGCCTCACGCAGGAAGCGCTCGAGCGCCTGCCGTTCGACGCGCGCGCGATCGACGACATCTATCCGCTGTCGCCGATGCAGCAGGGGATTTTGTTTCATTCGCTGTTCGCGCCGGAGCGCGCGACGTACGTGAACCAGCTCGTCGCGACGCTCGTCGCGCCGGACGTCGAGCGGCTGCGCGCCGCGTTCGACGCGGCCGTTCCGCGCCACGACATCCTGCGCACCGGCTTCGCCGCGCACGAGGCCGCGCCGATGCAGATCGTCCATCGCCACGCGCGGATGCCGGTCGAGATCGTCGACTGGCGCGGCGCGCACGCGAGCGCCGAGCGGCTCGATGCGGCGCTCGACGCGTGGCTCGCCGCCGACCGCGCGCGCGGCTTCGATCTCGCGACGCCGCCGCTGATGCGCATGACGCTGATTCAGACGGGCGAGACCGAATGGCGTCTTGTCTGGACCCGCCATCATCTGCTGCTCGACGGCTGGAGCACCGCGCGACTCTTCGCGGACGTGCTGCGCGATTACATCGAGCCGCCGCGCGCGAATCCATTCGCCGCGCCTGCGCGCACGCGCTATCGCGATTTCATCGCGTGGCTCGCGCGCCGCGACGCCGATGCCGACCGCGCGTTCTGGCTCGAACGCCTCGCGCGGCTCGACGAGCCGACGCACGTCGCCGAGCGCGAACATGGCGCGCACGATGCCGCGCGCGGCGGCGACGCGGCCCGCCGCGCGAACTGGCGCGCGGCGCTGCCCGCCGCCGACACCGCGCGCGTGGCCGAAGCGGCGCGCCGCCTGAAAGTGACCGTCAACACGATCGTGCAAGGCGCCTGGGCGCTCGCGCTGCAGCGCACGACGCACCGCGCGGCGGTCGCGTTCGGCGCGACGGTCGCGGGGCGCCCGGACGCGCTGCCCGACGTCGATACCGTGCTCGGCCTTTTCATCAACACCGTGCCGGTGATCGCCGCGCCGCTGCCGCAGCTCGCCGCGCGCGACTGGCTCTCGAGCCTGCAGCGCGAGAACGCGGCGGCGCTCGAGCACGCACACACGCCACTCTACGAAATCCAGCAATGGGCGGGCGCGGGCGGCGCGCTCTTCGACACGCTCGTCGTGTTCGAGAACTACCCGGTCGACGAAGCGTGGCAGGGGCGCGATCCGCGCGCGCTGCACAAGCGCGATCTGCGCAACATCGAGGCGACCGACTTCGCGCTGACGCTCGTGGTCGAGGCGGGCGACGCGCTCGCGATCGACTACGGCTACGATCCCGCGCGGATCGGGCAGGCGCGGGTCGAGGCGCTGCACCGCGCGTTCGCCGCGTGCATCGACGGGCTGATCTCGAACCCGGACGCGCCGCTCGGCGCGATCTCGTGCGCCGGCGCCGACGATCTCGCGCTGATCGCGCGCAGCAACGCGACGAGCGTGAACTGGCCCGACGCACAGCGCGCGCCGCTCTTCACGCAATTCGAAGCGGCCGCACGCGCTCGGCCCGATGCGATCGCGCTCGAATTCGCCGACGCGGCCGACGGCGGCGACGGTGCGCTCGCGCGGATGCGCTACGCCGAGCTCGACGCGAAGGCCGACCGCGTCGCCGCGGCGCTCGTCGCATCCGGCGTGCGGCCCGATTCGGTCGTCGCGCTGTGCGTCGAGCGCTCGTTCGACATGGTCGTCGCGCTCCTCGGCGCGATGAAGGCGGGCGCCGCGTATCTGCCCGTCGATCCGGACTATCCGGCCGAGCGGATCGCCCACCTGCTCGGCGACGCGAAGCCGCCCGTCGTGATCACGCAAGCGCATCTGCGCGCGCGCGTCGACGCGGCGCTGTCGGGCGGAGCCGCCGCCGCCGTCGTGACCGTCGACGCGCTGCTCGAGCGCGCGCCGGCCGCGCGTCCCGGCGGGGCGGCCGAAGGGGCTGAAGGGGCCGAAGGGGCTGAAGCGGCAGAGCTCGCCGAAACCGCTGAGTGCGCCGCTGCGCGGGCCGCCGCGCCCGGCCAGCTCGCCTACCTGATCTACACGTCGGGCTCGACCGGCAAGCCGAAGGGCGCGGGCAACACGCACGCCGCGCTCGCGAACCGGATCGCATGGATGCAGCATGCGTATCGCCTCACGCCCGACGACGTCGTGCTGCACAAGACGCCGTTCGGCTTCGACGTGTCGGTGTGGGAGTTCGTGTGGCCGCTCGCGGTCGGCGCGAAGCTCGCGATCGCGGCGCCCGGCGACCATCGCGATCCGGCGCGCCTCGTCGCCGCGATCGAAACGCACCGCGTGACGACGCTGCATTTCGTGCCGTCGATGCTCGCCGCGTTCGTCGCGCATCTCGACGATTTCGGCGCGGCCGCGCGCTGCGCGAGCGTGAGAACGATCATCGCGAGCGGCGAGGCGCTCGCGCCCGAGCTCGTCGCGCGCGTCGCCGCGCTGCTGCCGCACGCAAGGCTGCACAACCTGTACGGCCCGACCGAAGCCGCGATCGACGTGTCGCACTGGAGCTGCACCGCGGACGACGCGTCAGCGGCCGCGGTGCCGATCGGCCATCCGATCGCGAACGTGCAACTCCATGTGCTCGACGCGGCGCTGCAACCGGCGCCCGTCGGCGCGGCGGGCGAGCTGTACCTCGGCGGCGCGGGGCTCGCGCGCGGCTATCTCGGCCGCGCGGCGCTCACGGCCGAGCGCTTCGTGCCCGATCCGTTCGCACCGGGCGCACGCCTCTACCGGACGGGCGACCTCGCGCGACGGCGCGCCGACGGCGCGCTCGACTATCTCGGCCGGATCGACACGCAGGTGAAGCTGCGCGGCCAGCGAATCGAGCTGGGCGAGATCGAGGCGCTGCTGCGCGCGGCCCACGGCGTGCGCGACGCGGTCGTGATCGTGCGCGACGAGCGGCTCGTCGGCTACGTCGCATGCGCGGCGCCCGCCGAATTCGACGCCGCCGCGCAGATCGAGCGGCTGCGCGCGCAGTTGCCCGCGTACATGGTGCCCGCGCAGCTCGTCGCGCTCGCCGTGCTGCCCGTGACGCCGAACGGCAAGTGCGATCGCCGCGCGCTGCCCGAGCCCGCGTTCGACGAGCGCGTCGTCGACGCGCCGCAAACCGACACCGAGCGCGCGCTCGCGGCGATCTGGCAGCGCGTGCTGAAGCTCTCCGACATCGGCCGCGACGACGATTTCTTCGCGCTCGGCGGCCATTCGCTGCTCGCCGCGCAGGCGAACGCGCAGGCGAACCTGCAGTGGTCGCTGACGCTGCCGCTGCGCGTGATCTTCGACGAACGCACGCTCGCGCGCTGCGCGGCGGCGATCGACCGCGCGTGCGACGCCGGCCGCGACCACCACGCCGCGAGCGCGATCGACGCGCTGCTCGGCGAGCTCGAAGCCCAGTAAGGAGCCCGCATGACCACACCCGATCTGCTGTCGCTCGCCGCGCGCTTCGCGCGGTTGCCCGACACGCAGCGCAAGCAGTTCCTCGCGAAGCTCGGCGACGCGGGGATCGATTTCCGGATGCTGCCGATTCCGCCGCGCGAAGACCGCGCGGCGAGCGTGCCGGCGTCGTTCGCGCAAACGCGCCTCTGGCTGCACGCGCGCTTGCTCGGCGAATCGGCCGCGTATCACATCACCGAGCGGCTGCGCCTCGACGGCGCGCTCGACGCGAACGCGCTGCGGCTGTCGTGCGACGCGCTGATCGCGCGCCACGAGGCGCTGCGCACGACGTTCGCCGAAGGCGCCGACGGCGTGCTGCAGACGGTGCACGCGCCGATGCGCTGCCCGTGGCGCTACACGGATCTCGCCGACGCCGATGCCGATGCGGCCGACACGCCCGCCGCGCCGCGCGACGCGCGCGCCGCGGCCGTCGCCGCGCGGGAGGAGGCGCAGGCGTTCGACCTCGCGCGCGGCCCGCTCGTGCGCGCGCACCTGATCCGGCTCGACGCGGCGACGCACTGGCTCGTGCTGACGACGCACCACATCGTGTCCGACGGCTGGTCGGCCGACGTGATGCTCGCGGAGCTGTCGTCGTTCTACCGGTCGTTCGCGACGGGCGAGGCGGTGTCGCTCGCGCCGCTGCCGATCCAGTACGCCGACTACGCGCTGTGGCAGCGCCGCTGGCTCGACGCGGGCGAGGGCGAGCGGCAGCTCGCGCACTGGCGCGCGGCGCTCGACGCGAGCCGCGACGCGCTGCTTTTGCCGGGCGCGGCGACGCGCCCCGCGCAGCGCAGCGCGAGCGGCGCGCGCCACGCGTTCGACGTGCCCGCCGCGCTCGCGCGGCGCGTGCGCGCGCTCGCGCAGGCGCGCCGCGCGACGCCGTTCGCGGTGCTGCTCGCCGCGCTCGCGACGCTGCTCGCGCGCGCGTCGGGCGAGCCCGAGATCCGGATCGGCGTGCCGTCGGCGAACCGCGAGCGCGGCGAGACCGTCGGGCTGATCGGCTTTTTCGTCAACACGCTGACGCTCGCGGCGCAAACGGGCGCGACGCGCGCGTTCGACGCGCTCGTCGACGCGACACAGCGCGGCCTCGTCGATGCGCAGTCGCATCAGGACGTGCCGTTCGATCAGGTGGTGGACGCGCTCGGCGTCGCGCGCAGCGCGAGCCACCATCCGCTCTTTCAGGTGATGGCCGCGTACGGCGCGCGGCGCGCGCTGCCGTCGTTCGCCGACGTGCGCGCAACCGAATTGCCCTCGGGCATGCCGTACGCGAAATTCGATCTCGCGCTCAGCTTCGACGAGCGTGACGACGGCGGGCTCGACGCGCGCTTCGTGTACGCGACCGACATCTTCGGCGCCGACGCGATCGAGCGCTTCGCCGCGCGCTACGTCGAGCTGCTCTCGCACGCGCTGGAGGCGCCCGGCGCGGCGCTCGGCGATCTGCAATGGCTGCCCGAGGCGGAGCGCCGCCAGCTCGCCGCGTGGAACGGGCAGACGCACGATTTCACGGATCGCGAGCGCGGCGGCGCGGCGTCGGCGCGCGTTGTCGTCGAGACGCCGGGCGAGCGGGCCGGCAGGCCCGTCGACGCAACTTTCGGCGAGCTTGCCGGCACGCCTTCGGGCGCGGCTTTCGATGAACCGTTCGTGTCGGTCCACGACCGGATCGCGGAACACGCGCGGCGTCGCCCGGATGCGCGCGGCGCCGCCGACGTCGAGCGCGCGCTCACGCGCGGCGAGGTCGAGCAGCGCGCGACGCGGCTCGCGAAGCGGCTCGTCGCGGCGGGCGTGCGCGCGGAGACGCGCGTCGGCGTCGCGCTGTCGCGCTCCGTCGATCTGCTCGTCGGCCTGATCGCCGTGCTCAAGTCGGGCGGCGCGTTCGTGCCGCTCGATCCGAGCCACCCGCGCGAGCGGCTCGCGCAGATGCTGGACGACGCGCAGATCGCGCACGTGATCACCGAGCGCGGCAGCATCGACGCGCTGCCGCTCTCGGGCGCCGCGCACGCGTGGCTCGTCGACGACGCGATCGCCGACGCCGGGATCGACGGCGTCGCGCTGCCGGAGGTGTCGCCGCACCAGGCCGCGTACGTGATCTACACGTCGGGCTCGACGGGCAAGCCGAAGGGCGTCGTCGTCGATCACGGCGCGTTTGCACGCCATTGCGAGGCGATCGCCGCGCGCTACGGGGCGACCGAGCGCGACGTGTTCATGTTGTTCCAGTCGGTCAATTTCGACGGCGCGCACGAGGGCTGGTTTTCGCAATACATGTCGGGCGCGGCCGTCGCGGTGACGGCCGACACGCTGTGGCCGCCCGCGCGAACCTGCGCGCTGATCGCGCGCGAGGGCGTGACGATGACGTACGTGCCGCCCGGCTGCGCGACGCAGCTCGCCGAATGGGCGCTCGAGCACGGCGCGCCGCCGTCGCTGCGCTCGATCACGGTGGGCGGCGAGGCGACGTCGCGCGAGGCGTTCGCGCTGATGCGCCGCGCGTTTCCGAACGCGCGCGTCGTCAACGGCTACGGGCCGACCGAAACGGTGATCACGCCGATGCTGTGGATGTTCGAGCCGGGCGACGATCCGGCAAAGCTCGCCGACGCGGCGTATCTGCCGATCGGCACGCTGGTCGGCGCGCGCACCGCGCACGTGCTCGACGCGCGCCTGAATCCGCTGCCCGTCGGCGTGATCGGCGAGCTGTATCTGGGCGGCGAGGGGATCGGGCTCGCGCGCGGCTATCTGGGCCGCGCCGCGCTCACGGCCGAGCGCTTCGTGCCCGATCCGTACGGCGCGCCGGGCGCGCGCCTGTATCGCACGGGCGACCTCGTGCGCCGCCGCGCGGACGGCGTGTTCGATTTCCTCGGCCGCATCGACCATCAGGTGAAGCTGCGCGGGCTGCGCATCGAGCTGGGTGAAATCGAGGCGCAGCTCGCCGCGCACGGCGACGTGCGCGAGGCGGTGGCGGTGGTGTTCGGCAAGGGCGCGCAGGCGCGGCTCGTCGCGTTCGTCGAACTGACGGGCGACGCGCGCGAGCGCGCGGCGCGCGCCGACGCGGCCGAGCTCGACGCGCACCTGCGCCGCACGCTGCCCGACTACATGGTGCCCGCGCACATCGTCGTGCTCGACGCGCTGCCGCGCAACGCGAACAGCAAGGTCGACCGCGCGGCGCTGCCCGAGCCCGCGCACGCCGCGCGCGCGTACGAAGCGCCCGTGAACGACATCGAGGCGGCGCTCGCCGAGATCTGGCGCGAAGTGCTCGGCGCCGAGCGGATCGGCCGCGCCGATCACTTCTTCGAGCTGGGCGGCCATTCGCTCGCCGCGGTGCGCGTCGCGACGCGCGTCGCCGAGCGGCTCGCGCGCGACGTGCCGGTGCGCGCGCTCTTCGAGGCGCCGATTCTCGCGCCGTACGCGCTGCGCGTCGCGGCCGCCGCGCAGGTGGAAGCGGCGCACGGCGCGGGCGATGCGCCCGCCGCGCCGTACGCGCGGGACGCCGACGGCGTGCTGCCGCTGTCCGCCGCGCAGCGCGGGCTGTGGTTCCTGTGGCGCGCGCAGCCGGACAGCGCCGCGTACAACATTCCGGTCGCGCTGCGGCTGCGGGGCGCGCTCGACGCCGACGCGCTCGCCGATGCGTTCTCGCATGCGGACGCCCGCCATCCGGCGTTGCGCACGCGGATCGTCGCGCGCGCGGACGGCGCGCCGGGGCAGCGGATCGCGCCCGCGCGGCGCGTCGAATGGCCGATCGTCGATCTGCGCGCGGCCTCGGGCGCGGCGGACGACGACGCGCGGCTCGCCGCCGCCGTCGCGCTGACCGACGAGGACGCGCTCACGCCGTTCGATCTCGCCGCCGACGCGCCGCTCTGGCGCGCGCGCGTGATCCGGCTCGGCGCTGACGATCACGTGCTGTCGCTCGTCGTCCATCACATCGTGTCGGACGGCCAGTCGATCGAACTGTGGCTCGACGAGGTCCGCTCGGCGTACGTCGCGCGGCGCGTGGGCGGCGGGCAAGCGGCCGCGGAGCCATCCACGGCGTCCGGCGCGCCGGCGGAATCGCTTGCGGAAAAGCGCTCGGCCGCGCCGCCGGCAACGCTTGGCGAAACAGTTGCCCAAACGCGCGCGGATTCGCTCGACATCGACACGCCGGTGCTGCCCGCCGCCGCGCCGCACGCGCGCCTCGCGTTCTGGCGCGAGGCGCTCGCGGGCGCGCCGTCGCACGCGCTGCCGCCGCCGCGCGCGGGCCGCGCGGCGGCGCCGCGCTGGGACGCGGGCCGTCTCGCGTTCGAGCTCGACGGCGCGCTCACGCGCCGCGCGCGCGCGATGGCGCTCGACGCGCACGCGACGCTGCCGATGCTGCTGCACGCGGCGTTCAACGCCGCGTTCTACCGCACGACGGGCGCGACCGACCAGCCGGTCGGCGTGCTCGCGTCGACGCGCGAGCTGACGGGCGAGCCCGCCGAGCGCGCGCTCGGGCTCTTCATCAACGCAGTCGTCGTGCGCACGCGCATGACGAGCGCCGATACGCCCGCGACGCTCGTCGCCGCGGTGCGCGACGCGGCGCTCGCCGCGTATGCGCACGCGGACGCGCCGTTCGGCGACGTCGTGGCCGCGCTGCGCACGCCGCGCGCGGTCAACGGCAATCCGCTGTTCCAGGTGATGTTCAACTACCTGCGGCCAGCGGGCGCCGCCGCGCGCGACTGGGCGGGGCTTGCCGTCGAGGCATTCAACGACGTCAGGCACCGCGTGGTGTTCGAGCTGGAGCTCGACCTCGTCGAGCATCCGGACGGCCGCGTGACGGGCGCGTTCTCGTACGCGACGGAACGCGTCGACGGCACGTTCGTCGCCGCGCTCGCGGCCGATTATCTCGACGTCGTGCGCGGCTTCGTCGACGCGCCCGCGCGCGCGCTCGGCGCATCCGCCGCGCGTTTTCCGCTCGACGCGCACGACGTGCACGACCCACGCGACGTGTGCGACGTGTGCGACGCGCTCGCCGCACGGTCGTCGTCGTCATCGCGCGCGGCGGGCGGCGACGAGCGCGCGCGCGAGGCGGGCGGCCGCGCGCACGCGCTCGCCGACGTATGGCGCGCGTGCTTCGGGCGCGCCGCGCCCGCGCCGGAGCACGACCTGTTCGAAGCGGGCGCGACGTCGTTCGACGTCGTGCGCTTCGTCGACGCGGCGCGCTCGGCCGGCTTCGCGCTCGCGATCGCCGACGTGTTCGCCGCGCCGAGCTTCGCGGCGCTCGCCGCGCTCGGGGCGCACCCGGCCCGCGCGGCCGGCCAGCCCGCCACCGAGGCGCGCGATGCCGATTGAGCGCCGCCTGCCGCCGTCACGCCCGGCCCGGATCGGCCGCGTCGCCGATGCGCGCGATCCGCGTCACGTTTTTGTCCAGCCGGCGCCGTCAGCGCGCCGGCCACACCGTTAAGGGAATCAGAGACATGCAGAGAGATACCGTATTCGACCTGATCGGCGTCGGTTTCGGACCGTCGAACCTCGCGCTCGCCGTGCGCCTCGCGGAAGCGGGCGACGCGGCCGCGTTCACGCATTGCCATGTCGAGCGCCAGCCGGCCTTCGGCTGGCACCGCGGGATGCTGCTCGACGACTGCCGGATGCAGATTTCCTTCCTGAAGGATCTCGTCACGCTGCGCGATCCGAAGAGCCGCTTCACGTTCGTCAATTACCTGTACGAGCACGGACGCCTGAGCGAATTCGTCAACCTGAAGAACTTCTATCCGACGCGCGTCGAGTTCCACGATTACCTGAGCTGGGTCGCGAACGCGTTCGACGATCGCGTCCACTACGGCGAGACGGTGACGGCGATCGAGCCCGTCGCCGCGCCGGGCGCGAGCGGCGAGATCGACGCGCTGCGCGTGTTCTCGAAGGACGCCGACGGCCGCGAGCGGCAGCGCGTCGCGCGCGCGCTGTCGGTCGGCGTCGGCGGCGCGCCGAGCGTGCCCGACGCGTTCGCCGCGCTCGGGCCCGATCTCGTCGTCCATTCGTCGAACTACTTGACGTCGATCGACCGGCTCGTCGGCGCGCCGGACGCCCGTACGCCGGACGCCCGTTCGAAGAAACGCGTCGCGGTGATCGGCGCGGGGCAGAGCGCGGCGGAGGTGTTCGTCGATCTCGCGCGGCGCTTTCCGCACGTGGAGGCGAGCCTCGTGATCCGCTCGGGCGCGCTCAAGCCGGCGGACGACAGCCCGTTCGTCAACGAGATCTTCAATCCGGCGTTCACGGACGTCGTCTACGCGCAGCCGGCGAGCGGCCGGCGCTCGCTGATCGAGCGCTTTCGCGACACGAACTACGCGGTCGTCGACCGGCCGCTCATCGAGCAGATCTACGAAATGCTCTACCTGCAGCGCATCGCCGACGCGAAGGGCGATGCGCCGCGCCACCGGCTGCTCGCGAACGCCGCGATCGAATCGGCCGCGCGCACCGCGAACGGGCAGGCTGAACTCGTGCTGCGCGACCGCCTGACGGGCGACGCGCGCACCGAGCGCTTCGACGCGCTCGTGCTCGCGACGGGCTATCGCCGCGACACGCATCTCGCGCTTCTCGACGGACTCGCGCCGCATCTCGGCGACGCGCTCGCGGCGGGCGACGTCGCGCGCGACTACCGGCTCGCGACGCCCGCGCACTTCAAGCCGCGCATTTATCTGCAAGGTTGCTGCGAGGACAGTCATGGGCTGTCCGATACGCTGCTGTCGGTGCTCGCGCGCCGCGCCGACGAAATCGCCGCGTCGCTCGCCGAGCGCGCGCACGGGGCAGAACACGAAGAAGCCGCCCGGCCCGAAGGCCGCGCGCGGCCACGACACGATAACAACGGGGTGAGCGGCGGCCGGCTGGCCATCGCTCTTTGATGAAGGCGCGGCCTCGCGGCCGCTTTGCAACTTGGAGCAACGGAAGATGGAGTGGGCAACCAGCACGCGCGTGCGTGCGATCGCGGCTGCGGCGGGCGTGGCGTTTTACGCGGCGGCGAGTCATGCGCAGGCACAGGCGGTGCAGCCGGGGGGAGACGCGCGGCAGCCGGGCAGTCAGGTGAATGGGGATACCGCGTCGGGCGGCACGTTGCCCGCGATATCGGTGTCGGCGGATGCGCCGCGCGACGCGACCATCGGTCTCGTCGCGCGGCGCAGCACGAGCGGCACGAAAACGGATACGCCGATCGTCGAGATCCCGCAGACGATCAACATCGTCACCGCGCAGCAGATCGAGGCGACAGGGGCAACCGACATCAATCAGGCGTTCCGCTACATTCCGGGCTTTTCGAGCTACGGATCGGACAACCGCTCGGACTGGTACGCGGCGCTGCGCGGCTTCACGCCGACCGTGTTCGTCGACGGGCTGCAGGTGCCGAACACGCTGAACCTGTCGAGCTGGCGCGTCGATCCGTACATGGTCGACAGCATCGCCGTGCTGCGCGGCCCGACGTCGGTGCTGTACGGGCAGGGCGACCCCGGCGCGATCGTCGACGTGCAGAGCAAGCTCGCGAACGGCGAGCGGATTCGCGAAGTCGGCGTGCAGGTGGGCAACTACGCGCGCAAGCAACTGATGTTCGACGTCGGCGACAAGATCGACAAGGACGGCACGCTGTCGTACCGGATCGTCGGCGTCGGCCGCGACGGCAACGCGCAGACGGGGCCGCTCGCCGATCAGCGCGTGTCGTTCGCGCCGTCGCTCAAGTGGCAGCCGAACGCGGACACGTCGCTCACGCTCGCCGCGACGTACCTGCAGGACTGGGGCGACACGTCGAGCAACTTCCTGCCCGCGCAGGGCACGGTGCTGCCGAACCCGAACGGCACGATCTCGGACGATCTGTATACGGCCGACGCGAATTTCGACCACTACCGGAAGAAGCAGTGGTCGCTCGGCTATCAGTTCGAGCACAAGCTGAACCCGGTATGGACGTTCCGTCAGAACCTGCGCTGGATGCACCTGTCGCTCGACGACGCGTCCGTCTATGGCGGCGGCCTCGACGGCGCGGACCCGACGATGGCGACGCTCACGCGCTACGCGGGCCTGTTCCAGTTCAACTACAGCCGCTTCGACGTCGACAACCAGGCGCAGGCGAAATTCACGACCGGCCCGCTTTCGCACACGCTGTTGTTCGGCTTCGACTACAACCGCCAGACGACGACGGACAGCGAATGGCTCGCGAAGGCGCCGAGCCTCAACCTGTACCGGCCGGTCTACACGCCGATCCCGGCCGACATCTTCAGCGGGCCGGGCGCGTATCCGCGCACCGACACGAAGACGACGCTCAACGTATTCGGCCTGTACGTGCAGGACCAGATCAAGTGGCAGCGCTGGGTGCTGACGCTGGGCGGCCGGCAGGACTGGACGCGCACGTTGCAGGACGACATCGCGAATTCGACGAGCTTCAAGCAGAACGATCACGCGTTCAGCGGGCGCGTGGGCCTGACCTATCTCGGCGACTACGGCCTCGCGCCGTACATCAGCTATTCGACGTCGTTCAATCCGCAAATCGGCCTGAAGCTCTCGGGCGGCGGGCTCGCGGTGCCGACCAAGGGCCGCCAGATCGAGGCCGGCCTGCGCTGGCAGCCGCCCGGCAAGAACCTGATGCTGAACGCGGCCGTGTATCAGATCAACCAGACCAACGTCGCGATGAGCAATCCGAACGATCCGACGAGCAGCACGTTCGTGCAGGTGGGCGAAGTGCGCTCGCGCGGCATCGAACTGAGCGCGGTCGGCAATCTGTCGCGCGAGCTGTCGGTGATCGCCGCGTATGTCTATCAGGACGTGAAGAACGTGCAGGCGAACGACAACACGCTGAACAAGTGGCCCATCGACGTTCCGCGTCCGCGCCAGATCGCGTCGCTGTGGGCCGACTGGACGTGGCGCAACGGGCCGCTCACGGGCTTCGGGATCGGCGCGGGCGTGCGCTACATGAGCGCGGCGGCGGGCGCGGCCGACAACTCGCTGACGGTGCCGAGCTACACGCTCTTCGACGCCGCGCTGCATTACGAAATGCGCAACTGGCGCTTCGCGGTCAATGCGACGAATCTGTTCAACCGGCGCTACGTGTCCGGCTGCCAGTCGGATTCGGTATGCATGTACGGCAACCAGCGCACCGTGATCGCGACGGCGAAATACAACTGGTAAGCGCGTCTCATCATCCCATGGGCGGCGCGGCGGCGCGCCGCCCGAACGAGAGGACAACACTGCGATGGCAAAGAAGAAACTCGTCTACATCTGGTCGCTCAGAAACGCCGCCGCCGACAAGGCGGGGCAGCAGGTCGACTACAGGGGCGGCAAGCGCTACATGAAATCGGTGCTCGAATCGCTCGTCGGGGCGTTGAACGACACCGAGCTCGGCGACGCGTACTCGCTCGAGCGCGTGATCTACGACGACGACGCGGGTTCGCCGCTCGACCGCGAAAAGCTTGCCGAATACGGCTTCGCGTACGAGCCCGGCAAGCGCTGGTTCTATCCGCCCGAGCTGCGCGTAGCGGGCCGGCTCGTCAACGACCTGCTGCTCGCGATTCCGTCCGAATACCGGCGCGAGCCGCTCGATTCGCCCGCGCGGCCGGCGGGCAAGCGCGCGTTCGAAGCGCATCTGCGCGACACGCTCGACGCGCTCGGCGCCGATCTCGTCGTGCTCGACGGGCTGCTCGTGATCCTCGACGAACTGGTGCGCCCGGGCGCGCCGTACTGCCGGCGGATCGTCAACATCCATCCGGGCATCACGCGCGCGGAGTCGCCGTACGAGCGACGCGGCGCATATGCGACGCTCGACGCGCTCTTCGGCGCGCGCGGGCAAAAGGTCGTCGACTGGAAGACGATGGAGACCGTGCCCGTCGAGCCGGTGAAGATGACGGGCGCATCGTTTCATTACGTCGACAACGGCGTCGATTCGGGCGAGGTGATCCACGACGTGCTGAACACCGAGATCGATCCCGGCGACACGATCCTCGAGCTGCGCTGGAACAATTTCAACCGCAGCCTCTTTCCGGCGTTGAACGAAGGGCTCGCGATCATGGCGGGGCTCGACGCGCGCGTCGAGTGAGCGGGCCGCGCAAGCAGCGGTTCTTTCGGCTCGGTAAATGAACGAAGCGGGTACGCCGTATCGGCGGCATGCCCGCTTCGTTGCGTGTCGTTTGCCGGCAAGGCGAGTGCGGCGCCATCGCGCACGCCGGCCGGGCCCGTCGAGCCGGCCGGCCACGCCGCGCCGTGCCGTCGATTTTGGCGTCGTATAATCCGATGCGCATCGCCAGTCCGACCGAAGCAGCCTTTCTTTTGCCACGACCCGGCAGGCGCTGACCGACCGCAATGCTTCGCGAAAGAAGGGGTGTGTGACATGGAAAACGACGCGTCGCAAGTATTCCAGAAGATCTACGACGAAAAAGGTTGGCATTCGCAGGAGAGCGTGTCCGGCTGGGGTTCCGAGCTGAAGAATGCGGCGCAGATCATTCGCGAATTGCCCGGGCTGCTGCGCCGCTTCGGCGTGAAGTCGATGCTCGACGTGCCGTGCGGCGATTTCAACTGGATGCGCCACGTCGATCTCACCGGCATCGACTATATCGGCGCCGACATCGTGCCGGATCTCGTCGCCGCCAACCAGCAGGCGTGGGCGGCGGCGAACCGCCGCTTCATGCATCTCGATCTCCTGCACGACGCGCTGCCGCAAGCCGATCTGATTCTGTGCCGCGACTGCCTGTTCCATTTTTCTCATGCCGACGTGTTCCGCGCGTTCGAACGTTTCGCGAACACGTCCGCACGCTTTCTGCTGACCACCACCTTCGTGTATCGCACGTATCCGCGCAACGCGGACATCGTCACCGGCCAGTGGACCCCCATCAATCTGGAGATGGCGCCTTACGATCTCGATGCTCCGCTGTCGCTGCTGATCGAGGGGAGTCACGAAAGCATCATCTACGGGCCCGACATCGGCGTGGTGCCGATGTCCGATCGCTGCCTCGGGCTATGGGACATGGACAGCGTGCGCAAGCGGGTCCGGCGCCGGGCCGAGGAGCTGCAGGCCACGCCATGATCGTGCTCAGCCATTTTTGCCATCCCGCGCCGGCCAGCCTCGCCAATCATCGGCAGTATGCGCGGCTGCACGGATATCGCCACGAGGTGATCGACGCCTGCGCGATGCCGCAAGCGCTTCCGCTGCGTGCGCTGTACCGCTACGAAGCGCTGCTCGACGCGTTGCGGCGCGCGCGGCCGGGCGAGCTCGTGCTGCTGCTGAGCGAAGACGCGGCGATCGTCGAGCCCGTTGCGATCGAGCGCCTGATGGCCGGTCGCGACATGCTGCTCGTGCGCACGTCCTCGCATGCGCTGCCGCAGGTCGACGTGCAGTTCTGGCGCAACACGCAAGCCGTGCGAGAGGCCGTGCTGCGGCTCGTGAAGCAATGCCGGCTCGGCGGCGAGGGCCCGCCGACGTCCGAAGCCGCGTTGCTCGCCGGTCTCGACACGCAGCACTACATGACGTTGATCGACGGGATCTGCGCCGTCATGCCGACGGGATACAACTACGATCCGCTCTGGAGCCGGGTGCCGACGTTCGCGGTCAGCATCGACGACGCGCCGGATTCGCCGGATCACAAAGGCGTGACGCCGCGCTTCCGGGACGTGCTCGTCGAGCACGTCAACCGGTGCCGCGCCGCCGCGCTGCCGATGTTTTCGTTTCCGCAGTATCCGGCCGCCGACGCCGCCGAGCGCAGCACGTACAATCCCGGCCGCGCGATCGCGCTCACGACGCTCTATACCTCCCACATCGAAAGTTATGCGCGAATCGCGGAAGGCAATTTCCGCCGCTACTGCGAAGCGCAGGGCTACACGCTCTACGTGCATCGCGACATTCCGCGCGAAATCGGCCTGGACGCAACCGGCAACTGGTTCAAGCCGTGGCTGCTGCAGAGCTACCTGCAACATCACGACTGGGTCGTCTGGCTCGACGCCGACGTGCTGATCGCCGACCCGCATCGCAAGCTCGAGCCGATGCTCGAAGGCCGCGACGTGCTGCTCGCGCGCGACGTCGGCCAGTGGCCGTTCAACTCGGGGGTGATGGGCTTTCGGCGCACGCCGCGCAACGACGCGATGCTGCGCGATCTCATGGCGACGATCGCCGCGATGCCCGACCGATCCGGCGTCTACGCCGGCGACGGCGACCAGCTCCAGTTCATCGAGGCGATGTCGAGGGCCGGCTTGCTTCAGGACGAAGCCGTCTTGGACATGATCGGCATCAACACGCCCTGGCTGTTTCGCCGCCCCGACAGCTTCATCGTGCATTACTACGGAATGTGGCACGACATGCGCACGCTGATGATGGCGCACGACGACACGCTGCTCGCTTGATGCCCGCGGCCGCCGCGGCGAGAGGCGCTTGCGGCGCGCGCCGCGCGCGGGCGAAGCGTCGCCGCCGAGCGTCGCGCCGGCCGGCTGCCGCGCGTGTGCGGAGCGGCTGCCGCGGCGCGAACGCGCGGCCTGCTGAAATTCAACCCCGCGTTGCAATTCCGCGTTGCCGCCCGGCGAGGCATGACGGCGGGCGCGACCCGGCTGCCCGAGCCGGGCGGCAACGCGTCAGAGCATGTCGCCCGCGAAAAGCGCCGCCGCCGCGCGCGGATTCGACGGCCAGTACGCATGCAGATAGGTCGCGACGATCGGGCCGTGCCGATACACGGCTTCGCCCGCCGCGCCGTCGTCCGGCCGCGTCGCGGCGGCGGCGGGCGCAAGCGGCGTCGCGAAGCGCGAATAGTGGAACGTATGGCCCGTCATCGCGCCGAAGCGCGTCGCGAGTGTCTGCATGCCGAGCGCGGCGAAGCGCCGCTGCATCGCCGCGTGGCCCGGCACGAGGCCGAGCATCGGCGTTTTCACGCCGTCGGCGTCCGTCAGCGAATCGCTCAGGTACAGCATGCCGCCGCATTCCGCGACGACGCGCCGGCCCGCCGCCACGTGCGCGGCGATCGAGCGCGCGGCCGTCGCGTTCGCCGCGAGCCGCGCCGCGTGCAGTTCCGGATAGCCGCCCGGCAGATAGAGCGCATCGGCGCCGTCCGGCACCGGCTCGTCGGCGAGCGGCGAGAAGAACGCGAGCTCGGCGCCGAGCGCCTCCAGTTGATCGAGGTTCGCCGGGTAGATGAACGAGAACGCCGCGTCGCGCGCGATCGCGATCCGTTTGCCGGCGAGGCGCGACGCGGCGTCGTTGGTCGCGCGGGCCGGCGCGGCGGACGCGGCGCTGTCGCCGTCGCCGTCCGAGTGATTGGCCGCCGCGATCGTTTCGCGCGCACGATCGGCGGCGTCCGCCTCATCCGCCTCATTGGCCTCGTTCGCCTCGGTGGCCGCATTCGCCGCCGCCGCGACATCGTCGCGATCGTCGGCGGCGCGGGGCGTCGAAGGCGCGCGATGGCGGGCGTGAGCGGCGCACGGCGTCGCGATGGTGCCGCCGCCGTCGCGGCCCGCTTCGAACGCGAATTCGACGACGGGCGGCAATTCCGCGAGCGCCGTGTGCGCGATCGCGTCGGCCGCGCGGTCGAGGCGCGCATCGAGATCGGCGACGTCGTCCGGCTGATGCAGCCCGAGATGCCGCTCCGGCAGCGCGATCTGCGCGTCACGCGGCAGATGGCCGAGCCAGCGGATCGAGGCGGGCAGCGCGCCGCGCAGCAGCTGCGCGTGACGCTCGGAGCCGACGCGGTTCGCGAACACGCCGTGAAACGGCACGCCGGGGCGGAAACGCGCGAGCCCGAACGCGAGCGCGGCGAAGGTCTGCGCCATCGACTGCGCGGAGATCACCGCGGCGACTGGCACGCCAAACGCCTGCGCGAGATCGGCGCTCGACGGCGTGCCGTCGAAGAGCCCCATCACGCCTTCGATCAGGATCACGTCCGCGTCGGCCGCCGCGCGCGCGAGCAGCGTGCGGCAGCCGCGCTCGCCGACCATCCCGAGATCGAGCGAATAGACGCTCGCGCCGCTCGCGCGCGCGAGCAGCATCGGATCGAGAAAATCCGGGCCGGTCTTGAACGCGCGCACGCGCCGCCCGAGCCGCCGGTGATGGCGCGCGAGCGCCGCCGTCACCGACGTCTTGCCCTGGCCGGACGCGGCGGCGCTCACGAAGAGCGCGGGGCAGGCGGGCATCGCGTCAGAACTCCACGCCGCGTTGCGCCTTCACGCCTTGCTCCTTGTACGGATGCTTGACGAGCCGCATCTCGGTGACGAGATCGGCCGCGTCGACGAGCGCGTCGGGCGCGTGCCGGCCCGTCACGACGACGTGCAGCGTCGGCGCGCGCGCGGCGAGCGTCGCGAGCACTTCGTCGAGCGGCAGGTATTCGTACTTGAGCACCGTGTTCAGCTCGTCGAGGATCACCATCCGGTAGTCGCCGCTTTCGATCATCCGGCGCGCCTCGTCCCAGCCGCGGCGCGCGGTCGCGATGTCGGCGTCGCGGTTCTGCGTGTTCCACGTGTAGCCGTCGCCCATCGTGACGAAATCGCACTGCGCGTTCGCGCCGAGAAAATCGCGCTCGGACGTATGCAGCGCGCCCTTGATGAACTGCACGACGCCGATCCGCATCCCGTGGCCGAGCATGCGCACGGCCATCCCGAACGCGGCCGTGCTCTTGCCCTTGCCGTTGCCCGTGTGGACGATCAAGAGGCCTTTCTCGGCGGTCGCGGCCGCCTGCTTTTTCTCGTGACCCGCGCGGCGGCGCTCGGCCATGCGTTGATGCGATTCGGAATCGGTTTTCATCGACTGGAGTCCTGTGAGTCGTGTCGTTCGTGGATCGGAAGAGGGCGCGCGTTACAGCGGGCCGGCGAGCGCCGCCGTCACGCCGTCGAGCGCGAGCTTGCGCACGACGAGCGCGCCGTTCGGCGCGGCGAGGAGCGCGCATGGCTCGCAGACGCCGTCGACGCCGAAGCGCGCGCGCGCGGCGAGCGACGGCGCGGCGCCGGCCGCGCGCCGCGCGTCGCGGGCGAAACGCGCGAGCTGCGCGGCGATCTCGTCGCGCGAAAACGCGGCGAGCGGCCAGCCGTTGCGCGCGCAGCATTCGACGAGGCCCGGCTCGCGCGCCTTCGCGTCGAGCGTGGCGACCACGCCGACGTCGGCGAGCGACGCATCCGGCAGTTGCGCGAGCGCGGCGCGAATCGCGGCCTCGATCGCATCGGCGGGCCGTCCCGCGCGGCAGCCGATGCCGAGCGCGACGCGCATCATCGGGCGGTGCGCGAGCGAGTCGCGCTCGCGCGGGTTCCGGCGGCTTGGAGCGAATGGAGTCATGCGGCCTCGGCCATCGACGGCCGGCTCGCGAGCCGGCGCGTCATGCTGCGTGGGTTGCGCGCCCGGTTCCGTCCCCCGCGAAACCGGGCGTTCGGCGAGCGCGGCTCGCCCCTTGCGTCGGCCGGTATCCGGGCTGGCCGCTTGCCATTCCGCCGCCTTCCCGTCCGTGGCGAGGACAGTGGCGCGATGGCGGAATGCGCGAACGCGGCGGGCGCGTCGCAGGCGGCGTACCGTTGCGGGGACAGCACAGGCTGCGCGGGCTCGCCGCTTCCTGTTTCCCGTTTGACTGAGCGCGCGGGTCGCGCGCTCGAGCACCGAACGCGCGCATACGATAGCACAGCGCCGAACACGCGAGGGCACGCCGCCGAAGGCGCGCGGCGGGCGGGCAGCGGGCGTCGGCGCTCGCGGCCGGCGAGGGCCGACGGCTCCGCCCGGATCGCGCCGGGCGGCCGGCGAGGGCCGACGGCTCCGCCCGGATCGCGCCGGGCGGGCGGCGCGGGCAGCGCGGCATGCGCAGGCGGCCGACCGGGCCGACCGCGCGGGGCGGCGCGAGCCGGCCGTCGGCGCGGCGTCCGGCTTGCGCGCGCGAGCGCCGTCTGCGCCCGCTCGCGCGCCGGGCAGCCGTGACACGCCGCATCCGGCGCGCGGTGTCGGCTGATCCGGCGCGGCTCCGATCGACGCGCCGCTTCGGCCGCGGCGCGGCGATCGACGCCGCTCGCGCGCCGGCCCGCCATCGGTCGTGACGTGTTCCAGCCGCCGTGCTGCGCGACACCCGCCGCGCCCGCGTCGTCCTTCCGCGCCTTTTGTCCGCCTTGACGCACCGCGCCCGCGCGCCTACACTCGCTCGCGTTTCGGTGCTCGCGTGCGGGTTCTTGTCGCACGCAGTCAAACGGGAAGCAGGGAGCGTCGCCGCGTCGCGGCTCGCCAACCTGCGCTGCCCCCGCAACGGTAAGCGAAGGCATCGCGCGAGCGATGCGGCGCCCGCTTCTCCGCATGCCCGCCGGCATGCGCGGCCAACCACTGGACGCATCGCGTCCGGGAAGGTGAAGCGGCGTTTTCGTCAGCCCGGATACCGGCCGAGACACGGGGCCCGTTCGCCGTTCGAGCGCATCCGCCGCCGCGACGGCGAGCGGCCCCAGGGTTCAGCGCCGCGGGGATGCGGCGCGTCGTCCACGGCTTCATCGCGTCGCTCGACGCCGCCTTGCCTGGCTCATCCCCGTCCGGTGCCGCGTGCTTCGGCCCGCGCCGCGCGAGTCGCATCTGCGCGAGCGGCCGGCGCGCACGTTGCATATGCGCATGTCGCAAACGCGCGCGTTGCAAATGCGCAGCGGCGCGCAGTGCGCGCGGACGGACGACGAACCGGGCGCGGCGGCACGCGCATCGCGCGCGATGTCGCGCGTGTTGGCATTCGTCTTGTTTGTCGACCGGTTCGCAAAGGGAGCGCCATGCTCAAATCGTTTCTCCGTCTCTTCAACGACAGCCCCGCCGAGCTCCGCAGCAAGATCGTCGGCATCTACGCGCTGCTGATCGCGTTCAACGTCGGCGCGTGGATCTGGGCGTTCGCCGCGTTCCACGGCCAGCCGGTGCTGCTCGGCACGGCGCTCCTCGCCTATACGTTCGGGCTGCGCCATGCGGTCGACGCCGACCACATCGCCGCGATCGACAACGTCACGCGCAAGCTGATGCACGAGAAAAAGAATCCGCTCGGCGCGGGGCTCTTCTTCTCGCTCGGCCACTCGACGGTCGTGATCCTGATGACGGTCGCCGTCGCCTTGACGGCCGCGACGCTCGCCGAGCGCTTCGAAGGGATGAAGGCGTGGGGCGGCGTGATCGGCACGAGCGTGTCGGCGTTTTTCCTGCTCGTGCTCGCGTTCGCGAACCTGCTGATCCTGATCTCCGTGCACCGGACGTTCCGCGCGGTGCGGCGCGGCGAGCCGCTCGTCGAGCAGGATCTCGACCTGCTGCTCAACCGGCGCGGCTTCTTCGCGCGGATCTTCCGGCCGCTGTTCGCGATCGTGTCGCGCAGCTGGCACCTGTATCCGATCGGCTTCCTGTTCGGCCTGGGCTTCGACACAGCGACCGAGATCGCGCTGTTCGGCATCTCGGCCACGCAGGCGCACGGCGGGCTGTCGTTCTGGTCCGTGATGGCGCTGCCCGTTCTCTTCACCGCGGGCATGACGCTCGTCGACACGACGGACGGCATCATGATGATGGGCGCGTACCGCTGGGCGTTCGTGCGGCCGATCCGCAAGATCTACTACAACATGACGATCACGTTCGTGTCGGTGCTCGTGGCGGTCGTGATCGGCGGCATCGAGGCGCTCGCCCTCGTCGGCGACAAGCTCGCGCTCAAGGGCGGCCTCTGGGACTTCGTCGCGATGGCGGCCGAGCACTTCGGCGTGCTCGGCTATTTCGTGATCGGACTGTTCGTCGCGAGCTGGGCCGTCTCGGCGCTCATCTACCGGATCAGGCGCTACGACGACATCGACGTGACGATCTCCGCATGAGCCGCGCGTTCGCGGCCGCCTTGACATCGAACCGATTCGAACCGATACCGACCAACGGAACCACCATGCAAATGCGCAAAATTCCCGTGACGATCGTCACGGGCTTTCTCGGCAGCGGCAAGACGACGCTCTTGCGCCACATCCTCCAGAACGCGGGCGGCCGCCGCATCGTCGTGATCGTCAACGAGTTCGGCGAGCTCGGCATCGACGGCGAGATCCTGAAGGGCTGCGGCTTCGGCTGCGACGAAGCGGGCCGCGCAGCCGACGGCCAGCTCTACGAGCTCGCGAACGGGTGCCTCTGCTGCACCGTGCAGGAAGAGTTCTATCCGGTGATGGAAAAGCTCGTCGAGCGCCGAGCCGGCATCGACCACGTGCTGATCGAGACGTCCGGCCTCGCGCTGCCGAAGCCGCTCGTGCAGGCGTTCAACTGGCCGTCGATCAAGAACAGCTTCACCGTCGACGCGGTGCTGACCGTGGTCGACGCGCCCGCCGCGGCGCTCGGCCAGTTCGCCGAGAACCCGGTCGCCGTCGACGCGCAGCGCCGCGCGGACCCGAACCTCGATCACGAATCGCCGCTGCACGAGCTGTTCGCCGATCAGTTGTCGTCGGCCGATCTCGTGATCGTCAACAAGACCGATTTGCTCGACGACGGCGCGCTCGCGTCGGTCGAGACGACGATCCGCGACGAGATTGCGCCGCAGGTGAAGATCGTGCGCGCGCAGCGCGGCGAGCTCGATCTCGCGACGCTGCTCGGCCTGAACGCCGCGTCCGAGGAGACGATTCACCTGCGCCACGATCACCACGGCTCGGCCGACGATCCCGATCATCACCACGACGAGTTCGATTCGGTCGTCGTCGAGGCGCGCGTGAGCTCGCGCGAGGCCGCGCTCGCGGCGCTCGCGGCGCTCGTCGAGGCGCACACGATCTACCGCGTGAAGGGCTTCGCCGCGCTGCCGGGCGCGCCGATGCGGCTCGTCGTGCAGGGCGTCGGCCGGCGCTTCGACAGCTATTTCGACCGCCGCTGGCGCGACGGCGAAGCCGACCTGAGCCGCTTCGTGCTGATCGGCGAGGACCTCGACGCGGCCGCGCTGCAGCGCGCGTTCGACGCGGCGCTCGCGGCCCGCGCGCAGGCCGCGTGATGCCGCGCGGCGCGGAGTAGAGCGATGCATCTGTTGCGCACGACGCCGGGCGGCTTCGTCGACGATACGCAGGGCGTCGTCCGGATCGACCAGCGTCCGGCCGACATCGTGATCCTGAGCTCGGCCGACACGACGCTGTCGCTGCTCGCGAGCGTCGTGCCGACGCTCGGCGACGGCTTTCCGAGCGTGCGCCTCGCGAACGTGACGTTCCTGAGGCAGCCCGCGTCGGTCGATTTCTACGTCGACGACGTGCTGCGTCACGCGCGCGCCGTCGTGATCGACCACCTCGGCGGCGAGACATACTGGCCGTACGGGATCGAGCAGGCGGTCGCGCTCGCGGCGCACGCCGGGCAGCAGCTCGCGATGTTCTCGGGCGACCTGCAGGAAGACCCGAACCTGATCGCGAAGAGCACGGTCGCGCCCGAGCTGTGCCGGCTGTGGTGGCGCTATCTGCGCGAGGGCGGGCCCGCGAACGCCCGCGCGCTGCTGCGCAGCATCGCGCACCACGCGCTCGGCGTCGGCGACGAGCCCGAGCCGCCGCGCCCGCTGCCCGCCGCCGCGCTCTATCATCCGGCGCTCGCGAGCCCGAGCCTCGACGACTGGCGCGCGCGCTGGCGCGAGCATGCGCGCGTGGTCGCGATCCTGTTCTACAAGGCGCACTGGCAGGCCGCGAACACCGCAGTGTTCGACGCGCTTGCCGCCGCGCTCGAGCGAGAAGGGCTCAACCCTTTGCCGATCGCGGTGACGTCGCTCAAGGACGCGATGAGCCGCGCGGTCGTCGAGAAGCTGTGCGCGGACGCGAACGTGTCGCTCGTGCTGAACACGACCGCGTTCGCGGCGGGCGCGCTCGGCGCCGACGAGCCGGAGGTGCTCGCGGGCGACGCGCCCGTGCTGCAGGTGATCCTGTCGGGCGGCAATCGCGACGCATGGCTCGCCGATCCGCATGGCCTGAACGCGCGCGACATCGCGATGCACGTCGCGCTGCCGGAAGTCGACGGGCGGATCGTCACGCGCGCGGTGAGCTTCAAGGGGCTCGCGTACCGCTGCCCGCACACCGAGGTCGACGTCGTGCGCTATCAGCCGGACGACGAGCGGATCGCGTTCGTCGCCGAGCTGAGCCGCCGCTGGTGCCGGCTGCGCACGCTCGAGAACGCGGACAAGCGCGTCGCGCTCGTGCTCGCGAACTATCCGGCGAGCGAAGGGCGGATCGGCAACGGCGTCGGGCTCGATACGCCGGCGTCCGCGCTCGCGGTGCTCGCGATGCTGCGCGACCAAGACTATCGGATCGGCGAGCTCCCCGAAGACGGCGACGCGCTGCTCGCGCGGATCACCGAAGGCGTGACGAACGATCCGTCGACGCGCGCGCTGCGCCCGGCGTTCCAGAGCTACCCGCTCGACGATTACCTGCGCCGCTTCGCGCAATTGCCCCAAGCGGCGCGCGACGCGCTGAACGAGCGCTGGGGCCCGCCCGAAGCGGACCCGACGCTGCGGCAGCGGCGCTTCCCGATTTCCGGCTGGCGCGCGGGCCACGTGTTCGTCGGCGTGCAGCCGTCGCGCTCGCGCGGCGACGACGATTACGCGAACTACCACGACGCCGATCTCGTGCCGCCGCACGCGTATCTCGCGTTCTATTTCTGGCTGCGCGACGCGTTTCGCATCGACGCGCTCGTCCACGTCGGCAAGCACGGCAATCTCGAATGGCTGCCGGGCAAGAGCGTCGCGCTGTCGCCCGCGTGCTGGCCGGACCTGATCCTCGGGCCGATGCCGCACCTGTATCCGTTCATCGTCAACGATCCGGGCGAGGGCAGCCAGGCGAAGCGGCGCGCGCAGGCGGTGATCGTCGACCATCTGATGCCGCCGCTCACGCGCGCGGAAAACTACGGGCCGCTGCAGGATCTCGAGCGGCAGGTCGACGAATACTACGATGCGCTGATGGTCGACGCGCGCCGCGCGAAGGTGCTGCGCGAGACGATCCTCGAGACGATCGTCGAGCACAAGCTGCACGAGGAGCTGAGCATCGCGCCGCCCAGCGGGCGCGATGCCGAGGATGCGCTGCTCACGCGCGTCGACGCGTGGCTTTGCGAGCTGAAGGAGGCGCAGATCCGCGACGGGCTGCACACGTTCGGCAGCTCGCCGCGCGGCCGCCAGCGGCGCGATACGCTCGTCGCGCTCGCGCGCTTTCCGTCGGGCGACGGGCGCGGCGAGCACGCGGGGCTGATCGGCGCGCTCGCGCGCGATCTCGCGCTCGGCGAGCACTTCGATCCGCTCGCGTCCGACTGGGCCGCGCCGTGGACGGGGCCGCGGCCCGACGCGTTGCGTGCGGTGAGCGGCGAGCCGTGGCGTCACGCGGGCGACACGCGAGAGCGGCTCGAAGGGCTGGCGCGCCGGCTGATCGAGCGGATATGCGGGGAGGGCGGCGACGCGCCGGATTCCGCGCGCGGATCGACCGGCGCGCGCGACGACGGCAGCCATGCCGACGCGTGCGGCGGCGACGCGCCCGATCGCGCGCGTGGCCGGCACGGTGCGCGCGACGACGGCGAATACGCGGCCGACGCGTGCGTGGCGAATTCGCGCGACGTGCGCGGCGCGGAGCGCGATCCGAATGGCGCGGCGCGTTCGGCAACGCTTCGCGGCGCGCCCGCGAACGGCCGCGCGCCGCACGGCCGCCCGACGGAGCGCGGCATCCGCGCGGCGGACCGGCAGACGGCGGATCGCGCGTCGGCCGCCCACGCGGCGCAACCCACGCAGGCGAAGGACGGCGACGCGCCGACAGGCGTCGAGCCGCGCGCCGGGGGGCGGCCGGCCGCCCACGCCGCGCATGACGATTCCGCGGCAAGCCCCGCGTTCCCGAACGCCGCGCCGCGATCGAACGCAACGGACTTCGCCGATCCCGCATACGTCGCCGCGCACTGGCCGCACACGCACGCGGTGCTCGAGCGGATCGCGCGCGACGTGCTGCCGCGCCTCGACGCATGCGGCGACGAAGAGCTGCGCCAGTTGCGGCGCGGCCTCGAAGGCCGCTTCGTGCCGCCGGGGCCGAGCGGCTCGCCGTCGCGCGGGCGGCCGGACGTGCTGCCGACGGGCCGCAACTTCTATTCGGTCGACACGCGCGCGGTGCCGACGCAGGCCGCATGGACGATCGGCCTCAAATCCGCACAGCAGCTGATCGAGCGCCATCTGCAGGAACACGGCGACTACCCGCGCGCGGTCGGCCTGTCGGTGTGGGGCACGGCGACGATGCGCACGGGCGGCGACGACGTCGCGCAAGCGCTCGCGCTCCTCGGCGTGAGGCCGAAGTGGGCGCACGGCAGCCATCGCGTGACCGATTTCGAGATCCTGCCGATCGAGATCTTCGACCGGCCGCGGATCGACGTGACGCTGCGCGTGTCGGGCTTTTTTCGCGATGCGTTCGCGAACGTCATGCACCTGTTCGACGCGGCCGTGCAGGCGGTCGCCGAGCTCGACGAGCCCGAGCATCTGAACCCGGTTCGCGCGCGCGTGCGGCGCGAGACCGACGCGCTCGTCGCGCGCGGCGTGCCCGCCGACGAAGCGCGCCGGCGCGCGGGCTGGCGCGTGTTCGGCGCGCGGCCGGGCGGCTACGGCGCGGGGCTGCAGGCGCTGATCGACGGCCGCCGCTGGCAGACCGATGCCGATCTCGCGCACGCGTACCGCACCTGGGGCGGCTACGCGTATGCGCAGAACAGCGCGGGCGAGGCCGCGCACGACGCGTTCGGCGCGCGCCTCGCGACGATCGACGCCGTCGTGCAGAACCAGGACAGCCGCGAGCACGACATCCTCGATTCGAACGATTACTATCAGTTCCACGGCGGGATGGCGGCCGCTGTGCGCCACGCGTCGGGGCGGCAGCCGAGCCTCTATCACGGCGACCACAGCAATCCGGCCGCGCCGCGCATGAACACGCTGCGCGAGGAGATCGCGCGCGTGATCCGCTCGCGGGTCGTCAATCCGAAGTGGATCGACGGCGTGAAGCGGCACGGCTACAAGGGCGCGGCGGAGATCGCGGCGACCGTCGACTACCTGTACGGCTATGACGCGACCGCGCGCGTGATCGCCGATCATCAATACGCGCTCGTCGCCGACGCGTACCTGCACGACCCCGACACGCGCGCGTTCCTCGAGCGGCACAATCCGCACGCGCTGCACGGGATCTGCGAGCGCCTCGTCGAGGCGATGCAGCGCGGCCTGTGGCAAGCGCCGGGTGTGCACCGCGACGCGATCGAAGGCTATCTGCTCGACAGCGAGCAGCGGCTCGAAGGGGCGCGGCGATGAGCACCCGGGCGATTGCAGGCGGGCGCGCCGCGTGCGGCGCGACGGCAATGAACAAGGCGGCGCGATCGGCGCACGGCGCGCGCGCACCGGATGCGGCGAACGGCGCGACGGCGGCGCACGCACCCGCGCACGCGCCGCAAACCGCCCGGTCGATCCGAACCTCGCGCACGATGCGCGCCATGCAACCGTCACCATCACGGGAAGCCACGTGAACGACACGAACCCATCGCACGCGGCGGCCGCCGCATCCGACGAGCGCGCGCTGCCCGCCGCGTATCCGTTTTCCGCGCTGATCGGCGAGGAGGCGCTGCAGCAGGCGCTGCTGCTCGTCGCCGTCGATCCGGGCCTGGGCGGCGTGCTCGTCAGCGGCCCGCGCGGCACCGCGAAATCGACCGCCGCGCGCGCGCTCGCCGAGCTGCTGCCCGAAGGGCGCTTCGTCACGCTGCCGCTGTCGGCCACCGACGAGCAGGTGACGGGCTCGCTCGACCTCGCGAGCGTGCTCGCCGACAACGCGGTGCGCTTCTCGCCCGGCCTCATCGCGCGCGCGCATCTCGGCGTGCTGTACGTCGACGAGATCAACCTGCTGCCGGACGCGCTCGTCGACGCGCTGCTCGACGCCGCCGCGAGCGGCGTCAACACGGTGGAGCGCGACGGCATCTCGCACAGCCATGCGGCGCGCTTCGCGCTCGTCGGCACGATGAATCCGGAGGAGGGCGAGCTGCGGCCGCAACTGCTCGACCGCTTCGGGCTGATGGTCGAGCTCGCGAACTGCTACGACGCGGCGACGCGGCAACGGATCGTCAAGACGCGGCTCGCGTTCGACCTCGATCCGGACGCATTCCGCGCGCAACACCGCGACGCGCAAGCCGCGCTCGTCGCACGGATTCGCAGCGCACGCGCCGCGCTGCCGGCGCTCGCGTTCGGCGACGACGCGCACGCGCGCGTCGCCGAACGTTGCATCGACGCGGCCGTCGACGGCCTGCGCGGCGACCTCGTAATGCTGCGCGCGGCGCGGGCGCTGGCGGCGCTCGAAGGCGCGACGATCGTCGAGGCGGCGCATGTCGAGCGCGTCGCGGCCGACGTGCTGCGGCATCGGCGCACGCGGCCGGAGGATGAAGCGGGCGCGCGGGCCGGGCGGCGCGAGTCCGCGCGCGCCGGCGAAACCGACCGCGCGAGCGATTCGGCGCGGCTCGACGCGCCGCCGCGCGACGCCGCGGCTGACGCTCACGCAGACGACATGCGGCGTGCAAGCGGCGCCGGTTCGCCGCGCGAGCGATCGCCCGCCGCAACCGGCACCGCGCGGCACGCAGCCGGCAATCGCGATGCGGCACGCGAAAGCGGCCGCCCCCCGCAAACTGACGACGGCGACTGGGGCTACCTGCCGCCCGAGCCGGCGGGCATGACGCCAGTCAAGGGCGTGATCCCGTTGTCGCCAAAAAAACGCTGAGCCATCGGACGGATGCCGCCGCTGCCGTCGCGAACGCGCCGGGCAGCGGACTTCGATGGCTCGAACGAGGCATGCGCACGGACGACGCGCGGGGCCGCCCCGGCGCGCGCATCGCGTGGCGCGCGACACTCGCCGCGACGCGCGGCGCTGCGCTGCGCGCCGATCACCTGCGCTACCGGCCGCAGACGGGGGCGCCCGGCGCGCTCCACTGCTTCGTGCTCGACTGCTCGGCGTCGATGCTGACGGCCGAGCGGCTCGCGCGCGCGAAGGGGCTCGTCGTCGCGCTGTTCGATTGTCTGGCGCGCGAGCGCGCCGACGCGGCGCTCGTCTGCTTC
Organism: Burkholderia sp. ABCPW 111; assembly: GCF_000773065.1. Taxonomy (NCBI): domain Bacteria; kingdom Pseudomonadati; phylum Pseudomonadota; class Betaproteobacteria; order Burkholderiales; family Burkholderiaceae; genus Burkholderia; species Burkholderia sp. ABCPW 111. Next base: position 146,802 of record NZ_JPWT01000001.1, on the reverse strand, counting down.
GGCGGCGGCTCGGCCGACGTGCGCTTCGGGCCCGCCGTGCCGCGCTGGTGGAACGAGCGCTGGCTCGCCCCCGTCGGCGGCGGCGGCGGCACGCCGCTCGCGCAAGGCATCGACGCCGCGGCGCGGCTGCTCGCGCGCGCGGCGCGCCGGCGCCCGCAACAGCGGCGCTGGGTATGGCTGCTGTCGGACGGGCGCACGGCCGAAGCGCCCGCGCGGCCGGCGCTCGCCGAGCGGATCGTCGTCGTCGACTTCGACGACGCGGCCGTGCGGCTCGGCCGCTGCGAGCGGCTCGCGCATGCATGGGGCGCGACGCTCGCCACGCCCGATGAGCTCGCGCGCGGGATCGCTTGACGCTCGGGCGATCGCGGTGCCGGCGTACGCCGCGGCCGCGCCGGCCGTCCATACCGCGCGCGGCAGTCGATTGCCGCGGCGATATGCGATCATCGATGCGCTTTTCCCCATCCATCCCATCTCGCGGAGCCTCAGCCATGCTCGACGACCAGCCGACGATCGAAATCGAAACCGGCCCCAACCCCGCGTTCGCGGTGATCCTGATGCACGGCCTCGGCGCCGACGCGAACGATTTCGTGCCGCTCGTCCCCGAGCTGCGGATCGCGAACGGCCCGGCCGTGCGCTTCGTGTTCCCGAACGCGCCCGAGATCGCGGTCACCGCGAACAACGGCTATGTGATGCGCGCGTGGTACGACATCCTGTCGTTCGAGGGCGTGAACCGGCAGGTCGACGAAGCGGGAATCGACGCATCGTGCGCGACCGTGCGCGATCTGATCGACGAGCAGAACCGGCGCGGCATTCCGACATCGCGGATCTTCGTCGCGGGCTTCTCGCAGGGCGGCGCGATGACCTACACGGCGGGGCTCACGCATCGGGACGCGCTCGCGGGCCTGATCGTGCTGTCCGGCTACGTTCCGTCGCCGCGCTTCATCGACGAGCGGCTCGCCGACGCAAATCGCGCGACGCCGATCTTCGCCGCGCACGGCACCGACGACGACATCCTGCCGATCGCGCTCGGCGAGGCCGCGCGCGATTTTGCGCGCGGGAAGGGCGCGAGCGTCGACTGGCACGCGTATCCGATGCCGCATTCGGTGTGCATCGAAGAGATCGACGCGTTGCGCCAATGGCTGCATGCGCGGATCGCGGCGCTGCACGCGGCGTAATCGCTCCCTTTGCGCTGCGAAGCACGTGCGGCAGCAAGCGGCATGACGCGGCCGTCCACGTCATGCACCCGTCGCCGACGTGTTGCGCGGCGGGGCATGTCGCCGCGCGACGCATCCGATCGGCGGCCGGCGCTTGCAAGGTCGGGCTCGGGCGAATCGCGGAGCGTCCGGCGCAACTGCAAGATCGCGGCAGCAAGATCGCGAGTAAGCCGCCGGAGCTCGCACAACCGGGCGCATCGATGACATCCGCCGCGCCGCGCTCGCGCGAGACGTTCGAGCTCGAGCGCGCGTCAGGCGCGCTTGCGGCCGCCGTTGGCGCGAAGCCGCGGCCCGTCCGGGCGACGCCGTGACCGCGCCGATCGAACGGGCAGGCGCGCCATGAGCACCACGAGCGCCACGAACGTCACGGATGCGAATAGAAGCTGTCGCGCTGCGCGCTGCGGGCGCGGCGGTGCGTCCGGTGGTGCTTCTTGCGGTGCACGGAATGCCGATGCGGCTTGGCCTGATGCGTGCGCGCCTGAGCGGGTGCCGAGGCAGGCTGGGACGTGACGCCCGTCGGCGTCGTGCCGCCTTCGTCGAAGTGGTAGGTCTGTGTTTGGGCATGCGCGGCGGGTAGCGCGAAGCAGAAGGCGGCGACGCACGGCAGGAAGCGTTTCATGGCGACTCCGGAAAAAAGCGACGTGCCCAGCATACTGCAGCCGCGCGGCATCGTTCCATCGTCCGATCGTCATATTCGCGTCGCGCGCCCGCGCGTGTTGGCGATGCCGGAACGATGCCCGGCGACGTTTTGACGGACAGCGTCGGTCGCATGCCACGTGACACAAAGGTTCGCGCACAAGGATATGACGTCGTCAGCGAGAATCTGTTGCGGCAACGTGAACGCAGCGAATCGCGCCGCGAGTGCGACAAACCGGTCGCCCCCGCGCGTATCCGGCGGCAGAGCCGCCGTACGCCACGTGCTTCGCACCGCCGCCGCGTTCCCGAATTCCCGCATTCCGGGCGCCGAACGAGCCGAGCATCCTGCCCGGCGACGCGCATCGCCGGCCAGGCGGGAGCGGCCCGCACGAGCGCCGATCCCGCGCGGCGGCCGGCTAGCGCGCGTCGCCGCGCGGCCCGGCCGCCGCCGTCAGGCCTTCGCCCACGGTCCGCCCGCGGTCGGCACGTCGCCCTGCGTCCACCATTTCGCGCAGTACTTCGCACCCTGATACATCACGCACGCGCCGCCCGGATACGCGGTCGTCGCGGACCACGCGGGCGAGTTGCCGCCGACCGGCTTCCACACCGACGACTGCCCCGGAATGTCGCCCTGCGTCCACCATTGCGCCTGATAGGTCGTGCCCTGATACGTGACCGTCGCGCCTGCCGTGTAGACCTGCGTCGGCGACCACGGCGCGCCCGGCTGCGGCTTGCCGCCGCCATCCGAGCCGCCGCCGTAGTTCGGGTCCTGCGTGACGCCCGAGCCCCAGTGCGCGCCCAGTTGCTTGAAGATCGACGAGAACGCGTACGGCTGCTGCGCGACGCCCGAGCAGATCGGCGATGCATACTGCGAGCCGCCGTCGCACGGCTTGTCGCGCGTGATCGACCAGATGCCGACGAAGCCGTAGCTGTTGTTCGCGACCACCGTCTGCACGCTCTGCGCGTTCGCGAGCGTGAAGGTCTCGCCCTGCACGTCGTTCACGCCGATCATCGGCGTCACGCCGACGAGCTGCTTGAGTTGCGCGTCGGTCTGCGGCTGGCCGACCGATTTGTACGCGGTGTCGAGCTGCGAATAGAGGCCCTGCGCGGCGCTGATCGCGGCCGCGCCCATGTCGATGCCGGAGGGGCCGTAGTCCATCGTCATGATGTTCACCGCATCGAGCGCCACCTTGTTCGCGAGCGCCGCGTTCAGCACGTTCAGGCCGTCCTGGACGAGCCCCGTCGGCATCGCCGGCAGCGTGAGCGTCACGTGCAGCGGCTTGCCTTTCGCCGCGTAGTCGGCCTGCAATTGCGCGACCGCCTGGAAGTTGCGCGCGACGGCCGCCGAATCCTGCTGCGACGCGCCTTCGATGTCGAAGTCGACATGCGTGAGGCTGTACGTGTCGATCACGGTCTGATACGCGCTCTTCAGCGCGGCCACGCTCGAGCAGGCCTGCATCAGCGGCAGGCCGGCCGCGCCGCCGAACGACACCGCGACGTCGCCGCCCTTGGCGCGATAGTTCGACACCGACGTCGCGATCGTGTTGAGCAGGTCGCCCGTCGCGCCGTTGCCGATCGACTGCACGCCGCCCCACGACGGCGCGCACTGGTTGCCGCCCGATACGACGAAGGCGAGCATGAATTGCTGGATGCCTTGCTGCACGCCGATCTGGTCGACGAGCGGCGTCGGATAAAGCGTCACGTCGACGTACGGCGCGTAAGCGCTCGCCGCGTGCGACGCGCCCGCGGCCGCGAGAAGACAGCCCGCCGCGATCGCGCGCGGGACGATGCGTGACGACATGCTGAAGTTCATTGTTCTCTCCATGTTGATGGGTGGATATGCTGGCCTGCATATCGCCGTCGCGCCGCCGCGCTCGATGGGCGGTCGGCGTTTCGGCTCGCACATCATGGAGGAATCGTCCGCATTATGGAATCGTTAGTCGTTCTTTTTATTATTCGGATTCAAGGTTTGGCGAGCGACTTGATTCGCGATCCGAAATGATCGCGCGCATTGAGCGCAGCGATGCGATCGCGGCGCGGACTGCATGCGCGCCGCGCCCGGTTCGTCGCGCGCAGCGCGACACGCGATGCGCGCCGCTTCACTCCGCTTCGGGATCAGCGATACCAGCGCGGCGTGTACACCCATTCGCGCGCGCCGTCGCGCATGATGCGCCGCGTCGTCGACGAGCCGACGATCACCATCGTGCGCATGTCGACCTGCTGCGAGGACAGCGCGCCGAGCGTCGTCGTCGCGAGCGTCGCGCCGGGGCGGCCGATGTCGCGCCCGAGCACGACGACCGTGTCCGGCGCGCGATGCCGGCGCACGATGTCGAGCGCGCGATCGAACTGCACGGGCCGCGCGCGCGACACCGGGTTGTAGAACGCGAGCGCGAAATCGGCGGCGGCCGCGCAATCGATGCGTTTTTCGATGATCGCCCACGGCTTCAGGTTGTCCGACAGCGAGATCAGGCAGAAGTCGTGGCCGAGCGGCGCGCCCGCTTCGGCCGCCGTCGCGAGCGCGGCCGACACGCCGGGCACGACGTCGAGCTCGACGGCCGACCAGCGCACATCGTCCGATCCGTCGAGCGCTTCGAGCACGGCCGCCGCCATCGCGAACACGCCGGGGTCGCCCGACGACACGACCGCGACACGCCGGCCTTGCGCGGCGAGCTCGAACGCATGCCGCGCGCGCTGCAGCTCTTCTCGGTTGTCGGACAGGTGCAACTGCTGATCCGCGCGGAACGGGCCCGCCATGTTCACGTAGGTCGCGTAGCCGACGACGTCGGTCGCATCGGCGAGCGCCGCGCGTGCGGCGGGCGTCATCAGGTCGGCGCGGCCGGGGCCGAGGCCGAGCACCGTGAGGCGGCCGCGCGCGGTGCCGAGCGTGTCGGCGTCGACGGGCGCGTCGGCGACGGCGATCGCGACGCCGGGCGATGTCGAATCGGCGTGCGGCATGCTGACGCGGCGGCTCGCGAGCGAGGCGGGCAGCGCGGCGTCGAGCACGCCGGCGGCGTCCTGCGCGGCCGTCTCGACGAAGCGCAGCGGCACGCGCAGCGCGCGAGCCGCGTCGGTCAGCGCGGGATCGGCGATGCGACGCGCCGGCGCGACGACGGCCGCGAGCGCGAGCGGCGCGAAGTCGTGCGCGGCGAGCGTCGCGACGACGCGCGCGGCGAGCGGCGGCAGGCCCGGCGTCGCGGCGTGCGCGGTTGCGCCCGAGCGCGGTGCATCCGGGTGCGCCGTCGGGCTGCGATCCGACGCGCCGCATGCGCTGCCGTCGCCCGCGCAGCCCTCGTCGCCGAACGCGAAGACGACGCTGCGCGGATGAATCAGCAACTCGCGCGCATCGCCGCGCGGCGCATGCGGCGTGATCCGGATCACGCGCGCCGCGTGTGCGTCGCGCGGCAGCGCGACGCCGTCGAGCCACGTCGCGTCGCCGTCGACGCGCGTGCTTTCGCCCGCGAGCAGATCGGACACGAAGCGCTTGCCCGCGTCGAGATCGGCGAGCGCGTAGCCTTCGGGCGGATTCAGCACGCATGCGCCGAAGCGCAGCTCGCCGCTCGTCGTGATCGCGGCCGCAACGCCGAGCGCGCCGGCGATCTCGCGCGCGAGCACGTTCGCGCCCGCGAGGCCGCCCAGCAGCGGCACGACCGCGCTGCCGTCCTCGGCGACCGCGAGCACGGGCGGCTCCGCGCCCTTGTCGGCGAGGCACGGCGCGACGCAGCGAATCGCGATGCCGGCCGCGAAGAGCGCGACGATCGGCGCGCCGCGCGCATACAGCTCGCGCAGGTGCGGACCGAGCTCGGCGAACGCGACGTCGACATCGGCGCCGATGTCGAGCCGCCCCGCGAGCGCATGCACCCGCGCGCCGTCGCAGCGCGCCCGAATCCGGCGCGCGGTCTCGAGCGCGCCGGGCCCGAGTATCACGATCGCGGGCGCGGCCGTCATCCTTGCCATTTTTCCCCCGGCACGACGAGCAGCGAAAAATACGGCGACGCCATCGGATCGACGTCCGCGAGCGGCACGATCCGCTGCGCGGCCATCGTCGCGCGCTCGACGTACAGCGCGCGCCGCGCGAGCCCGAGCTCGTCGAGCACGCGGCGCACCTTGTCGAAGTTGCGGCCGAGCTTCATCACGACGGCCGCGTCGGCCTTCGCGAGGCGCTCGCGCAATTCGTCCTCGGGCAGCACGCCGGAGAGCACCGAGAGGCTCTGGTTGCGGTAGACGAGCGGCACGCCGAGCACCGCCGCGCCGCCGAGCATCGAGCACACGCCCGGCACGACTTCGGCGTCGTAGCGCGGCGCGAGGCGGTCGTGCAGGTACATGTAGGAGCCGTAGAAGAACGGATCGCCCTCGCAGATCACCGCGACGTCGCGGCCCGCGTCGAGATGCGCGGCGACGAGCGTGGCCGCCGTGTCGTAGAAATCGGCGATCACGCTTTCGTAGCAAAGGGGCGGCGGCAGCGCCTCGGTCGTCACCGGATAGACGAGCGGCAAATGCGTCTGCGCGTCGCTCAGATGCGTCTCGACGATGCCGAACGCGTTGCCTTTCTTGCCCTTCGCGACGAAATACGCGACGACGGGCGCGGCCCGCAGCACGCGCAGCGCCTTGATCGTCAGGAGTTCGGGGTCGCCCGGCCCGACGCCGAGCCCGTACAGGCGGCCGGTGTTGCGCGTCATTCGGCCTCCGAAGCGAGCGCGTTGACGGCGGCCGCGACCATCGCGCTGCCGCCGCGGCGGCCCGCGACCGCGACGAACGGCACGCCGCGGCTGTCGGCCGCGAGGAGCGCCTTCGATTCGGCCGCGCCGACGAAACCGACCGGAAAGCCGAGGATGAGGGCGGGGCGCGGCGCGCCCGCGTCGATCATGTCGAGCAGGTGAAAGAGCGCGGTCGGCGCGTTGCCGATCGCGACGATGCTGCCCGCGAGGTGCGCTCGCCACAGTTCGAGCGCGGCCGCCGAGCGCGTGTTGCCGAGCTCGCGCGCGAGCCGCGGCACGTCCGCTTCGCCGAGCGTGCAGATCACCGGGTTTGCCGCGGGCAGCCGCGCGCGCGTGATGCCTTCGGCCACCATCCGCGCGTCGCACAGAATCGGCGCGCCGGCCGCGAGCGCCGCGCGGCCCGCCGCGCCCGCGCCGTCGGAGAATCGCAGGTCGCGGACGATGTCGACCATTCCGCACGCGTGGATCACGCGCACCGCGAGTTTTTCGAGGTCGGGCGGCACGCCCGTCAAATCGGCTTCCGCGCGAATCGTCGCGAACGATTCGCGGTAGATCGCTTCGCCGTCGCGAAGGTAGTCAAGCATCCAAGTCATCCTGAGTGGGCCGCGCGCCGCGCGCGAGCGCGGCGGCGGCCTGGTCGATCGTCAGTTGGCGCGCGACGGCGCGGCCGAAGCCCGTCGCGCCGTCGCGCCGATAGAGGTCGTAGCGGCCCGCCGCGTTCGCGACGAGCGTGTGCTCGGCCGCGTGCGGCAACGCGCAGGAGCGCGCGCAGCCGCTCACGTGCACGTCGACGGGCGCGGCGAGCCGCCCGGCGAGCGCGAGCGCGTCGCCTTTGGTGTCGGCGGGCGAGCGCGCGCAGCCCGTCGAGCCCGCGCACGCGACCACGTGCGCGAGCGGCGCCGACGCGTCGCAGACGAAGCCGAGCGCGGCCAGGCGCGCCAGCGCGTCGCGCGCGGCGTCGCGCGCGACGCCGGGCAGCATCACGCCTTGCCATGGCGTGATGCGCAGCGTGCCGTCGCCGTGCGTGTCGGCGAGCGTCGCGAGCGCGTCGAGCGTGTCGGCGTCGAGCCGGCCGAGCGGCGGCTGCGCGCCGACGACGCGGCGCGCCGGGTCCCGCTCGGGGAGGATGCCGAAACGCAGCGACGCGTCGACGCGCGCGCGTCGCCAGCCGGCAAGTTCCGCGCCGCGCCGCAGCGCGAACGGCAAGCGTGCTTCGACATCCGAAAGGAACGCGTCGGGCGCGCACGTCGCGAGCAGATCGCGCATGCGCGCCGCGCCCGCCGGCGCGCGCTCGACGAAGCGCGTCACGAGCGCGCGCACGCATGCGAGCGCCTGCGCCGGCGCGACGGCGGCGAGCGCGCCGGCGTGCGGCGCGACGGGCTCGCCGTCGACGGGCGGGCAGCCGGCGAGGCCGAGCGCGAGCCATGTGTCTCCGTGTGCGTCGCGCAGCGCGGACAGCCAGATGTCGTGCGGGTGATCGAGCGCGGCGAGCCGCTCGCCGCCGTCGAGCAGCACCGAGAACTTCGGCGACAGCGCGGCGCAGCGCGGCTCGGTCTGCAGCATGTCGAGAAGGCGCGCGGCGAGCGCGGCGCTGTCGACGAGCGCGTGCGGATCGCGGCCGGCCGTCGGGCTCAGCATCACGTTACGCACGTCATCGCGCGCGGCGACGCATGCATCGAGCGACGCGGCGGGCAGGCCGTCCGCGAGCGGCCCGAGCCCCGCGTCGATCAGCGCGCGGCTCGCGCGCGCTTCGCTGCCCGCCTTCACGCCGCGCAACTGCAGGTTCGCGCGATTGGTCGCCTCGATCACGCCCGAGCCGAACGCGCGCGCGACGGCCGCCACCGCGCGCGCCTGCGCAGCGCGAAGCGCGCCGCCCGGCAGCTTGATCCGGCACAGGCCGCCGTCGCGCGCGGCGACGATGCGCACGAGCCCCGGGCACGCGCTCGCGGCGCGAGCGGCGTCGGAAGAAAAAACGGCGGCGGAAGGGTTCAACGGCGCTCCGGATCAGGCGTCGCGCGGCGGCCCGAGCCGGCCGGTCCGCGCGGGATGCGCACGGGCGGCGGGCTGCGGCATCGGTACACCCCGCCCGATGTTGGATGGCACGAACGAAACGTCCCGGCAGGTCTCCTGGCTGGCAGGTCGTCATCCGCAGCGGGCCTTCCCGGCGGCCGCGGGTGGGCGGCGTGACCAGTGGCGTGGATCGGATGCGGACTCGCTGCTCACAGTTGCGGGGGCAGCCGCAGCGGCGCGGCGCGCCCTGCGTTCCCTCTTGGGCCCCGTGGGGCGCCGGTCGACGGACGCTGTATTATGCCTTTTTTCGTGACGTCCGAGCGCGGGATGCGCTGCGCGGGCGACGCTTTCAGGATCGACAGGAACACGATGGAGTACGACGGATGACCGCGTGGCTGACGGTGGTGGGCATCGGCGACGACGGATACGCGGGGCTCGGCAGGAGCGCGCGGCGCGCGCTCGCCGAGGCGGCGGTGGTGATGGGCGGCGAGCGGCATCTGGCGATGCTGCCGGCGCGGCGTGGGGCCGAGCGCGCGCCGTGGCCGAAGCCGTTCGATCTCGCGCCGCTCCTCGCGCGGCGTCCGGCGCGCGTGTGCGTGCTCGCGAGCGGCGACCCGATGCTGTTCGGCGTCGGCGCGACGCTCGCGCGCGCGCTCGCGCCGCACGAATGGCGCGTGCTGCCCGCGCCGTCGTCGCTGTCGCTCGCGGCCGCGCGCGTCGGCTGGGCGTTGCAGGACGTCGACGCGGTGTCGCTCGTCGGCCGCCCGCTCGCGTCGCTCAATCGGCATTTGTATCCGGGCCGGCGTCTCATCGTGCTGAGCGCGGACGGCGCGACGCCCGCCGCGCTCGCGCTCGCGCTCGCCGCGCGCGGCTTCGGGCCGAGCGCGATGACCGTGTTCGAGCATCTCGGCGGCCCGCTCGAGCGGCGCATCGACGCGCGCGCCGACGCGTGGGGCGACGCGCGAACGGCGGCGCTCAACCTCGTCGCGATCGAATGCCGCGCATGCCCCGCGCGCGCCGACGCGCCGCGCCTCGCGCTCACGCCGGGCCTGCCCGACGACGCGTACCGCCACGACGGCCAGCTGACCAAGCGCGATCTGCGCGCGCTCGCGCTCGCACGGCTTGCGCCCGCGCCCGGCGAATTGCTGTGGGACGTCGGCGCGGGCTCAGGGTCGATCGGCATCGAATGGATGCGCGCGCATCCGAGCTGCCGGACGATCGCGATCGAAGCGCATCCGGAGCGGCAGCGCTTCATCGAGCACAACCGCGACGCGCTCGGCGTGCCGGCGCTCGAGCTCGTCGCGGGCCGCGCGCCTGACGCGCTCGCGGGCCTGCCCGCGCCCGACGCGGTGTTCGTCGGCGGCGGCGTGAGCCGCGACGGCGTGCTCGACGCGTGCTGGGCCGGCCTGAAGCCCGGCGGCCGTTTCGTCGCGCACGCGGTGACGCTGCAGGGCGAGGCGGCGCTCGTCGCGTGGCGCGAGCGGCACGGCGGCGCGCTCATGCGCGTATCGGTCGCGCACGCGCAGCCGCTCGGCGGCTTCGACGCGTGGCGGCAGGCGCTGCCCGTCACGCTGTACGACGCGCGCAAGCCGCGCGACGCGCAGCCGGAGCACGGGTGATGCGCGACGAAACGCCCGAGCAGCCGGCACCGCTGCGCTTCGGCTACACGACGGGCAGTTGCGCGACCGCAACGTCGCTCGCGGCCGCGCGCCTGTTGCTGAGCGCTCAGGCGAGCGACCTGGTCGAGATCGTGTTGCCGAAGGGGCAGCGCGTCGCGATGCGCCTCGAGTTCTGCCGCGTGACGGGTGACGGCGGCGCCGAGGCGGGCACGATCAAGGACGCGGGCGACGACCCGGACGTCACGCACGGCGCGCTCGTGTTCGCGCGCGTGAAGCTCGCCCACGAGCCGGGCGTGCGCTTTCACGCGGCGCCGGGCGTCGGCACGGTCACGCGCGCGGGGCTCACGATCCCGATCGGCGAACCGGCGATCAACCCGGTGCCGCGCCGGATGATGGCGGAGCACCTCGCCGCGCTCGCGGCCGAGCACGGTTACGCGGGCGGCTTCGACGTGTCGATCGGCGTCGAGAACGGCGAGGCGCTCGCATTGAAGACGATGAACCCGCGCCTCGGGATCGTCGGCGGCCTGTCGATCCTCGGCACGACGGGCATCGTGCGGCCGTTCTCGTGTTCCGCGTACATCGCGTCGATTCATCAGGGGATCGACGTCGCGCGCGCGAACGGCGTGTCGCACATCGCCGCGTGCACCGGCAACGCGAGCGAGGACGCGGTGCGCGCGCGCTACGGCCTGCCCGACATCGCGCTCATCGAAATGGGCGACTTCGCGGGCGCGGTGCTCAAGTATCTGCGCCGCGCGCGCGTCGCGCGGCTCACGCTGTGCGGCGGCTTCGGCAAGCTCAGCAAGCTCGCCGCGGGGCACCTCGATCTGCACAGCCGCCATTCGAGCATCGACTTGCCGCTCCTTGCCGAGTGGGCGGGCGAAGCGGGCGCGAGCGCCGTGCTGCAGCACGAGATCCGCGCGGCGAACACGAGCCAGCAGGCGTTGGCGCTCGCGCTCGCGCACCACGTGCCGCTCGGCGACATCGTGTGCGCGCACGCGCGCCGCGTCGCGCGCGATATCGTGCCCGACGAGGTCGACGTCGAAGTGCTCGCGATCGATCGAGCGGGCCGCATCGTCGGCGTCGCGCCATGAGCGCGCGCCGCGTGTTGCTGCTCGGCGGCACGGGCGACGCGCTGCGCGTCGCGCGCACGCTCGCGCCGCGCGACGTGTACAGCCTCGTGGGCCTCGGCAAGGTGCCGGACGATCTGGCGTGCGACGTGCGCGTCGGCGGCTTCGGCGGCGCCGACGGGCTCGCGCGCCATCTGCGCGAGCACGCGATCGCGCTCGTCGTCGACGCGACGCATCCGTTCGCCGCGCGAATCAGCGCGAACGCGGCCGCCGCGTGCCGCGCGGCGGGCGTGCGGTACTGGGCGCTGCGCCGTGCGCCGTGGCGGCCGCAGCCCGGCGACGACTGGCGCGGCGTCGCCGATTGGCACGGCGTCGCCGCCGCGATCGCGCCGTTCGCGCGGCCGCTGTTCACGCTCGGGCGCGAGCCGCTCGCGCATCTCGACGAGATTGCTCCGCATCAGCACTGGCTCGTGCGCTGCCTCGACGCGCATCCCGGCAACGCGCGCGCGCACGTGCTCGCCGCGCGCGGGCCGTTCTCGGCCGACGGCGAGCGCGTGCTCTTCGCGACAGCCGGAATCGACGTGGTCGTCAGCAAGAACAGCGGCGGCGCGGCGACCGAGGCGAAGCTCGACGTCGCCCGCGAGCGGGGCATTCCCGTCGTGATGGTCGAGCGGCCGGCGCTGCCCGACGCGGATCGCGAATTCGGCGACACGGCCGCGCTCGTCGACGCGTTGCGCACGTTTCGTGCAATTCGCGCGTCGTGACGGGCCGCGTGTGCGGTACGCTCGCGCGTCGACGCGGGGCCGGCATGATGATCGAAGACGGCGGGCCGGATGTCCCGCGGGCCGCACGCGCCGGGCCGAGTTGCGTGCGCGGCGAGGCGTCATCAAAGCGGGACAGGTCGCGTAGGCGAGAAGAGCGACGAAAGTGACGAAAGTGACGAAAGTGACGAAAGTGACGAAAGCGGGCTGCCCGAGCGATGCGCGCAATGCGCGAGAACGCGCCCCGCGGCGCGCGCATCGCATCCTCGAATCGAATCATCGAATGACGGAGTATCTTGAATGACGGTGTATTTCATCGGCGCGGGTCCGGGCGATCCCGAGCTGATCACGGTGAAGGGCCAGCGCCTCGTGCGCAGTTGCCCGGTGATCCTGTACGCGGGCTCGCTCGTGCCGGCCGCGGTGCTCGACGGCCATCGCGCCGAACTCGTCGTGAACACGGCGGAGCTCGATCTCGATGCGATCGTCGCGCTGCTCGCTCAGGCGCACGCGAACGGGCAGGACGTCGCGCGCGTGCATTCCGGCGATCCGTCGCTGTACGGCGCGATCGGCGAGCAGATGCGCCGGCTCGCCGCGCTCCGGATTCCTTACGAGATCGTGCCCGGCGTGACCGCGACGGCCGCGTGCGCGGCGGCGCTCGGCGTCGAGCTGACGCTGCCGGGCGTCGCGCAGACCGTGATCCTCACGCGCTACGCGGGCAAGACGACGATGCCCGAAGGCGAGTCGCTCGCGAGCCTCGCCGCGCACCGCGCGACGCTCGCGATCCATCTCGGCGTGCGGCATCTCGCGCGAATCGTCGACGACGCGCTGCCGCACTACGGCGCCGATTGTCCTGTGGCCGTGATCTACCGTGCGAGCTGGCCCGACGAGGAGCGCGTGACGGGCACGCTCGCCGACATCGTCGACAAGGTCGCCGGCACGCCAATCGAGCGCACCGCGCTGATCCTGATCGGGCGCGTGCTCGACGCGCAAGGGTTCGACGAGTCGACGCTCTACGCGAAAGGGTGAGGACGGCGGCGCTCGGCGCAGGTCAGCATATCGGCAAGCGCCGGCGTGCGCAGGCATGCGGCGATTGCGCGCGTCGAGCGCGCGAACGGGCATGCAAGAGGCAAGGCAAGCTTGGGGCGGCACGCGCATCGATGCCGAATCCGACATCGATTCCTGCATCGACTCCGCCCCCCGACGCCGATGCGACCGTCGCTGCGCGAAGCGCGGGCTCGAACGCGTCGGCGACACATCGCGATCCACGCGCGGCGTCCCGCATCGAACCGAGCGCGAAATATCAGATGCCGAAGCGCGGCGTCGCCCGTGTTCGCGTGAACGACGCTCCGCCGCCGGCGCATCCGCGCGAGCGCTTCAATGCGATCGCAAAGCCGGCGTCACGACGTCGACCGGCTCGCTTTCGTTCCAGAGACGATCGAGCGCGGTGACGACGTAGCGGTAGTCGCGATCGGCGTGCGCGGTGATGTCGACATAATCGGTTCCCCGAACCGTCGCGAGCAAATGGCGCGCGTCGTGGTCGTCGCACATGTCTTGCCGTCCCGTCTCGTGGCGATAGACCGCGTAAGACGCCGCCGCATTCGAGCGCGGCTTCCATCGCAGCCGCACGCCGTCCGGCGTGCGTTGCGCACGGAGATCCTCAGCGGGCGGCGGCGGCGCTCCGTCGAGCGGGCGCATCGCCGGCACGAGCGCCGGCCGCGAATACCAGGTGCGGTTCACGCGCGTCGTCGCGCCGAGCCGGTCCGCGCGCACGTCCTTCGCGGAAAAGTAGACGTCGCCCTTCACCTCGGGCACGGTGAGATTGAACGCCAGATGATTGCTCAGCTCGGCCGGATCGGACCAGCCCGGCGATTGATTCGACGTGCCGACCTTGTACGCCGCCTGCCCGATGTACAAGTGCACGTCGCGGCCGCGCGCCTCGTTCGCCCACCACGACACCACCTTGTCGTAGTCGGCGGGTGCGAAGCCTTGCGCCCAGTACACCTGCGGGACGACGTAATCGATCCAGCGCTCGCGCAGCCATCGGCGCGTATCCGCATACAGGTCGTCATAGGTCTGCACGGCAGCCGACGTCTGCGAGCCCTGCGGATCGGTGGCCGCGTTGCGCCAGACCGCGAACGGCGAGATTCCGAACTTCACCCACGGCTTCGCGGCCTTGATGCGATGCGCGAGCGCTTCGACGAGCCGATCGACGTTGTCGCGGCGCCAGTCGGCGAGCGTCGGGAAGCCCGCGCCGTATCGAGCGTAGGCCGACGCATCGTCGAACGTCTCGCCCGCGACCGGATACGGGTAGAAATAGTCGTCGAGATGCACGCCGTCGATATCGTAGCGGCCGACGGCGTCCATGATCGCGTCGACGACGAACGCGCGCGCGGCCGGCACGCCCGGGTTGTAGTACAGTTTCCCGCCGTAGCGAACGACCCAGTCCGGGTGCTGGCGGGCCGGATGCGTCGCGACGAGCGCGTCGATGCGCTCGTCCATCGCGATGCGATACGGATTGAACCATGCGTGCAGCTCGAGATTGCGCCGATGCGCTTCGGCAACCGCGAACGCGAGCGGATCGTAGCCGGGGTCGCCGCCTTGCGCGCCCGTCAGATATTTCGACCACGGCTCGAACGGCGACGGCCAGAATGCGTCCGCGGTCGGGCGAACCTGGAGGATCACGGCATTTCGATTCATGCGGGCCGCGTCGTCGAGCCACGCGCGCAGCTCGGCCTCCTGGTCGGCGACGGACAGGCCCGGGCGGGACGGCCAGTCGATGTTGATCACCGATGCGATCCACGTACCGCGGAACTGCCGCTTCGGCATCGTCTCGTCGGGCCGGCACGCGACGTCGGGCGCGGCGCTCGCCGGCGCCGCGAACGCGCCGGCGGACACCACGAGCGCGGCCGCGGCGAAATGACGGAATCGAGTCGACATCATGGGCATTTCCTTGGCCGGATCGGCGCGTTGGGGTCGTGACGTTCAATAGGGACCGTGGCGTGCCGTACGAGTTCCGGCTCGGGCAAAGCGCGATCCGTGCGGCCGATGCGCGGGCGCGCTCGGGATCGGGCCGGCGGCAGCTCGAGCATGAACAGGCACGCGCGCTTCGCGGCGAAGATGTGCGCGGCCGATTTGAGGAGGGCGCATCGCAGGCGTTCGCCGCCGTGCGATCGGGCCGCGCGACGCGACATGGCCGCATTCGCGCATGTCAGCATGCGTAGTTCATCGGCGCGACGAACGCGCGCCATGCGTCGATTCGTAGTTTCGTCGTCGACACGCCGTCGAAACGTTGCGTCTTCGACGCGAGACGCAAATCGGCGCGCGCCATGCCGCCCCGAAGCGACGCCCGCGCATCGGCGATCGGGTAGCCGCCGCGCGCGCGTCGCGTCGCGTCGGCGGCGCGCCGGCATCCGAGCGAGCGGGGATTCCTCCGGCCGCACCCATGCGGCGATACCGGCGAGCGGCGCTGCCGATACGACCGCAACGCAAGCAACCCACACCACGAATGCAACGCGACATCGCGCAAACGCCAGACGATACGCGTCGCGCGCCGCCATGCGTCACTCACTCGCCGCTGACTCGCCCCTCACGCGCCGTTTCGCGCGACGGCGAGCCGCAGCGGCGCGAAGCGCGCGGCCATCGCCGCCATCGCGACGCACACGGCGGCCATGAAGCCCCATGCCGGCGACAGATCGGCGACGTTCTGCCGGATCACGCCCGCGACGAACGGGAAAAGGCCCGCGATCAGATAGCCGATTCCCAGGACGAATCCGGTAAGCGCGCCGGCCTCGGCCGCGCTCGGCGCGTGATCGAGCGCAACGATCAGCGACAGCGGAAACAGCGCGCCGATGCCGAGGCCGAGCAGCAGCGACGCGGGCAGCGCGAAATCGATCGGCGCCGCGATCAGCACGATCAAGCCGACGAACAGCGAAGCGATCGCGGCGAAGAGCGCGGGACGGCGATCCGTCAGGCGGTCGATGGACGCCGACACGGTGAGCCCCGCGGCGACCTCGGCGAGCGTCACGCCGCCGAGCAGCCCGCCCGCCGCTTCGGGCGACCATCCGAGCGCCACGTAATACGGCGGCAGCCACGCGAGCACGAGCGTGTACGCGCCCGTGCCGAGGCCGAAGAACGCGGCGAGCAACCATGCGCGCGCGCCGCTCGTGCGCCGCGTGGCCGAGCGCGCCTGCGCGTCGCGGGCCGCCGCGCGCGTCGCGAGCGGCCACAGCAGCGCGGCGGCGACGGCGGGCAGCGTCCAGCCGGCCAGCGCGAGCGGCCAGCCGAGCGCGTGCGACGCAAACGGCGTCGCGACGCTCGCGAACACGGCGCCGCCCATGATCGACGTCGAATAGAAGCCCATCACGCTGCCCGCGCGCGCGGCGAACTCGGCCTTGATGAAGGCGGGCAGGAGCGCCTGCACGGCCGCGATGCCGAGCCCCGCGCACAGCGCGGACGCGAGCAGCACGGCGGGTGCGCTCGCCGCGACGCGCGCCGCGCATGCGAGCCCGATCAGCGCGACGCCGAGCCATACGCCCGCGCGCACGCCGGCGCGGCGCGCGAGCCACGGCGCGCTCAGCGCCCCCGCGCCCATCAGCAGGATCGGGACGGTCGTCAGCAGGCTCGCCGCGCTGTCGGACAAGCCGGTCGCGCGCTGGATCGTATCGAGGAGCGGCCCGACCGACGCGAGCACCGGACGCAGGTTGAGGCCGACGAGGACGATGGCGGCGAGCCGCCAAGCAGGAGAAAGAAGCATGTGCATAGGAATGGAAGCGGCGCGCGTCCGGACGGCTGCCGGGTACGCGCATTGCGTATAATTGTCTCGACATCAAGATAGATTCGATCTATCTCGACGTCAAGATAACTTGGACGAACAGGAGGGGTAATGGATCGCGCAGCACATGCGGTCGAGCAATGGTGTCGCGAGCGCCCGGATCTCGACCCGTCGTCGATGATCGTGCTCGGCAGGCTGCAGGAGGCGGCGCTCGTCATCGCGCGGGACAGGCTCAACCCGCTCTTCGCGCGCTACGGCTTGCAGCCCGGCGAGTTCGACGTGCTCGCGACGCTGCGTCGCAGCGGCGCGCCGTACGCGCTGACGCCGACCGCGCTTTACGACGCCGCGATGATCTCGTCGGGCAGCATGACGAACCGGATCGATCGCATCGAAAAGGCGGGGTGGGTCGAGCGCCGCCCGAATCCGGCGGACGGGCGCGGCACGCTCGTCGCGCTGACGCCCGCGGGGCTCGCGTTGATCGACGACGCCGTCGTCGCGCACATCGACAACCAGCGGCGCGTGCTGGCCGCGCTGAGCGACACGGAGCAGCGCCGGCTCGCGAAGCTGCTCGGCAAGCTGCTGCAAGGGCAGGCCGACGGCTGACTGCACGTTGATGGGCCCGGCGGCGCGGGCGAGCCGATACGGACCGGCGCGGATCGCCGCGAATCGGCGCGAATCGGCGCGAATCGGCGCGAAATCGCCACGAAATCGCTCGAAACAGCGCGGCGCTCGATGCGCCGCTCGCGGAATGATTCGCACCACTTCGCGTTTGGCGCATCGTGAACGGATGCATGTGGCGCGCGGATGCCGGACGGAGGCGACGCAAATGCCGGACGTCGAAGGCGCATGCGATTCGGCGAGAGGAAGGAGGCAAGAAGGAGGCGAGATTGAAACGTTGAAGCGGCGTGACTGGTGACTTTTCGCGTATGCCGTCGCATTTGCGATGGCGTTCGTTGCGAGCGCGAAAAGGAGAAGCGGAAGCGGGCAGAGGATCGAGGAGGCCGGCGACGCGGCGAGCCGCGCGTGCGTCCGGCCGCCCGTCGGCGCAAGGCGTCGCACCGCACGGACGCGGCGCGACGCCGGCACGCGGTTACGGCCGCGCCGGAATGTTCAGCCCGCGCGCGACCGCCGGCCGTGCGAGAAACGCGTCGAGCACGCGCGCGACGTTCGGAAAGCGCTCGAATTCGACGAGCTCGCGCGCCTCGTAGAAGCCGATCAGGTTGCGCACCCACGGGAACGTCGCGATGTCGGCGATCGTATAGGCGTCGCCCATGATCCACTGGCGATCCGCGAGGCGGTCCTCGAGCACCGCGAGCAGGCGCTTCGCTTCGCCGACGTAGCGATCGCGCGGGCGCTTGTCCTCGTAGTCGCGGCCCGCGAACTTGTGAAAGAAGCCGACCTGGCCGAACATCGGCCCGATGCCGCCCATCTGGAACATCAGCCACTGGATCGTCTCGTAGCGGCGCGCGGGATCGGCCGGAATGAACCGGGCCGTCTTGTCGGCGAGATAGAGCAGGATCGCGCCCGATTCGAACAGCGCGAGCGGCTTGCCGCCCGGGCCGTGCGGATCGATGATCGCCGGGATCTTGTTGTTCGGGTTCAGCGACAGGAACTCGGGCGACATCTGGTCGTTCGTGTCGAAGCGCACGACGTGCGCCTCGTACGGCAGCCCCGTTTCCTCCAGCAGGATCGACACCTTGACGCCGTTCGGCGTCGGCAGCGAATAGAGCTGGATGCGCTCCGGATGCTGCGCGGGCCATTTCTTCGTGATCGGAAACTCGGAAAGATCGGACATGGATGAACTCGGTCGATGAATCGATGAAGAAGTCGCCACGCGCCCGCCCGTGATCCGCGCGGGCGGCGCGGTCCGCACAATGTAGCCGATCCCGCGCATCGTTGCTGGCGGCGGCGCGACTTCGTGATATCGCGAAATCATGCAAGCGCATTGCGCCGCGCCGGCGCTTTTGCATGGGGCGGCGGACCAGGCCGTCGCCGGACGCGGACGAAGCACGAGAGCGACGCACAAAAACGACGCACAAGCGCGCGGCACGAGGCGGCATCGCGCCGCAACGGCGAACGCGAAGCCGTCAGCGCCGCGCGTCGGCCGCCGCGTGCTCGCGCAGCACCGCGATGAACGCGCGCAGCTTCGGCGGCACGTGCTTACGGTTCGCGTAGTAGAGCCACATCGGCGGCAACGTCCGGCATGCGCCCGGCAGCACCTCGCGCAGCGTGCCGCGGCGCAGGTCGTCCTCGATCCGCTCGCGCATGAACACGAACGCGATGCCCGCGCCCGCGCGCGCGGCGTCGATCACGGCGCCCGTATCGGTGCTGACGAAGCGGCCCGCGACGTCGAGCTCGATGTCGCGGCGGCCGTCGCGCAGCGGCCATTTGTGCAGGCGCCCGCTCTTCGGAAAGCGAAAGCGGATGCACATGTGCCGCGCGAGGTCGGCGACCTTCGCCGGCGTGCCGTGCTGCGCGAGATAGCCGGGCGTCGCGACGAGCGCGCACGTGAGCGCGGGCGCGATCTTCACGCCGACCATACCGGGCTGCAGCCGGTCGGCCAAGCGTATCCCGGCGTCGAGCCGTTCCTTCACGATGTCGACGAGATGATCCTCGTAGCGGATCTCGACGCTCACTTTCGGGTAGCGGCGGAAGAATTCGGCGAGCACGTCGGCCGTGACGACCGATTTCGCGAGATGCAGCGCGCTGATCCGCAACAGGCCCTCGGGCTCGTCGCGCGCGTCGTTCAGCGCGTCGCGTGCGTCGGCGACCTGCCGGTACGGCTGCGCGGTCGCGTCGTAATAGCGCTGGCCGGCTTCCGTCAGGCTCACGCCGCGCGTGCTGCGGCTGAACAATTTGACTTTCAGCTCGCTTTCGAGCTGCCCGATCGCGAGGCTCACCGCCGCGGGCGTGAGGCCGAGCGCGGCCGCCGCGCGCGTGAAGTTGCCGTGCGTGACGACGCTGATGAACACATGCAGGCCGCCGAGCGGATCGCGTCGCAGAGTCATTAGAAAAACTTGATACGTTTGTGAGCGGAACACTGATTCTCGCAGATACCGCCGATCCTTACACTGGCTCCCAGTCGAATCGCACAAGGAGCCGCCGATGTCCACCGAACTCACGCTCGAACGCGCGCGGCGCGTCGTCGACGCCGGCGTCGCGAACGCCGCGCATCTGAACGCGGCGGGCGTCGCCGTCGCGATCGCCGTCGTCGACGCCGGCGCGCATCTCGTCGCGTTCGCGCGGATGGACGACGCGTTCATCGGCGCGATCGATCTCGCGACGCGCAAGGCCGGCACGGCCGCGCGCTTCCGGATGCCGAGCGCGTCGCTCGGCGTGTTGTCGGCCGGCGACGGGCCGATCCGCAGCATCGAGCACAGCAACGGCGGGCTCGTCACGTTCGGCGGCGGCCTGCCGCTTCTCGACGCAAACGGAAGCTGCGTCGGCGCGGTCGGCGTGTCGGGCGGCACGGTCGACGACGACGGCGCGATCGCACAGGCGTGCGTCGATGCTTTCGCCACTCTTCTCAACGCAGGACAAGGAGCAAGGACATGACTCGGAAACGCATTCTGGTGACGGGCGCAGGCTCGGGTTTCGGCCGCGAGGCCGCGCTGCGGCTCGCCGCGAAAGGCCATCACGTGATCGCGGGCGTGCAGATCGTGCCGCAGATCACCGAACTGAACGCCGAGGCCGCGCGGCGCGGGGTCGCGCTCGACGCCGTGAAGCTCGACGTGACCTCGGCGCGCGACCGCGCGCAGGCCGCGCGCTGGGACGTCGACGTGCTGCTGAACAACGCCGGCGTGGGCGAGGCGGGCGCGCTCGTCGATCTGCCCGTCGACATCGTTCGCGAGCTGTTCGAGGCCAACGTGTTCGGCCCGCTCGAGCTCACGCAGCAGGTCGCGCGCGGGATGATCGCGCGCGGGCGCGGCAAGATCGTGTTCGTGTCGTCGATCGCCGGGCTCATCACGGGCGCGTACACGGGCGCGTATTGCGCGTCGAAGCACGCGGTCGAATCGATCGCCGAGGCGATGCACGCGGAGCTCGACGCGCACGGCATCCAGATCGCGGTCGTCAATCCGGGCCCTTACAGCACGGGCTTCAACGACCGGATGATGGAGACGCCGCGCCGCTGGCTCGATCCCGCGCGCGACGCGGCGACGCCCGAGAAGCTGACGTTCCCGTTCGAGCAGTTCGACCCGCAGGAGATGGTCGAGAAGATGGTCGAAGTGACGGAAAGCGACGGCGGGCTGTTCCGCAACCTGCTGCCCGCCGCCGTCGAGCAGTTCGTGCGCGACGAGCAGACGCATGCGTGGACGCGCCGTCAGAACGACAAGCGCGGCGCGTGAGCGGACGAAGAGCGCGGCGGGCGGCGCGCTCGCCGGTGCGGGACGTCGATGCTGCGGATCAACGCTGCGGATTGCATCGGCGGTGCGATACGCGAGGGCTCGAAGCGCGCCGCGGCCGCACTGGCCGCGGCCGCACTGGCCGCGGCGCGCGCGACGACAGCCGCCCCTCGCCGCCGGCGCGCGTCGCGCGGCGGCGGATCGCCATGCCGCTCGCCGCCGTCTCGCTCAGTGCGGCTTGCGGTAACGAATCCCGTCGACCTTCGTGCTGACGCGCGTGCCCGCGCGGCCCTCGGCGATCGCGACGATATCCGCGAGCGAGCCGATCACCGCATCGTGTCCGGTCTGCCGTGCGAACTCGATCGCCGCCTGCACCTTCGGCCCCATCGAGCCGGCCGCGAAACCGAGCCGTTCGAGCTCGTCCGGATGCGCGGCCTCGATCTGCGCTTGCGTCGGCTTGCCCCAGTCGACGTACGCGCCGTCGACGTCGGTCGCGATCACGAGCAGATCCGCGCTCAATTCGCGCGCGAGCAGCGACGCGCACAGATCCTTGTCGATCACCGCCTCGACGCCCGAGAGCTTGCCGCTCGCGTCGTAGCGCGTCGGAATGCCGCCGCCGCCCGCGCAGATCACGATCGTGCCTTTCTCGAGCAGCCACTTGACCGGCCGGATCTCGAAGATGCGCCGCGGCCGCGGGCTCGCCACCACGCGGCGGAACTGGTCGCCGTCGGGCGCGATGCGCCAGCCTTTTTCCTGCGCGAGCCGCTCGGCGTCCTCGCGCGAATAGACGGGGCCGATCGGCTTGGTCGGATGCTCGAACGCCGGATCGGCCGGATCGACCTCCACTTGCGTCAGGAGCGTCGCGAACGGCGCGTCGGGCGGCAGCAGGTTGCCCATTTCCTGTTCGATCAGATAGCCGATCATCCCTTCCGTCTGCGCGCCGAGCACGTCGAGCGGATAGGGCGCGACTTCGGTATATGCCGCGCCCTGCAGCGCGAGGAGCCCGACCTGCGGCCCGTTGCCGTGCGCGATCACGAGTTCGTTGCCGGGCGCGATCTGCGCGATCTGCGCGACCGCGATCTTCACGTTCTCCCGCTGCTGGGCCTCGGTCATCGGCTGATTGCGCTGCAAGAGCGCGTTGCCGCCCAATGCGATGACGATACGCATCGTGTTTCTCCTTGAAGATGCGCGCGGCGCGGCGCCCGATGATGCATGGCGCCGCACGGTCGCGCGCGTGGGTTCGTCAGATGCCGCCGAGCGTCGATACGAGAACCGCCTTGATCGTGTGCATGCGGTTCTCCGCCTGCTCGAACGCGATGCAGCGCGGCGATTCGAACACTTCGTCGGTCACTTCGATGCCGTCCTTCAGACGCGGATAGCGCTCGGCGATCTGCTTGCCGACCTTCGTCTCGCAATTGTGGAACGCCGGCAGGCAATGCATGAAGCGCGTGCGCGGATTGCCCGTCGATTCGATCAGCTTGCGGTTCACCTGATACGGCAGCAGCGCCTTGATCCGTTCGTCCCATGCCTCGACGGGCTCTCCCATCGACACCCATACGTCGGTGTGGATGAAGTCGACGCCCTTGACCGCCTCATGCGGATCTTCGCTCAACATGATCCGCGCGCCGCTTTCGGCCGCGAACGCCTCGCATTGCGCGATGAACTCCGCAGCGGGCCAGAGCGCCTTCGGCGCGCCGATGCGCACGTCCATCCCGAGCTTCGCGCCGATGAGCAGCAGCGAGTTGCCCATGTTGTTGCGCGCGTCGCCGAGATACGCGTAGCTGATGTCGTGCAGCGGCTTGTCGCTGTGCTCGCGCATCGTCATCACGTCGGCGAGCATTTGCGTCGGGTGGTATTCGTCGGTGAGGCCGTTGAAGACGGGCACGCCCGCATGATGCGCGAGCTCCTCGACGATCTCCTGGCTGAAGCCGCGGTACTCGATCGCGTCGTACATCCGGCCGAGCACGCGCGCGGTGTCCTTCATGCTCTCCTTGTGGCCGATCTGCGACGACGCCGGATCGATGTACGTGACGTTCGCGCCCTGGTCGTACGCGGCGACTTCGAACGCGCAGCGCGTGCGGGTCGACGTCTTCTCGAAGATCAGCGCGATGTTCTTGCGCAGCAAACGCGGCTGCTCGGTGCCGCTGTACTTCGCGCGCTTGAGATCCCGCGCGAGATCGAGCAGGTAGCGCAGCTCGCGCGCGTTGTGATGCATCAGGCTCAGCAGATTGCGGTTGTGCAGGTTGAAGCTCATCTGGATTCTCCGTTGGGTGTCAGGCAGCGGCGCCAAAGCGCCGCGACGCTCGCTTCGGTGTTCGCCTCAGTAGTCGACCGGATCGCGCAGCACCGGGCAGGTCATGCAGTGGCCGCCGCCCCGGCCGCGGCCGAGCTCGCTCGAGCCGATCGTGATCACCTCGACGCCCGCCTTGCGCAGCAGCGTGTTCGTATACGTGTT
The DNA here is from genome assembly GCF_000773065.1 of Burkholderia sp. ABCPW 111. NCBI lineage: Bacteria > Pseudomonadati > Pseudomonadota > Betaproteobacteria > Burkholderiales > Burkholderiaceae > Burkholderia > Burkholderia sp. ABCPW 111. Next base: position 123,211 of record NZ_JPWT01000001.1, on the reverse strand, counting down.
GCGGTCGTAGCCGACGACGACGCCCGGCTCGACGCAGACCATGTTGTTGCCGTCGTCCCATTGCTCGCGCTCGGCCGCGAAATCGTTGCCGCCCGTCTCGACGACGCGCAGCGCCCTGAGGCCGAGCGCCTGCGCGACGACGTCGACGAACGGCTTGTCCTCGCGCTCGATCTCGATGCCGTAACGCGCGTCGCCGCCCGGGCGCAGCGAGAACGGCACGATCCGGCTCACGACGTCGGGGAAGACCGTCACGAGATCGCGGTCGCAGAAGCTGAACACGGTGTCGAGGTGCATCGACGCGCGCGAGTTCGGCAGGCCCGCGACGATCACGCGCTCGGCCGCACCCTTTTGGAACAGCGCTTGCGCGAGCTGGCCGATCGCCTGGCGCGAGGTGCGCTCGCCCATTCCGACGAGCACGACGCCGCGGCCGATCGGCATCACGTCGCCGCCTTCGAGCGTCGCCATTCCGTGATCGCGGTCGGGATCGCCGTACCAGATGTCGAACTTCGCGTCGGCGAACGCCGGATGGAATCTGTAGATCGCGGCGACGAGGAGCGTTTCCTGCCGGCGCGCGGGCCAGTGCATCGGATTGAGCGTGACGCCGCCGTAGATCCAGCATGACGTGTCGCGCGTGAACATCATGTTCGGCAGCGGCGGCAGCACGAACGACGATTTGCCGAGATAGTCGCGGAACAGCGTGAGCACCTTCGAGCGCTCGGCGCCCGGGATGTCGCTCGCCGCGACGCCGCCGATCAGGAACTCGGCGAGCGTGCGCGGCTCGAGGCCCTCGAGCCACGCGCGCACTTCGTCGACGAGGCCGATGCCGACGCTGTCGGGCGTGATCTTGCGGTCCAGTATCCACTTGAGCGCGGCCGGATTCTTCACGGTCTCGGTCAACAGGTTGTGCATCTCGAGCACTTCGACGCCGCGCTCGCGCATCTTCGACACGAAGTCGAAATGGTCGCGCTTCGCCTGGTTCACCCACATCACGTCGTCGAACAGCAGCTCGTCGCAATTGCTCGGCGTGAGCCGCTGATGCGCGAGCCCCGGCGAGCAGACGAGCACCTTGCGCAGTTTGCCGACTTCGGAGTGGACACCGACTTGAGGGATGGCGTTGGTCATGTTGGTTACCTCTTCGATCAAAGGGTGATGAGCCCGCTATGGAGCGCGTAGGCCGCGAACACCGCGGCGGCGGACGCCGCCGCGAAGATCAGCTTTTCGACGGCGGTGAAGACCGGCTTGCCGAGCTCGCGCTTCGCCTTCGCGAAGAAGAGCGCGCCCGGCGCATAGAGAAGGGCGGACAGCAGCAGATACTTGGCGCCGCCCGCGTACAGCAGCCACACTGCGTAGAGCACGGCGAGCGCGGCGACGAAGCCGTCCGTGCGGCGCGCGCGGGCGTCGTTCTCGTAGGTCTCGCCGCGCACGGCGAGAAGGAGCGCGTAGGCGGCCGACCAGAAGTACGGGATCAGGATCATCGACGTCGCGAGATAGATCAGCGACAGATAGGTGCTTTGCGAGAACAGCGTGATCAGCAGGAACACCTGGACGAGCGCGTTCGTGAGCCAGAGCGCGTTGGCGGGCACGTGGTTCGCGTTCTCCTTGCGCAGGAACGCGGGCATCGTGTGGTCCTTCGCGGCCGAGAACATGATCTCCGCGCAAAGCAGCACCCACGACAGCAGCGCGCCGGCGAGCGACACGACGAGGCCGACGCTGATGAGCACGGCGCCCCAGTGGCCGACGACGTGCTCGAGCACGGCCGCCATCGACGGGTTCTGCAGCTTCGCGAGCTGCGGCTGCGTCATGATGCCGAGCGACAGCACGTTGACGAGCACGAGCACGAGCAGCACGCCGACGAAGCCGATCACGGTCGCGCGCCCGACGTCGCTGCGCTTCTCCGCGCGCGCCGAGAAGATGCTCGCGCCCTCGATGCCGATGAAGACCCAGACCGTCACGAGCATCATGCTGCGGACCTGGTTCATCACCGAGCCGAGCGACGGGTTCGCGCGGCCCCAGATGTCGGCCCTGAACACGTCCAGCTTGAACGCGAAGAAGCAGATCAGGATGAATACCGCGAGCGGGACGATCTTCGCGACGGTCGTGACGAGGTTGATGAACGCCGCTTGCCGGATGCCGCGCAGCACGAGAAAGTGCACGGCCCACAGCAGCACCGACGCGCCGGCGATCGAGGCGGGCGTGTTGCCTTCGCCGAACACCGGAAAGAAGTAGCCGAGCGTCGAGAACAGCAGCACGAAGTAGCCGACGTTGCCGAGCCACGCGCTGATCCAGTAGCCCCACGCGGACGAGAAGCCCATGTAGTCGCCGAAGCCCGCCTGCGCGTATGCGTACACGCCGCCGTCGAGCTGCGGCTTGCGGTTCGCGAGCGTCTGGAACACGAACGCGAGCGTGAGCATGCCGACCGCGGTGATCGCCCAGCCGATCAGGATCGCGCCGGCTTCGGCCGTGGCGGCCATGTTTTGCGGCAGCGAGAAGATGCCGCCGCCGATCATCGATCCGACGACGAGCGCGGTCAGCGCGCCGAGTCGCAGCTTGCTCGCGGCGGGTTTCGCCGCGACGTCTTGAATCACTTCAGCCATGATGTTTCCTCGCAGTCGCGTTGTTGCAAAATCGCGGCGCGCACGCGGCCATCGCGCTTCCGCCGGGGCGAAAGCGCGCGGCGGTCTGCCGCTGGCATGCGCGTATCCGGCGGAACGCGCGTCGTTAGAAATCCGAAAGTGCGTGCTCGATCGAGCGTTATCGGCGGAGTGTCGTCATCGGTCCGCTCCCGGGTTGTTGCGCGCGGGCTTCGCGTTGACGCCGCGCCTCGGCGGCGTCGCTGCGGTCCCAGAACGAAAAGAGCCAGACGCCGATCCGGCGCCGCTTCCAGTACATGCCGTGCAGGCGGCGACGAATTTCGGCGAGCGCACCCCAATTGGCGCTGTCCATGTCGATCAGCGCGCTCGGCCGCGGGCCCGATTGCCCGATGAATTGAATGTCGGTGAATTTCTTTCCGGTGTATTTGAATAGAAAAGCCTGCAGCTCTTCTCGCGTGACTCCCGGTTGAATATTTTCGATACAGATTCTCATCATGCTTCCTGCTTTTAGGTTCGAATCCGCTCTCGATCGCTTTTGGCGGTCGAATTTCCGCGTGTGCCTGAATCGGACGGTCTATCCGGATTCACACACCCGAAACGAGCCGATCGAAGCCATTCAAAATCCGTCAAATTCGGTATTTGAATTTGCTTTCGTCGATTCAATTCTTCCCGATTGCATAACAATTGAAAACAATTTAAACGGCACTTTATGTCATGGATCAAAAAACGTCGGAAGGCCTCCGGACAGTGTGCAAATGGTGCTGGGAACGGAGTGCATGTCGCTGTCTTTCATGCTCTCGATGAGCGCTTGATCGCCGGCGCCAGTCGCGATTACCTTCATTCGACGCAATTCCATCTTGCTGAAATCGTAATTGACCGCAGGTCGCCGGAAGCGCGCGCGCGAACGCGTGCGCGCCGTGCGCTGGCGCGCGATCGCATGTGGTGCGTGCGCGCCGAGCGGGACGCTTTCGGGAGCGAATCGTGACGAATATGTGACGATGAAGACGCGCGCGTATGTCGTCACGCAATGAAAGCGACGCGCGCAATGCATTCATCGTTTTTTTCTCGGCGCCTTGCGGCTGACGAGTAGCGACGCGCGCGGCGGCAATCGCCCGAGCGGCAAGTCGAATTGCGCGACCGGCGCAGTGCCGCTCGAACGGAATGCGTAATCGAATTCAACACACCGAATTCAACGCGCCGAATTCAACGCGCCGAATTCAACGAGGGTATGACGTGTCGGCGTCCGATGACGTCGGCGCGGCGTGCGGTCCGATGCGGCGACGCGTACGCGCCCCTATGCGTGCGATATCGTTCATGCGTTTCGCCGCTCGGAAACGGCGAAGCGGCGAAGCGGCGAAGCGGCATCGGCCGGCGAACAGTCACGCATCGCTCGACGCGGCGCGGTGCGCATTCGCGCATCACGCCCGGCCGGCCGTCGTATGCGCCGCTCGACACGCCGACTTACGCGTGAACTCACGCGCCACCTTCGCGCCGCGCCGCGCCCGCAGGCGCGATCCATTGCCCGATCACGCCGAGCGCGTCGTAGATCAGCACCGCGAGCAGTGCGACGACGACGCCGCCTTGCAGCACGAACGCGGTATTCGATGTTTGCAGCCCTGCGATGATCACGTCGCCGAGCCCCTTGGCCGCGACGGTCGAGCCGATCGTCGCGGTGCCGAGATTGATGACGACGGCGAGCCGGATGCCGTTCAGGATCACCGGAAACGCGAGCGGCAGCTCGACCCACGCGAGCCGCTGCAGCGCGCTCATGCCCATCCCGCGCGCGGCGTCGACGGCGTCGGCGGGCACGTCCTGAAGGCCCGCGATCGTGCTTTCGAAGATGGGCAGCAGCCCGTACAGGATCAGCGCGATCAGCACGGGCTTCACGCCGAAGCCGACCGCGGGCACCGCGAGCGCGAGCACCGCGACGGGCGGGAAGGTCTGCCCGATGTGCACGACGCTGCGCGCCACCGGCAGGAATTCGGCGCCCGCGCGCCGCGTGACGAAGATTCCGGCGGCGAGCGCGCATATCGCGCCCGCCGCGCTCGCGACCGCGACGATCGCGAGATGCGAGAGCGTCAGGTCGAAAAGGCTTGCGCGCCGGTAAATCGCGGGGGCGCCGTTGTCGGCGAACGGCGCGAACAGCGGCTCGAGCCAGTCGGGCCGGGCGAGCAGCACGGCGAGCGCCGCGAGCGCGGCGATGCGGGCGAGCGCGAGGCCGACGCGGCGGCTCGCGGCGCCGATCGCGCACGCCGCGCCGGTCTTGCCGGTTGCTTTGGCGGCGTTCATCGTGCGCCTCATGCCGGCCGCTTCGCCTGCGCGACGATCGCGGCGAGCGTGATGCGCGTCGTCACGGTGCCGTCGGCGCTCGACACGGGCAGCGCGGGAACGCCGCGCCACAGCAGCTCGGAGATCGCGTCGCGCAGCGTGAGCGCGCCGGAGATCGGCTCGCCGGGCGCCGCGCCCGGCTCGGCGAGCGCGTCGACGCGCGTGAGCGCGAGAAGCCGCAGCGGCCGGTCGAGGCCCGCGACGAGCCGCTCGACGACGCCCGGCTGCGGCCTGCCGAGAATCTCGGCGGGCGGGCCTGCCTGCAGAATGCGCCCCGCGTCCATCACCGCGATCTGATCGCCGAGCCGCAGCGCCTCGTCGATGTCGTGCGTGACGATCACGATCGTGATCCTGAGCCTGCGCTGCAGCGCGACGAGATCATCCTGCGCCTTGCCGCGGATGATCGGATCGAGCGCGCCGAACGGTTCGTCCATCAGCAGGATGGCGGGCTCGGCGGCAAGCGCGCGCGCGACGCCGACGCGCTGCTGCTGGCCGCCCGACAGCTGATGCGGCAGCTTGCGCGCGTACGCGTCGTAATCGAGCTCGAACAGCTCGAGCAGCTCGCGCACCCGAGCGTCGATGCGCGCCGCGCGCCAGCCGAGCAGGCGCGGCACCGTCGCGACGTTGCGCGCGACCGTCCAGTGCGGAAACAGGCCGTGCCCCTGGATCACGTAGCCGATGCCGCGCCGCAGCGTCTCGGCGGGCACGCTCGCGGTATCGACGCCGCCGACGCGAATCGTCCCGCTCGTCGGCGCGATCAGCCGGTTGATCATCCGCAGCAGCGTCGACTTGCCGCTGCCCGACGCGCCGACGAGCGCCGTCACCGTGCCGCGCGCGACCGCGAGCGACACGTCGTCGACCGCGACGACGGGCGGCACGCCCCGCGAGGCGGCATCGCCGAAAAGCCGGCTCACGCGTTCGATCTCGATCATCGGCGCGCTCCTTTCGCGATCTCGGTCGCGGCCTCGAACAGCACGGCGGTGACGAGCGCGAGCGCGATCGTCGGCAGCGCGCCGAGCAGCACGAGATCGGTCGCCGACTGGCCGATGCCCTGGAAGATGAACGTGCCGAAGCCGCCGCCGCCGATCAGCGCGGCGACGGCGGCCAAGCCGATGTTCTGCACGAGCACGATGCGCACGCCGGACAGCACGACGGGCAGCGCGAGCGGCAGCTCGACCGCGACGAGCCGCTCGCGGCCCGTCATTCCCATCGCCTGCGCGGCCTCGACGACGGCGGCGCTCACTTGCGCGAAGCCGACGACGACGCTCGACACGATCGGCAGCAGCGCGTACAGGAAGAGGGCGATCAGCGCGGGCGCGACGCCGATGCCGCTCACGCCGAGGCGGGCGGCGAGCGGCACGCGCGCGGCGAGGATCGCGAGCGGCGCCATCAGCAGGCCATACAGCGCGATGCTCGGGATCGTCTGCACGACGTTCAGGAGCGGCATCAGCGCGCCGCGCAGCGCGGCCGAGCGCGTGCAGCCGATGCCGAGCGGCACGCCCGCCGCGACGGCCGCCGCGACCGAGCCGGCGACGAGCGCGAGGTGGCGGGCCGCCTCGCTGCGGAACGTGTCGGCGCGCACCGCGTATTCCTGCATCACCGACAGCCCGTCCCAGAAGCCGCCATGGATGAACGCCGCGAGCGCCGCGATGGCGGCCGCGAGCGCGACGAGGCGCGTGCCCGGCGCGAGCGCGATGCGGGCGAGCGCGTCGGCGATCAGCACCGCGAACGCGAACAGCAGCAGCCATGCGCCCGATGCGGGCGACACGCGCGCGAGCGGCGTGTCCGGCGTGACGAGATGCGCGGGCGCGTCGCCGACGGCCACGCACAGCGCGAGCACGAGCGCCGCGCCGACGGCGGCGCGCAGCGTCGCGCGGCTGCGCACGAGCGCGAAGAGCGCGCCCGCCGCCCACAGCGCGTCGAGCGCGCCGGCCTCGAGTGACGGAAACACCGCGCCGGGCGCGAGCCCCGCGCCCGCCGCGATGCGGTTCGCGCGCAGCGTGACGAATGGCTCGACGAACGCCGCGTACGCGACGAGCGCGGCGATCAGCACGCCGACCTTGTCGATGCGCGCGGCCCACGCCGGCAGCGCGCGCGGGCGCGGCGCGGGGGCGGACGCGCCGGCCCCGCGCGCCGTGCGCGCCGTCATTTGACGAAGCCCTTCGCTTTCAGATAACTCGCCGCGACGCTCGCGGCCGGCTCGCCGTTGATCTGGATTCGCGCGTTGAGCGTCTGCAGGGTCTTCAGATCGAGGCTCGCGAAGACCGGCTTCAGATAGTCGGCGATCTGCGGATGCGCCTTCAGCACCGCCTCGCGGACGATCGGCGTCGGCGCGTAGACGGGCTGCACGTGCTTGTCGTCGTCGAGGACGGTGAGCCCCGCGGCCGCGATGCCGCCGTCGGTGCCGTAGACCATCGCGGCGTTCACGCCGTCCGTCTGCTGCGCGGCGGCCTTGATCGTCGCGGCGGTGTCGCCGCCCGACAGCACGAGCATCTGCTCCGGCTTCAGCTTGAAGCCGTACGCCTTCTCGAACGACGGCAGCGCGGACGCGCTGTTGACGAACTCGGCCGACGCGGCGAGCTTCACCTTGCCGCCCGCGCCGACCCACTTGCCGAAGTCGCCGAACGTCTTCAGATGCTGCGACTGCGCGACCGAGCTCAGCACCGCGACGCCCCACGTATTGTTCGCCGGCGCGGGCGCGAGCCAGACGATCCGGTTCGCCGCGTAGTCGAGCCGCTTCGCGAGCGCGTAGCCTTGCGCGGCGTTCTTCCACGCGGGATCGTCGGCCTTGTTGAAGAAGAACGCCGCGTTGCCGGTGTATTCCGGATAGATGTCGATTTCACCCGTGGTCAGCGCCTTTCTGACGATCGGCGTCGCGCCGAGCCCGATCTTGTCGACGACGGCGATGCCGTGCGCCTTCAGCACCTGCGCGATCACGCTGCCGAGCAGGTTGCCTTCGGTGTCGATCTTCGAGGCGACCGTGACCGCGTCGGCGGCATGCGCGCCGGGCGCGGCGCAAACGAGCGGGACGGCGGCTGCGGCGGCGGCCGCGACCGCGCGCAGGGAACGGCTGAAACGGGGGATTCTCATCGGGGCGGCACTCCTGTCGTGCAACGGGCGAACGGATGAACGGATGCGATAGCGTCCGTGCGCCCGGGCGGCGGGGTTCGGCCAGGGGCGAAGCGGGGGCCGATCGCAGACGGCAGGGGTTCAAGGTACTTGAGCGGGCGCGCTTTGGCAAACGAGGGCGCGTTCGGCCGAATCCGAAACAATCGTTTTGGACTGCGCATTTCCTCATGCGTGGCGATACAATGCGACGGACGGCGCAGCGCACGCAACGGATATTGCACTGCACCGTCGTTCGTCGTTTTCGTGTCGTTTCGAGCCGCTTTTCCGCCGATTGCCGTCTACGTCAAGGAGCGTCCATCGTGAGCAGCGATTCCCACACGGCGCCACAGCCCGCGCCGCAAAACATCTACGACGACGCATCGTTCTTCGCAGGCTACCGCACGCTTCGCCAAGGCGACACCGGCCTGAACGGCGCACTCGAATTTCCCGCACTGAAGCGCCTGTTGCCCAACCTCGCGGGCCTGCACGTGCTCGACCTCGGCTGCGGCTTCGGCGATTTCGCCCGCTACGCGCGTGCGCACGGCGCCGTGTCGGTGACGGCCGTCGACGTGTCGTCGCGAATGCTCGACGAGGCGCGCGCGCGCACCGCGGACGATGCGATCACCTATCTGCAGCGGTCGATCGAGACCTATCACGCGGCGACGCGCGCGTTCGATCTCGTCGTGTCGTCGCTCGCGCTGCATTACGTCGAGGATTACACCGGCGTCGTCGCGCGGACCTACGACGCGCTGCGCTCGAACGGCCGCTTCGTGTTCTCGGTCGAGCATCCGATGTGCACCGCGTATCCGCACGGCTGGGTGCGCGATGACGACGGCCACAAGCAGCACTGGCCCGTCGATCGCTACCGGCAGGAAGGGCGGCGCGACACGCGCTGGTTCGTCGACGGCGTGGTCAAGTACCACCGGACGGTCGAGACTTACGTGAACACGCTGCTGAAGGCGGGCTTCACGCTCACGCACCTCGGCGAGCCGGCGCCGATTCCCGACGCGCTCGCCGTGCGGCCCGATCTCGAGGCGGACTGCCGGCGGCCGCCCGTGCTGTTCCTGGCGGCCACGCGGGCGGGGAGTTGAGCGGCGGTTGCGGTAGAAGTCGCGGCGAAGCGCGGCTGCGTGCGGCGAGCGGCCGCGGCAGCCCTTGCGCCCCCATTCCTCGCGCGCGCTCGACGCGCGGAGTGCCGCCGTGACGGCACGGCGCACGCCTGAAACGGTAGAACGGCGGGCCCCGCGCGCATCGGCGCTTTCCGCCCGATCGCCTGCCGCCGTTCCGCCATGGCCGTGCGATCCGCGCCCGATTTAAGGCGCGCCGGCGCGCACTCGCCCGGCGACGCTCGCGCAAGCCGATGGAAATGTCGTGAGCCGGCGGTCGCCGCGATTTCGTCCAGCCGGCGATCGTTCGCGGCGGCGCGCGGCTTCGCCCGGCGGCAAGTGGCTGCTGGCTGCCGCCCGGTCAACGTCGGCATCGCGGCCCTCCCTGACATGATCCACGCGGAAGAACCCATGCATCCGACCGATTCCGCCGCCTCTTCGCGCGCGCGGGCGCTCTTCGACTGCGGCGACGTCCGCGCGATCGCGCTCGTAGCCGACGACATCCCCGCGATCCAGGCCTTCTTCGAACGCAACCCCGAATATTTCCGCGACACGGCAGGCGCGCCGCCCGCGCCGGACGAAGCGGCTGTCGAATACGCGGGAATGCCGTCCGCCGAATGGGGCTGCACCGCCAAATGGGCGATCGGCTATCGGCCGGCCGCGAATGCCGGCGTCGGCGCGCCGCTCGTCGCTTTCGCGACGCTCTTCGCCGACATGTTCGCGCCCGGCGTGTGGCACGTCGATCTCTTCATCGTCGAGACGGCGCGGCACGGGCAGGGCGTCGCGCGTTGCCTCTACGCGGCGCTCGAGGCGTGGACGCGGGCGCGGGGCGCGCGCTGGCTGCGGCTCGGCGTCGTCAGCGGCACGCCCCGCGCCGAGCGCTTCTGGACGCGTTCGGGGTACGGCGAAGTGCGCACCCGCTCGAACGTCCCGATGAAAGACGCGGTGCGCACGATTCGCGTGATGGTCAAGCCGCTCGACGGCGGCGACGTGAGCGCATATCTCGATCTCGTCGCGCGCGACCGCCCGGAAGCGGCCTGACGCCGCGCGCGCCGGCCGGATCGACGGCCACACGATCAGAGCGGACCGTCGGCCGCCGCCCGCCCCGAATCGCGTTCCTTGGCCGGCGACACGGATTCGATTCGCGCCCCGTACCTCATCGCTCAATAGCGCCCGGATCATCTTGACCTGATTACACGAAAGGCAAGATGTAAAACGCCTGAGCGCATTTCATCGAATGTAAGCGTCCCTTGGCGTTTCTGCGGCGCCGGGCGCTCCAAGAGCGCCCGTTGCGCGACCGCATTATCGATGGCCAGCGACGAGAGCGCCGACTCACGCCCGACGCCTGCTCTGACGATAATGAACGTGTGGTGTCGATGACGCCGTTCGGACTGGACGCCGGCTGGTGAATTACGGCGAAACGTGCATGTATGGATTCGTCGTTAGCGCACCGGTGATGCCGCACCCGCCAGATAGAGCGACATTATTCAGGCCGATTACGGTTTCGCCATCGGCTTCGCGTATTTGCGTCACGACTTTACTGGGGCCGCATTGTCCGCCCACTAGCGGTGCGTTGACGTTGACTGACACGTTATCGAGCGTCAATTGATTGGGGCCATCGACTTGACCACTCCAGGGTGACGTCACGCTTGCGTTGGCCTTAACGACCTTGCAAAGCGCAGATCCGCTGAAATTTGCACTGGTGACCAGGAGTTTGCCCGCGCCGTCGATCGTGCCGGTAAATACGATCGTGCATCCGATTGGAATACCCGCTTTACTGACGGTGGCCGGCCCGCTTGCGGTAAAAGGCATCGGCGCTCCTGCGCTGCCGGGCGGAGTGATGACCACCGCTTGCGAGACGGAAGTCGAGAGTAGTGCCGCGCATGCCGCCGCGGTGGAGAGCATTCCTTTGAGCTTCATGATTTATCTTCCTCGATATGAGAATGGGATTCGGCGCCACTCTCGATTGACGAGCACGTTCAATCCATCATCCGGCCGCCCAAGGGGAGCAATGAAAATTGACGGCAATCAATTTACTGAAAATGCGGCGTCTTGCGTGAATGGCGACAAAACCAATTCGACTTAGATTGGGTAAGCCACTAATATATGAATCGCCTCTATAGTTAATCAACAAATCATTGATTACATAATTTCATCCTGGTTTTGTGTAATTTGAAAAGATGTTGGATGGCCGGCCATCCTTGTTTTATAAAACAAATGTGCCCGATGAAGGAGCGATTTATCGTTTATTCGATTATTCATCTTACGCAAAATCGAGCGCCGCAATGAACCGGTGAAGGATCGGTGTGAATGCCATCGCATCTCGGAACAAGTATTCAACCGGCGGCGTGATAATTGGGCGGCGTGGACATGGCCGTTGCCCGTCGACTCAAGAATTCGGAAACGACGAACGAGCGGCTAAAAGGCTTGATGGCCGATCGGGCGCTCGCCCATCGATGACCTGAAGTTCATCAGCAAAAATGCGCGCCTGACCGGCCGGCGAAGTGCTGATGGTCTTGATTTCGCGAATCTGCTCGGGAATCCGGAGCCGATCCGCGAAACCAACGTTTCGTAAGATTGAGGAGCGCAGGCATGGGTGCGTCTGATTCCGACGGCGGCCTATACGAAGGAATTTCGCTGCGAGGCCGTGAAGCGGGCGTTGACCGAACCGCACACGCGTATCGGGGGCGGGCCGGCGCGGTCGAGCTCCGTCAAGACACCGGCAAACCGGGGACGAGCGGCCCGATCGCGGGTCGCGACATTGCGCGCTGGCCTATCGATCGGCCTGCCGAACCGTGCGCGCCACCCGGCCGTCCGGCCGCGACACGTCCGCGCTTCGCCCCGACGCACGCCGGCCGCCGATTTGCGCGCTGATTTGCTCGCCGCGTCACTCCCGCGACCGGCGCGCCGGCCCCGCGAGCCCTTCGCCCGCGCCCGCCGGCAGCGCGGCGAACATCGGCACCGACGCCAGCACGACGAGCGCGATCGCAACGAACGCGCACGCGAAATCCGTCTGGCTCGCGCGGCCGCGCCCGCCCGCCAGCATCGCCAGATGCAGCGCGCTCGCCGCAACGGCGACGCCGACCGCGCGCATCAGTTGCTGCGCGGTTCCCTGAAACGACGTCGCGGCGGCGAGCCGCTCGCTCGGCACGTCGGAGAACACGAGCGCGCCCATCGACGCGAAGCTGAGCGAGCGCGACAGCCCGCCCACGAGCAGCAATGCGAAGATGGCCGCATCCGGCCACGCGGCCGACAGCATCGCGCACGCGACCAGCACCGCGGCGAACGATGCGCTGCCCGCGATCAACACCGTGCGCATCGACGCGCGATGCAACGCCGCATGCGTCATCGGCCGCATCACGAGCGAGCCGAGCGCGCTCGCAAGCGTGATGGCGCCGCTTTTCGACGCGCTCGCGCCGAAGCCGACCTGCAGCGTCAACGGCACGAGAAACGGCAGCGCGCCGGCCCCCGCGCGAAACAGGCTGCCCGCGATCGTCGCCGCATGAAAAGTAGGAATCCCGAGCAGCGACAAATCGACGGCCGGATGCTCGACGCGCCGGCAATGGCGGATCGCGAGCCAGCCGAGCACGACGCCCGCGCCGACGCCGAGCGCCGGCACGCCAGCCGGCAGCACGCCGCGGCCGGCCGTTTCGACGCCGAGCATCAGCGCGGCGAGCGCCGCACCGACGAGCAGCATGCCGGCGAGGTCGGGCGGCGCGCGCCGCTCGCCCGCCGACGCGGGGATGAGGCGCGCGGCGAGCGCCGCGCCCGCGACGCCGACCGGAACGTTGATCCAGAACACCGCGCGCCACGACAGCGCATCGGTCAGGAAGCCGCCGAGCGGCGGACCGAGCAGCGGACCGACGAGCGCGGGCATCGTGAGCCAGGTGGTCGCCGCGAGCATCTCGTCGCGCGACACGCCGCGATAGAGGATCAGGCGGCCGACGGGCACCATCAGCGCGCCGCCCGCGCCTTGCAGGACGCGCGCGGCGATCAGCGCCGCGAGCCCGTTCGCCGCCGCGCACATCACCGACGCCGCCGTGAAGATCGCGATGGCCGCGATGAACACGCGCTTCGCGCCGAAGCGGTCCGCGATCCAGCCGCTCACCGGGATGAACACGGTCAGCGCGACGAGATACGACGTGATCGCGCTGCTCAGGAACACGACGTTCACGTCGAGGTCACGCGCCATGCTCGGCAGCGCGGTCGCGACGACCGTGCTGTCGAGGTTCTGCATGAAAAGCGCGCTCGCGACGACGGCCGCGGTCACGCGAAAGTTGCCGGCGCGCGTCAAGGTTCGGCTCGCATGACGGATGGGCGGTGGATCAGGCGGCGCAAGACGGCCGCGGTCACGGCGCGCGCTCGCGCTGCGTCGCCGCCTCGCATGCGGGCGCCGCGGCGGGCGCGCCGTCGCCGATCCAGTCGACCGGGAACGCATGGCGAGCGAGCAGCTCGGCGAGGGCGTCGCGCGAGCCGCGCGCGGCGATCTTCGCGACGAGCCCGCGCCGCGCGTCCTGCACGACGTCGACCTGCTCGAGCTCGATCTGCGCGTCGCGCGCGCACGCGGCGACGACGTCGGCGATTTCGAGCCGCTGCAGCTCCGGCTTGAAGATCTTGCCGACCGCGGTCGTCGGCACCGCATCGAGTATCCGCACGTGTTTCGGCACCGCCGCGCGCTCGGGAATCGCGCCCGCGGCGAACGCGAGCAGCGCGCGCTCGTCGGCGCTCGCGCCCGCTTTCAGCTGGACATAAGCGACGGGCAACTCGCCCGCGTGCGCGTCCGGGCGGCCGACCGCCGCCGCCAGCGCGACGGCCGGATGGGTCGCGAGCGCGTCCTCGATGATGCGCGGATCGATGTTGTGCCCGCCGCGGATGATCAGCTCCTTCTTGCGGCCAACGAGCCAGAAATAGCCGCCCGCGTCGCGGCGGCCGAGGTCGCCCGTGTTCAGCCACCGCTCGCCCGCGATGTCGATCCACAATCCGCGCTCGTGCGCCGGATCGAGATAGCCGCGAAACACGTTCGGCCCCGCGAGCGCGATCAGCCCGACCTCGTCGACGAGCGCGTCGCGCACGTAGTGCCCGGTGTCGTCGACGATCACCGCGCGCATCCGCTGATACGGCAGGCGCAGGCCGATCGAGCCGATGCGCCGCTCGCCGTCGAGCGGATTGAGCGACGCGACGCACGCGCTTTCGGTCAGCCCGTAGCCCTCGACGATCTTCACGCCGGTCGTCCGCTCGAAGCTGCGCGCGAGCTCGGCGGGCATCGGCGCGGCGCCGCACGCCGCGTATTCGAGCGAGCCGATGTCGTGCCGGCCGACGGGCTGCTGCAACAGCGCCGCGAAAAGCGTCGGTACGCCCGAAAACGCGTTGATCCGGTATGCCTCGACGATTTCCCAGAAGCGCGCGATCACGTTCTTGCCGCGATAGCCCTGCGGCGTGCCGAGCACGACGTGATGGCCGCGCAGCCAGGCCATCAGGCCCGTCACGAGCTGGCCGTTCACGTGAAAGAGCGGCAGGCCGCAGAACACCGTGCGCGGCGCCTCGCCGTCGCGCGCCTGCGTTTCGCTCGCCGACCACACGTCGAACACCTCGGAGCCGTGCGTGCGCACCGCGATCTTCGGGCGGCCCGTCGTGCCGCCCGTGCAGAAGTACGACGACGGCTCGTCGGGCGCGATCGTGCGCGGCTTGATCAGCCGGTCGCCGGGCTGCCGCCGCATTTCGGCGTGCAGATTGACGATCCGTATGCGCTTGTCGCGCATGCGCGCCTTCTCGCGGCGCTCGATCCACGCGAGCGCCGCGCGCTTGGGCAGCGACACGTACGGCCGCAGGTCGACCCACACGACGGTCTCGACGGTCGGCATCGCGTCCAGATGCGGCGCGAGCTTCGGCCAGACGTCGACGCCCGGCGTCGGCGCGAGGCAGATCAGCACCTTCGCGCGCGCCGCATCGACGAGCTCGGCGATCTGCGCGCCGTCGAGGAGCGGATTGATCGCCATCGCGATGCCCGCCGCTTCGCCGCCCCAGATCGCGAAATGCGTCTCGGGCAGGTTCGGCAGCACGAACGCGGCGACGTCGCCCGCGCCGATCCCGGCGCTCGCGAGCACGTTCGCGGTCCTGACGATGTCGGCGTGCAGCTCGGCGAAGGTCCACGTGTGCGAACGGGCGTGCCGGTCGGCGTCGAGGAAGAAGGTTAGGGCGGGCGCATCGGGCGTCTTCGCCGCGCGCTCGTCGAAAATCTGCAGCGTGCTTGCGGGCAGCGCACGCGCGTGAAGCGGCACGCGCTCGATCTGCTCGATGTCGTGGATGTCGCGAACCGCCATGCGTGAACTCCTGTTGGACTGCGAAAGTCGTGTAAAGGATGCGAACCGCGACCGGAAGGCGCGCTCGCACGGCGGCGGTTCGTTCGGGCGGCGCCGGGACGCGATGGCGCAATTGCGACGAGAGTGTAACGTGCCGCGCGCCGGATCGCCGGCCATCGCCATCCGACCCTCCATTGCGTCGCAGCAGCGGCGGCGCGGAAGGCGGCGGGGGGCGCGGCGGTCCGCGGCGCGCATCCGGATTCGTCCGAATAGAGCTCGGGCGGCTACGCCCGCGTATTCATAGACGGATTCAATTTGCGTCGACGCTTTTGGCGTCATTCAATAGGCGTCCCGCTCCAGCCGTTTTTGTCCGTTTACCTCCCTGCGGAGTGCAAACATGGTCCAGAACCGCATCGACGAGATCGTTCAGGCGATCGCTTCCGAAACCCGCACGCCCGCCGAGGCGGTGTCCCGGCTCTATGAAGAAACGCTGGCCGAATACAGCGAAGGCGCGCGGATACGCGATTATCTGGCCGTTCTCGTCGCGAAGCGGGTGAGGGAGACATTGCGCAATCGGGCGCATTGATCTCGCGCGTCGCGCCTCATTCGTGCGCGGCGGCTTTCAATCGGCGGCGAAAGCCCGTGGCGCCGCGGCCGAGGCGGCCCGGGAATGCCTCAGGCGTCGCGCAGCGAAGGCGCAAAGGCGCCGCCCGTGGATGCGGCGCTTGCCTTTGCGGCACGCCGCCGCATCGCCCAAATTCGGGAAGCCGCCCGGCCGCGCGTTCGTTTGAAACGGGTTCCGGATTCCGCAGTCCTTCACATTGATCAGCCGTCGCGGCACCGCGCTCGGCAGTGAGCGCGCGCGTGGCTTTTCGGTCGAATCTCGCCTCCGTGCGCGGATCGGCCCGCGCGGCTGATCCGCGGCGCATCGTTGCCATTCACGGCCAAGACGCGATCGCCCTCCATTCCGCCCAAAGTGACCGATGCGCTTCGCACTGCGACGCTTCTTCCGCCGGAAATCGATCGGTGATGCGAATCATCGATCGATGCCGGCCTGACCGCCCGCGACGCGCTGCCCGACAAAGCTTCGCGATTAGTTGACGAATCGCTGACACTTCGGCCGTCGAAACGATTGCCTCGGCCCGTAAACCCTTACGCAAACGATTTGCATACCGAAAAATGCCTCAAGCATTCGTCGGCGCAGCCGTTAGAAGACGGCAATGCATCGCACGGCGCGACGCATGTTCCGATGTTGGATGAATCGAGGTGATACATGAATTTTCAGAAATTGACCGTGAGCGCGAAACTGACGATTGCGTTCGGCATGCTGGTCGGGCTCGTGCTGCTCGTGTCCGCGCTCGCGCTGCACGCGCTCGGCGACGCGAATGATCGCTTCGCGAACTATGTGAGCGGCATCAGCGCGCGCGCGGAAGCAGTCGAGCAGGTGCGCACGGCGGTGGACCGGCGCGCGATCGCCGCTCGCAATCTCGTGCTCGTGACGAAGCCGGCCGACGTCGAGCTCGAAAAGGCCGCCGTGATGCAAGCCGAGGATGACGTGCAGGCGAACCTGCGCCGGCTGAAGGAGCTGATCGCGAACGCGTCGGATTCGACCGACAAGGCGCGCAGCCTCGTCACCGACATCGACCGCATCGAGGCGCAATACGGGCCGGTCGCGCTCGCGATCGTCAACGCCGCGCTGAACAATCGGCATGACGAAGCGATCACGATGATGAACGATCAGTGCCGGCCGCTGCTCGCTCAGCTCGTCAAGGCGACGAACGCGTACAGCGACTACACGCGCGGCCGCGCGCAGGAAATGGTGCGCGAATCGTCCGAGCACTATGCGAACCAGCGCCTGCTGCTGATCGGCCTCTGCGCGGCCGCGCTCGGCGCGGCGGTGATCGCGGCGATCCTCATCGCGCGCGGGCTGATGCGCTCGCTCGGCGCCGAGCCCGCGGCGCTCGGCGACGTCACGCGGCGCGTCGCGAACGGCGATCTGAGCCCGGTAGCGGGCGCGCATTCGGCGCCGTCGGGCAGCGTGCTCGCGTCGATGGGCGACATGCAGGCGAGCCTCGTGCGGCTGATCGGGCAGGTGAGGACCGCGGCGGACGGCATCGCGACCGGATCGAGCCAGATCGCGACGGGCAACCAGGATCTGTCGTCGCGCACCGAGCACCAGGCTTCGTCGCTGCAGGAAACGGCGTCGAGCATGGAAGAGCTGACGTCGACCGTCCGGCAGAACGCTGAAAACGCGCAGCAGGCGAGCTCGCTCGCGGCGAATGCGTCGGAAATCGCGCAAAAGGGCAGTGCGGTGGTCGGGCAGGTCGTCGACACGATGACCGACATCAGCCAGAGTTCCGAGAAGGTCGCGGAAATCACCGGGATCATCGAGGGCATCGCGTTCCAGACCAACATCCTCGCGCTGAACGCGGCCGTCGAGGCGGCGCGCGCGGGCGAGCAGGGGCGCGGCTTCGCGGTGGTCGCAAGCGAAGTGCGCAGCCTCGCGCAGCGCTCGTCGAGCGCGGCGAAGGAAATCAAGGACCTGATCAGCGCATCGGTGCAGAAGATCCACGACGGCTCGACGCTCGCGGGCGAAGCGGGCAAGACGATGACCGAAGTCACGCAGGCGGTTGGGCGCGTGACCGACATCATGGGCGAGATCGCGGCGGCGTCCGGCGAGCAGAGCCGCGGCATCGAGCAGGTCAATCAGGCGATCGCGCAGATGGACGAAGTCACGCAGCAGAACGCCGCGCTCGTCGAAGAGGCGGCGGCCGCGTCGAAGTCGCTCGAAGAGCAGGGGCGCCAGCTGACGCAGGCTGTCGCGTTCTTCCGAGCGAACACGGACGGCGCGGCGCAGCACACGCAACATGCGCACCACGCGCAGCACGCGGCGCAAACGCCCGCCAAGCCGAAGGCGAAGGCGAAGCGCAGCGAGGCGGCGCCGCGTGCGGCCCACGCCGCGCCGACGTTCAGCAAGCCCGCGCCGGCTCTCGCCGCCGCGACCGCAACCGACGACTGGCAGACGTTCTGACCGCGACGCGCATCCGATGCGCCTGGAGGACAACGCAATGAATGCAATTCTGGAAGCGCCGCAAGCGGCGCGCGCCGGCGGGCAGGACGCGGCGCGCGACGCGCAGGAGTTCGTCACGTTTCGGCTCGGCGCCGAGGAATACGGGATCGACATCCTGCGCGTGCAGGAAATCCGGTCGTACGAGGAGCCGACGCGCATCGCGAACGCGCCGGCGTTCATCAAGGGCGTGATCAACCTGCGCGGCGTGATCGTGCCGATCATCGACCTGCGCCTGAAGTTCGCGCTCGAATCGGCCGAGTACAACACGTCGACGGTGGTCATCGTGCTGAACGTCGCGGCGCGCACGGTGGGCGTCGTCGTCGACGCCGTGAGCGACGTGCTCCAGCTCGCGGCGGCCGACCGGCGGCCGGCGCCCGAGTTCGGCGCGGCGATCAATACCGGGTTCATCACGGACCTCGGGTCGATCGCGGGCGAAGACGGCGACCGAATGCTGATTCTGCTCGACATCGAGCGGCTGATCACGGCGGCCGACATCGGGCTCGTCTCCTGAGCGGATGTCGCCGCCGGGCCGGCTTCGGCGCGCGGCGATCGCGCCGACGCTGCCGGCACCGCCCGTCGCGCCCGGCCGGCTCGTGCGGGCGAGCGTCACCGCGCGCGACTCGGCGCTCGTCGACATGACGCGTCACCTTGCGCTCGTTCGTCCGGCCGAGAATGTCGCCGGGGCGGGCGCGAAGCCGAGCGCCGGCATCGCGGTCGACCGGACGAGCGGCGCGACGAGCCTGCAATTCCGCGGAATGAAGACTGAAGACCGCTTCGCCCGCGCGCGCCGCGAGCCCGCCCGTCGCCCGCAAGCACCTGAATCGACAGCGTCGCGCTGCCCGGCGTGAACGTGACGAGCGGTACGCCGCACGCCGCGAGCGCGGCGGCGTCCCGGTAACGGGCAACCGGCATCGAGACCGGTCGCTTCGATGCCGCGTTCGATGCGGCGGTAATGGGTGATTCGGTGCATGCGCGCGCCGCAGGCAGGCCGTTCGTCCGCCTGCGGCGCGACGATGCCTGCGGGTTGCGGGCGCGGAGGAACGCCCGGGTCCGCTCGACTGCAAGGCGACCGGGCAAGCAGGTGACTCGATGTGCGTGGAGCGATGCGACTTCGGCGCGGGCGCCAGAAGAATCCGCGCGAAGCAGGGCGGTGCCGCCACGCGAAGCAAGTGCGATCGAGCATGATGGTGCGCTGCCATGGCGATCGGAATGCGAGCGGCATGACGGCACGCGCTCGACCGCGCCCCCTTGTGCGTGCCGCATGCGCGCAGCCGGCGCGACGAAGGCGTACGGCGTCAGCGCGGCGAGACGGCACGGAGATCCCGGCCGAAACCGGACGAATCCCGCGAGAATCCCGATCCGCCGAACAAGCGGCGCGATCCGATTGCGCCTGATTTTGCAGAGGACCTTTCCTGTTCCGCCCGTTAATCGGCGGGCGCGCCGTCTTCGATAATTGCGCTCCGTCCGTCGATCGGCGCAAGGGCGCGCATCGCCAATCGCGTCGAACAACATAACAAATAATATGCATGACCAACTATATAAAACCGCACGCGAGGCGACTTCAACCGGTATGCATGAGCCGCTTTCCTGCGGTCGCTGGCCGTGCGGCATTGCCGCCACCGTCGTCGCGGCTTGTTTCGCCGGTTTCGGCACGGGTTCGGCCCAGGCACAGAGCAGCGTGACGCTGTACGGCTTGATCGATACGTCGATTACCTACGCGAGCAATCAGCGCACCAATGCCGCGGGTTCGCGGGGAAGCGGCAATTGGGCCGTGACGAGCGGCGCGCTGAATGCGTCTCGCTGGGGGCTGCGCGGCGCCGAAGACCTCGGCGGCGGACTGTCAGCCGTGTTCGCGCTCGAGAACGGGTTCTCGTCGGCGTACGGCGCGTTGTCGCAAAAAGGCGTCGACATGTTCGGCCGCCAGGCTTGGATCGGCGTGAAATCGAAAGCGGGCGGGGCGCTCACGCTCGGCCGCCAGTACGATCTCGTCCTGGATTTCGCGACGCCGCTCGGCGCTTCCGGCCCCGGCTGGGGCGGCAATCTCGCGGTTCATCCGTACGACAACGACGACTCGAACCGCAACATCCGCATCAACCACTCGATCAAGTACACGAGCCCGACGTATCGCGGATTGACCTTCGGCATGATGTACGGCTTCTCGAACACGGCCGGCCGGTTCGGCAACAACGCGGCATGGAGCGCGGGGCTCTCCTATGCGAACGGCCCGTTGAAGCTCGGCGCGGGATATCTGAAAATCAACCGGGACCCGAACGCGGCCAATGCAAACGGCGCGGTGAGCACGACGGACGGCTCGGCGACGATCACGGGCGGCAGCCAGCAGATCTGGGCCGTCGCCGGGCGATATGCATTCGGTTTGCACTCGATCGGCGCGGCGTGGTCCCATTCGGCGACCGACGACGTGGCGGGCGTTCTTCAAGGCGGCGGCATCGCCAGGCTCAGCGGCGATTCGCTGGTGTTCGACAATTTCACGATCGACGGACGCTACTTGGTCACGAGCCGTTTCAGTGTCGCGGCCGCGTACACCTATACGATGGGTCGCTTCGATACGCACTCGGGCGAAACCCGTCCGAAGTGGAATCAGGTGGTGGCGCAAGCCGATTACGCATTCTCGAAGCGCACGGACGCGTACATCGAGGGCGTCTATCAGCGCGTGAGCGGCGGCAACGGCAATCCGGCATTCAATGCGTCGGTCTGGACGCTGACGCCGTCCGCGAACGGCAATCAGGTCGTCGTCGCGCTGGGATTGCGGCATCGGTTCTAGCCGGAGCGCGTCGCGTCGCCGCGGGACGGTCGCGATCATCGGCGGCGCGGACTGCGACGTGCCCGCGCCGAACGCAGCGAACGCGACGACAATCCTCGGCCATGGCGCTCGCGATGCGAGAAGCGCCGCGCAAACGGGCACCACGGCAACCGCGTCGGCAAGACCGCTCGTCATCGGAAACCACGAACGACAAGATCAAAGCCCTCGCCGCGCGACACAAGTGGATCGACGGCAAGAAAACATTGGCCCACGCCCCGCTGCGCTGCGGATCGCGGCGGCGTTCCGACGCACTCGCAAGCGTCTAGCGGACCTGTGGCGACTCAACGCGGTTGGACGCAGGCCCGGTGGACTGCCTGATCACCAGTTCGGCGGGCAATACGATGCGTGGCGCCACCGATTCCGGGCTGTCGATTTGTGCCACTAGCGTATTGACGGCGGCGCGCGCCATTTGCGGAAAGGGTTGTCGTATCGTCGTCAGCGACGGATGCACCTGCGACGCCATCGGTATGTCGTCGAATCCGATGACCGAAATGTCGCCGGGAACTCGCTTGCCCGCCTCTCGGACTGCAGCGATCACACCAAAGGCGCTCAAGTCGTTCGCCGCGAATATCGCGGTCGGAGGGTCGGGCAAAGCGAGCAATTGCGACGCAACGTCGAATGCCTTCATCTGCGAGAGACCGCCCTGAACGAGAAGTGCCGGGTCGTTTGGCATATTGAATCGCGCAATCGCATCCAGATAGCCTCGTCGTCGGTCGCGCACGCCTTCGATCGATTCGTCGCCCGACACGAAGGCAATGCGCTTGTGCCCGAGTTCGACCAGATGTTCGACGGCCCGTAGCGCACCGCCATAGTTGTCGACGGAAACGGAGGGAAACCCGGCTAGCGTGCCGCGCTGGTCAATCACGACGACGGGCACGCGCGCCGCGGCCAGCGCGTCGAAGTAGACTGATTCCCTCGGCAGGATGGCGATCACGCCGTCGGTGAATTGCTTCATCAGCCCGAGGACGCCGTGGTGCGAATGTCGGTCTTCGTCGAACACGGTGTACACGAGGATTTCGTAGCCGCCGGCTCGCGCGGCTCTGCCGACGCCGACAATCAGTTCTCCGACGAATTGATTGTCGAGCATCGGCGTCACGATCCCAATGATGCCGTTACGCCCGCCGGAGAGTTTCTGCGCGCTGCGATTCATGACATATCCAATGTCCGCAGCAATCCTCAGCACTTCCTCGCGCGTCTCCTGAGATACGCCGGGGCGATCGTTGAGCGCCCTCGAGGCAGTCATCTGCGACACGCCGGCGATTCTTGCAACATGGGCGAGAGTAGGAATTTGCTTAGTCATTGCATGGGCTTCGCAAAGAGCGGTTGGTGCTCCTCGGCTGCCGCTCGGCATGTCCTGCGCGTGCGGATGCATGCGCTGCTGCGAATCCGAGGCTCCGTTCGTACGGTATCGATAACGTCACGCTTACCGGCCGCATTCTATCAGGGCCGGTGACAACGCGCGAAGCTGCTCCGAGCCGTGCCCGCGTGCGACGATGCGCTCCCGCTTGAATCGGCCGGAAGGCCTGCGCTCCTTTGCAAAATAAGAGGGGTGGCGCACTGACCACGTCGTAACGATGGGTGCTCGCGCGAAGCGTCGCGGTTTTGCGTGGACTCGTCAAACCCTTCGCTGGCTTGCATCGCACAAATAATGGGTATACCCGAATAGCGGTCCGGATGGCGCAACCCTAACATCAATTAACGTTATCGATAACGTTCCATGTGATTAGATGAAACGATGCGGAGACATGCATGCCCGTAGTCAAACGTCTGAAGTCTGCACACATCCTGGGTACCGCCGCGCTGCTGTTCGCCGGTTCGATGCTCTACGCGGAAGGCGCCCACGCGCAGGCGAACAAGGTCATCGTCGCGTGGGATCACCAGACCGAAGGTAATGCGCCGAAGAATGCTCGCGCGGCCGCGGATCGTTTCGAAAAGCAGACTCCCGGTTACAAAGTCGAGGATTCGCACATTCTCAACGACGCATACAAGGCAAAGCTGAAGGTGGCATTCGGCGCGGAGCAGCCGCCCTGCGTGTTCGATACCTGGGGAGGCGGTCCGCTGCGGGAGTATGTAAAGGCGGGGCAGGTCGTCGACCTCACGCCTTTTTTGCAGAAGGACCCGGCCTTTCGCGACAGGTTCTTGCCTACATCGTGGCAAGCCGTCACATTCAACGGCAAGATTTATGGCATCCCTTCCGAGAACACTGCGGTCGCGGTGATTTTCTACAACAAGGATCTGTTCCGGCAATACAACCTCGCGCCGCCAACGACGTGGGACGAATTAATGAAGGTCGTGAAGGTATTCACTTCGCACGGAATCGCACCGTTTGCGTTGGCAAACAAGAGCAAGTGGACCGGATCGATGTACTACATGTATCTGGTCGACCGCCTGGGTGGCCCCGATGTTTTCCGTCGCGCGGCGCAAAGAGCCGCGGGCGGCAGCTTCGCCGCCCCGGTGTTCATCGAGGCCGGCAAGTACCTGCAGCAACTCGTCAAGGCCGGTGCGTTCGCGCAGGGTTATAACGGACTCGACTACGACACCGGCGTGTCGCGGCGGCTGTTGTATTCCGGCCGGGCTGCAATGGAACTGATGGGCGGCTGGGAGGCATCCACGATTCAGAAAGAGAATCCGGCGTTCTACAGGAAACTCGATTTCTTCCCGTTTCCGAGCATGCCGGGTGGCAAGGGGGACCCTCGTGACGTAGTCGGGACCGTCGGCGACAGCTTCCTGAGCATCTCGGCGCAATGCCCTGAGCGAGATGGCGCCTTCAGGCTAATCAGAACGATGACGGACGATGCCTCGGTGCAGGCCAAACTGGCCGACGCGCGCATTCCTCCTGTCAAGAATCTCGCGCTCTCCGATCCCTTCCTGAAACGAATGCAGACGCTGATCGCGCAGGCGCCCAACGTCCAGCTCTGGTACGACCAGGAATTGTCGCCGAGCCTTGGGGAACGGCATAAGGACATTTCACAGGCGCTATTTGGATTGTCCGTGACGCCCGAGGCCGCCGCGGCCCAAATGGAAGATGCCGCCAAGGCGGAAGCCGGCCGATAGGCAGGCAGTCGAACGAACGAGAAACAGGAGACAGCTTTGGATGCGACATTTGCCGTCGAGCCGATGAGGCGGCCCCGGACATCATCGCAGTGGTTGGCCACGGTGTGTCTGCTCGCGCCATCAATGATGTTGCTGGCAGTGTTCCTGCTTTATCCGCTCGTCTCCAGTTTCGAACTTTCGTTGTTCGACTGGAATGGGCTCGGCAGCGACACGCATTACGTGGCATTGGCCAATTGGATGCGACTCGCACATGATTCGGTCTTCTGGAAGGCGCTGTACAACAATCTGCTGCTCGCATTGTTTTCCGTGCTCATTCAATTGCCGATCGCGCTTGCGCTCGCGGTCCTGCTGGATATGGCGGGGAAGGGGTCGAGAATTCTCAAGATCCTGTATTTCCTGCCGCTGCTGATGTCCAGCGTCGCAATCGGCGTGCTGTTCAAGAACGTCTATGACCCGAACTTCGGCCCGTTGAACGCGGCGTTCCACGGATTGGGATGGGACTCGCTCGCTCAGGACTGGCTGGGGGACACGCGCTTTTCGTTGGCCTCCACGATCGCCGTGATTTGTTGGCAGAACGTTCCGTTCTACATGATCCTGTTTCTCGCCGGCCTGTCTTCCTTTTCGCCTGAGCTGAGCGAGGCTGCGCGGCTGGACGGCGCTTCCGAGTCGACAATCTTCTGGCGTATCAAATTGCCGCATCTGCAAGGCACGATCCGGACCGCGATGCTCCTGTCCGTGCTGGGCTCCTTGCGTTACTTCGACCTGATATTCGTCATGACGGGCGGCGGGCCGGAAAGCTCATCCGAGCTGATGGCAACCTATATGTACCGGACGGTATTCAGTTCATTCCAGCTCGGTTACGGCAGCACAATCGCTTCCGCGATGTTCGTGATCGTGGCGCTGGTTGCCGCGATCGCATTGCGCACGACGCGACGCTATTCACACGAGGTCTAATCGTGCTCAATCACTCACGCAAGGGCCGTTCGATGATTTTCCTGCTCGCGCTCATATGGTTGGCCGTCACCACCTCGCCGTTCATATTCGTGATGCTCACGAGTCTCAAGTCGCAAGAGGAAACCTATTCGACGTCGGTGTGGGCGCTGCCCGCGCGGTTCGACTTATCGAACTACACGGAGGTGCTTCACGGCGCTTTCCTGATCTACCTTCGCAATAGTGTCTTCGTGGTCGGCGTGTCCGTGATCTTCATCGCCCTGTTCAGTTCGATGGCCGCGTACGTATTCGCCAGGATCAAGTTTCGCTTCAACCGGCCGCTCTTCGGCGTTGTCGTCGCGGCGATGATCGTACCACTTCACGCCACCCTGGTGCCCATCTACCTGCTGATCAGGAACATCGGCCTGTACGACACGTCGCTGGCGCTGGTGGGACCCTACGTGGCGCTCAGCCTGCCCATCTCCATATTCATTTTGACCGAGTTCATGAAGCAGATACCGCATGAGCTGGAGGAGGCCGCGCAGCTCGACGGCTGCGGGCGGTTCACGATCTTCTGGCGAATCTATTTCCCGCTGTCGACACCAGGCCTAGCCACGGTTGCAATCTACAACGCCGTTGCGTTGTGGAATGAATTCATCTTTGCCTATGTGCTGACATCGACGCCGGACCATCGAACGCTCCCGCTCGCCGTGTGGGATTTTCAGGGGCAGTATTCGTCGAATGTCCCGGCAATGCTTTCCGTCGTCACGCTCACATCTCTTCCGTTGATCGCGGCGTATGCCTTCGGACAGGAGCGGATCATCAAAGGGATGATGGCGGGCTCCGTGAAAGGGTAGCAACGACAGCAGGCATGACCCGAACGACCGCCCCCGTCCCGGGTGCGGGATCGCATCCTGACTTCAAGTTGAGTGGATCATGGCAAGCATCAGTCTCGCAAGCATTCATAAAGCGTACGGCAACAATCCCCCCGTCATTCGCGACATCAACCTCGAGGTTGGCACGAACGAATTCTGCGTGTTTCTCGGGCCGTCCGGATGCGGAAAATCGACTCTGCTGCGGATGATCGCGGGCCTCGAAACGATCACCGGCGGCGAGATGCGGATCGACGGGAAGTTGGTCAACGCAGTGCATCCGTCCCAGCGGCGCGTTGCCATGGTTTTTCAAAACTATGCGCTCTATCCGCACATGAGCGTCTACGAGAACATGGCCTTTGGCCTGCGGCAAGCCAAGCTGAATTCGGCCGCGATCGACAGGAAGGTCCGCGAGGCCGCAGCGTCGCTGCAACTCGATAAGCTGCTGGAGCGCAAGCCGGCGGCACTGTCCGGCGGGCAGCGGCAGCGTGTCGCCATCGGGCGGGCCATCGTTCGGGAGCCGGGAGTGTTTCTCTTCGACGAGCCGTTGTCGAACCTCGACGCCGCGCTGCGCGTCCAGACGCGCATCGAAATCGCACGCCTTCATAAAGCTTTTAACCAGGCGAGCGCCGTCTACGTCACGCACGATCAGACCGAGGCTATGGCGCTGGCGGACAAGATCGTGCTGTTGCGTGCGGGTGCGGACGTGGAGCGCCACGGCAGCATTGCGCAGATCGGCTCGCCGCTGGATTTGTACCATCGGCCGGGAAGCCGGTTCGTCGCGGAGTTCATCGGCTCGCCGAGGATGAATATCGTGCGAGGCCGGATTGCCGCTGTCGATGCGGGCGGCGTGACGGTTTGCCTGCTCGGCGGCGAAGTATTGCGTGCATCCGTGAGCGGAGCCAACGCGCACGTCGGAATGGAGGTGACCTTGGGCATGCGTCCCGAGCATCTCGTCATTACGGACGGCGACACCCGCAGTCAAATCATCCGCGCAAGGACGCGTCGGGTCGAGCGCTTCGGCGAATGCACGTATCTGCACGCAAGTATTGGCCAGAACGGCGACGCTAATGTGATCGCGAAGCTCAGCGGCGACGTCGATCTGGCGGGTGGGCAACCGATCACATTGACGGCTTCTCCCCATTTCTGTCATGTCTTTGATGACGAGGGCCTCGCATTGCGGCGCCTCGACGTCGGGCGCGCGCGCGATTACCCGCTGCGATCGGCATGATCTCGCCCATTTCCGCCACTCGCCAACCCATCGATACAACTGAAACGATCATGTCCCACACAATCTATCCCAGCCTTGCGGGGAAGGCCGTCGTCGTCACCGGAGGGGGAAGCGGCATCGGCGCCGCGATGGTGGAGGCGTTCGTGAGGCAACGCGCGCGAGTGTTCTTTCTGGACATCGCACAAGAGGAGTCCAGCGCACTCGAGGCTACGCACCGCCGGGCCGAATGCCCGCCGACGTTCGTCTCGTGCGATCTGCGGGACGTCGGCGCCATCGGGCGCGCGTTCGAACGGGTCGTAGCGGGCGCCGGTCCCGTCGACGTGTTGATCAATAATGCGGCAAACGATAATCGGAACACCGTCGAATCCGTTACAAGCAGCGACTGGGACCAACGGCTCGCCGTCAACCTCAAGCATCATTTTTTTTGCTCGCAGGCCGTGACGAATGGCATGCGTGAAGCCGGCGGCGGATCGATCGTCAATCTCGGATCGATCTCGTGGCATCTCGCGTTGAAAGACCTGTCCATCTACATGACCGCCAAGGCCGGCATCGAAGGCCTGACTCGCGGGCTTGCCCGCGATCTCGGACCATATGGCATCCGGGTCAACTGCATTGTGCCGGGAGCGGTGCGTACCCCTCGACAGATGAAGCTCTGGCAATCTCCGGAAAGCGAAGCGAAGATCATCGAAGGGCAATGTCTGCCGCTGCGGATAGAGCCGGAGCACGTGGCCAACATGGCATTGTTCCTCGCCTCCAGCGATTCCGCCCGTTGCTCGGGGCGGGCATATTTCGTGGATGCGGGTTGGTACGGCGCATGAAGACAACCGCACCGATCTGCATTTGGGATGTCGCCGCGGAGCTCGGCGAAGGTCCGATCTGGAGCGACGCCGAGCGCTCGGTTTACTTCGTCGATATCAAGAGCCAGCGGGTGCATCGCCTGAATGTCGACAGCCGGCAGGCGAGTTCGTGGGCGGCGCCCGCGCAACCGGGGTTTCTCGCTCCGCTGGCCGACGGCGGGCTGGCGTCGGGCCTCGAGGACGGCATCTATCGATTCGACACGATCACCGGGGCATTCCTCAAGATCATCGACGTCGAATCGAACATCCCGGGGAACCGGCTGAACGACGGTTATGTCGATCGGCGGGGGCGGCTGTGGTTTGGTTCAATGGATGACAGCGAGCGACAGGCGCGAGGCACGTTGTACCGCGTCCAGCCCAATGGCAGGCCAATTGCCTGCGATACAGGCTACGTCATCACCAACGGCCCAGCCGTCAGCCCCGACGGCCGCGTGATGTATCACGCCGATACGCTGAATCGCGTCATCTATGCGTTTGACGTCGATGAGGAGGGAATGCTCGCGCGCAAGCGCCGATTCGTCTCCATATCGGGAGGCGGATATCCGGACGGCATGGCAGTGGACGCGAACGGATTCGTATGGGTCGCCCTCTTCGGCGGGGCCCGAATCGAACGATTTTCGCCGGATGGCGCGCTGACCGACCAGATACATTTCCCTTGCGACAACGTCACCAAGCTGGTTTTCGGCGGAGACGATTTACGAACGGTGTATGTGACGACCGCCCGGAAAGGATTGTCGAACACCGCTTTACAACGGCAGCCGCATGCGGGCGGGCTCTTCGAGTTTCGAGCGGACGTGCCTGGCCAGCCGCAGGCATTTTGCACGGAGGGATTCTGCAATGAGTGAGAAGAGCCGCGCCCGGGGAAGCTTCCGTTCGCAGGACTGGTTTGCCAACGCGGATCGCATCGACATGACGGCGTTGTATCTCGAGCGATTCATGAATTACGGCATGACGCCGGCTGAATTGCGCTCGGGCAAACCGATCATCGGCATCGCGCAGTCGGGCAGTGACATCAGTCCCTGCAACCGCATTCACCTTGAACTTGCCAGGCGGGTTCGCGACGGCATTCGAGATGCCGGCGGGATACCGCTCGAGTTTCCCGTCCATCCGGTATTCGAAAACTGCCGCCGCCCGACGGCTGCGCTCGATCGAAATTTGGCCTACCTCGGATTGGTGGAGATTTTGCATGGATACCCCATTGACGCCGTTGTGCTGACCACCGGTTGCGACAAGACCACGCCGTCGCAGATCATGGCGGCCAGCACCGTGGACATCCCCGCCATCGTGCTGTCCGGCGGCCCGATGCTCGACGGCTGGTATGGCGGCGAACCGGCCGGCTCGGGGGCGAGCATCTGGAAGGGCCGCAGGCGATTGGCCGCAGGTGAGATCGATCGTGAGGAATTTCTACGGATCGCCACGGCTTCCGCACCGTCCGCGGGGCATTGCAACACGATGGGGACCGCGCTCACGATGAATTCTCTGGCTGAAGCGCTCGGGTTGTCGCTGACCGGCAGCGCGACCATCCCGGCGCCTTATCGCGAGCGCGCACAGGTCGCATACGAAACCGGACGTCGTATCGTCGCATTGGCGTACGACGATCAACGGCCATCGACGATTCTGACTCGCGACGCCTTTCTGGACGCGATCGCAGTGAACGCCGCGATCGGCGGATCGACGAATGCCCAACCCCACATCATGGCGATGGCGCGCCATGCGGGCGTCACATTGTCGCCGGACGACTGGAAGGCCTACGGTTACGATGTGCCGCTCCTCGCGAACGTGCAGCCCGCGGGCAAATATTTGGGGGAGCGCTTCCATCGCGCGGGCGGCGTTCCGGCCGTGATGTGGGAGATGATGCAAGCCGGCCGGCTGAGAGTGGATCGTCCTACTGTCACAGGACGCACCATGCGCGAGAACCTCACACGACGGGAGAGCGTCGACCGGGAGGCGATCGCGCGGTTCACCGCTCCGCTGATGGAGCGCGCGGGTTTCCTGGTGCTCCGCGGCAACCTGTTCGATTTCGCCATCATGAAGACGAGCGTCATTTCCGACGAGTTCAGGCAACGCTATTTGGCGACGCCGGGAAGCGAGAACGTGTTCGAGTGCCGCGCCGTGGTATTCGAAGATTCGGACGACTATCACGCTCGAATCAACGACCCGGCACTGGGCATCGACGAGCGAACCATTCTCGTGATTCGCGGCGCCGGGCCGGTGGGCTGGCCCGGTTCGGCGGAGGTCGTGAATATGCAGCCTCCCGACGCGCTCATCCGGCACGGCGTGACCAGTTTGCCGACGCTCGGCGACGGGCGTCAGTCCGGCACATCCGATAGTCCTTCGATCCTCAATGCATCGCCGGAAAGCGCGGCGGGTGGAGGCCTCTCGCTGCTGCGAACCGGCGATGTCGTTCGCATCGACCTGAATGCCGGAACGTGCGACATGCTGGTGTCCGAATCGGAGCGCCAGCGTCGCCGCACGGAGGAAGGCGCGCCGCCGGTGAGGCCGAATCAGACGCCGTGGCAGGAGATCTATCGCTCGACTGTCGGCCAATTGGAGCACGGCGCATGCATGGAGTTGGCCGTCAAGTATCGCGGCGTTGCTCACACGCCTGCTCGGCACAATCACTGAACATCGCCATGAGTTGACTGAACTCCTCCGCTGTCTTGCCGGCGGCGCCTGATCGCCATATCGGGCGATGCGCCAGGAACCGCTGAGCCAGCAAAGTCACCGGTCCGATTCCTGCCCGGAAGAACCGAGCAGCGGGAAGTGCGACTTCATGAAGGCATCACGCCAATATATTTTGTATAACTAAATGATGTGTTTGCGTAATGAATCGGGCGCCTGGCAAATGGTGTTGCATCCATAAAAGGCCCGAATAAGGTAGATGGAGGGTTTGGAGCATGATGAGGAAGGCGTGTTTGATAGCCGGTTTTGCCGTGGGTGCAGCACCGGCGTATGCCGAAAGCGGCCTCACGTTGTACGGTCGCATTGATACGGGAATCGAATACATGAACGCGGTCACGAATCCGCACGGCGGTCAAAGTTCGCGCTTCCGTGCCGAGAGTGGAGACTGGGGGACCAGCCTGTGGGGATTGACCGGCAAGGAAGATATTGGCGCGAACACCGACATTGTCTTCAAACTCGAAAATAGCTTCAACGCCACGAATGGACAATTCAGCGCTCCGAACTCGATATGGACGCGGTGGGCGGCGATCGGTTTAGATAACCCGCGTTACGGGAGATTGCAGGTAGGCCGCCAGTTATTCATTTCATATGGAACGTGGGACTTCGACCCGTTCATCATGTCATCGTGGTCGTCGGCTTCGTTGGTGCGCGGAAGGAGCTGGCCGATTTCGAGCAACAACATCTCGTATCAGTCGCCCGCGTTTCATGGGTTTGATTTCGCGGCCCAGTACGCACTATCGAACGCGACGAACTGGAATGGAAACGGCACGACGGCTCAGGGGCGGCAAGGCGGTTTTCAGATCACCTATACCGCGCCGCTCTTCCAGATCCGGGGCACATATGACGAGGTGAGAAATCCCGCGAACGGCGCGCTCGACGATGTCTTTCAGTATTCCAAAGAGTATTTCGTGGGCGCCAACGTGTTTCTGGCTCCGTTCAAGCTGCAGGCGGTGTGGCTGTCGTCGCACGCCGGCCAGGTCGCGCCGGGCGCTCCGTCGGTGACCAACCAGATATGGGGTGGCGTGTCATGCCAGGTTGACGCGCAGGCGTCGTTGATCGCGGCGATCTACCACGTGAATGCGAATCACGGCAACGGTAACGCAACGATGTACACGCTGGGCGGCACATACAACCTGTCGAAGCGGACATTGCTTGATTTTCAGATGGCCACGGTCAGAAACAGCAAGACGGGAACGTTCGGCTTGGAAGCGAATCTGCCGGGCAGTTCGACGAGCCCGTTACCGGGGCAGGCGCAAACCGGTGTTTATGCCGGTATTCAGCACACGTTCTAAATATCGTTTGGCGAGCGCGATGCCGGTAGGACGTCGTTCCTCCGGATGTGCGGAAACGGCTTTGGTGCGACGCGATGGGCGCTTCATCGTCGAATGCACGATGAACTTTTGAGAGAGTTCGGTGAGATCAGATATGAACGAGACAAATTTGCCGGTCGATTTGTGCGATGCCTTGCTCGTCGGACGCGTGTGGCGAAGCGCACCCGTTGACGGTCCGGCGGTCGTAACGGTCAGAGACGGATGTGTTGTCGATATCACCCGGTTCGGACCTACGACGTCGGATCTCTTCGAGCGTCCCGATATTCTGGAGATCGTCCGTTACGGCGAGGGCGAGTTCCTGGGCTCGATCGACGACATTCTGAAGGACGCTCTTGATCCGGGCGCGGTTTCGCCGGCGAGGCTCCTGGCTCCGTGCGACGTGCAAGCCATTAAAGCGTGCGGCGTGACATTCGCGGTTAGCCTGCTGGAGCGCGTGATCGAAGAGAGTGCGCGAGGAGACGCAAAAAATTCTCATGAGATGCGACGGGCGATCACGACGCTTATCGGGGCCGATCTGTCGGAGATCAAGCCGGGGTCCGAGGCCGCTGCGAAGCTGAAAGAGGCGTTGCTGCAAAACGGCGCGTGGTCTCAGTACATGGAGGTCGGCATCGGCCCGGACGCCGAGGTCTTCACAAAATCGCAGCCGATGGCTTCGGTCGGGTTCGGCGCCGATGTCGGACTTCATCCGATGTCGAGCTGGAACAACCCTGAGCCGGAAATCGTCCTTGCAGTCAATAGTGCGGGAAGGGCCGTTGGCGCGACGCTGGGGAACGACGTCAATTTGCGCGACATCGAGGGGCGATCCGCGTTGCTGCTCGGCAAGGCGAAGGACAACAACGGATCGTGTGCGATCGGTCCGTTCGTGCGCCTGTTCGACGAGAAGTTCACGCTCGACAGCGTGAGAGCAGCAAGCGTTTGTCTTCGCATCGAGGGCGCCGACGACGGTTTCGTCCTCGAAGGGAAGAGCCACATGCGCGAGATCAGCCGCGATCCGCTGGACCTCGTCGCACAAACGTACGGTCGCCATCATCAGTATCCGGACGGCTTCATGCTGTTTCTGGGAACGATGTTCTCACCGATCCAGGATCGCGATATTCGCGACGAAGGGTTTACGCATCACGCCGGCGACGTCGTCACGATTTCGACGCCGTCCATCGGCTCGCTGATCAATACCGTTCGGCTGTCTACCGAAATTTCGCCGTGGACGTTCGGCGTGCGCGCGCTCTACGGCAATCTCGCGCGAAGAGGATACGTCGGTGCGGCGAGCAAATCGCCGAAGCCGATTGTCGCGGCAACCTCGAGGACGAAACAATGAGACAGTTCACTCATTTCATCAACGGCAAGTGGATTCCGGGCCGCCACTTCTTGCCGAACATCAATCCGTCGGACACGGCGGACGTCGTCGGTCACGTGGCTCAGGCCGACGAGGAAGAGACGCAGTGGGCGATCGACGCCGCATGTCGCGCGTTCGATCGCTGGAGCGTATCGACGCCGCAGCAGCGCTTCGATGTGCTGGATAGAACAGGGAACGCCATTCTCGAACGCAAGGACGAGTTGGGCGACCTGCTCGCCAGGGAAGAAGGGAAAACGCTTGCCGAGGCGATCGGAGAAGTGACGCGCGCCGCTCAGGTGTTCAAGTTCTTTGCGGGCGAGGCACTCCGGCTCAACGGCGACGTCTTGCCTTCCGTTCGAGCCGGATTGACGGTTGAAGTGACGCGCGAGCCGCTGGGCGTGATCGGCCTGATTACGCCATGGAATTTTCCGATTGCGATACCCGCCTGGAAGATTGCGCCGGCGCTCGCCTACGGAAATTGCGTTGTCCTCAAGCCGGCGGCGCAGGCGCCCGCGAGTGCGTGGGAACTGATCGGGATGATCGAGAAAGCGGGCGCGCCGCCCGGCGTCGTCAACCTGGTCATGGGGCCCGGCTCGGTGGTCGGTGCGGCGCTCGTGAAGTCGCCGCTGGTTGCCGCAGTGAGTTTCACAGGTTCGGTCGCCACCGGCCGCGATATCGGAAGAGCGTGTTTCGACTCGGGAAAACGCATCCAGTTGGAGATGGGGGGAAAGAATCCCATGGTCGTTCTGGACGATGCGGATCTCGATATCGCAATCGAGGCCAGCCTGAACGGCGCTTTTTTTTCTGCCGGCCAGCGCTGCACGGCATCGAGCCGCCTGATCGTGACCGCGGGCATTCACGATCGCTTCGTGGCAGGGCTGACTGAACGGGTCCGTGCGTTGAAAGTAGGGGACGCGAGGCAGCCGGGCACACAGATCGGGCCGGTCGTGGACGCCGTTCAACTACGGCAGGTCGAAGCGTATCTCGATGTCGCCCGCGGCGAGGGCGCGGAAATTCACGGCGGAGAACGCGTGACCTGCCT
This sequence comes from Burkholderia sp. ABCPW 111, assembly GCF_000773065.1. Classification (NCBI taxonomy): domain Bacteria; kingdom Pseudomonadati; phylum Pseudomonadota; class Betaproteobacteria; order Burkholderiales; family Burkholderiaceae; genus Burkholderia; species Burkholderia sp. ABCPW 111. Next base: position 88,556 of record NZ_JPWT01000001.1, on the reverse strand, counting down.
GACGGACGGGCATTTTCTGGCGCCCGCGCTCGTCACCGGCACGACCAATTCAATGCGGATCAATCGCGAAGAGGTGTTCGGCCCTGTCGCGACGATCATCAGGGCCGCCGACTATCAAGACGCCCTGGCGATCGCGAACGATACGGAATTCGGTTTGTCAGCGGGAATCTGCACGACCTCGCTGACATACTCGACACACTTCCGGCGGCACGCTCAGGCAGGGATGGTGATGGTCAACACGCCCACAGCCGGAGTCGACTATCACGTACCGTTCGGCGGCCGCAAGGGCTCGAGCTACGGTCCGCGCGAGCAGGGCGCCTATGCGCGCGAGTTCTACACCACCATTAAAACGGCCTACATCAATCCTGGCGATCTTTAATGCGGTTCGCCTTGCTTGCTGCGATTGAATCGGAGCGAGCGCGGGCGACGCGTCACGTCAGATCCTGAATATCCTCCTGAAAGTTCTTATGTCGATCGATCACGCAACAGACTCCGCCCTTTATCGCAATCCGAATGCGCCAATCCGGGAGCGCGTCGCCGACCTGCTTGCAAGAATGCATCTGGACGAAAAGATTGCCCAGTTGCATGCCGGTTGGCTGGAACTGTCATCCGACGGGAAACATACCTGGCGAATCGCGGATTTTGCTCAGCGCCAGACCGGCATTACGGTCGATACGCTGCTCGCACACGGCCTCGGGCAGATCACCCGGCCGCTCGGGACCCATGCGGTCGACGCCCGCGAAGGTGTCCGGGCGCTCAACGAACTGCAACGCCGGATGGTCGAGGATACCCGATTGGGTATCCCGGTAATGTCTCACGAGGAATGCCTGGTCGGCCTCATGATCGACGGCGCCACCTTGTTTCCCTCGCCGCTGAACTACGCCGCCACCTGGAACCCGGGGCTGATCGAGGCGGTCGGCAGAGAAATCGGCCTGCAAGCGCGTTCGATCGGCTGCCACCAGGGGCTCGCGCCGGTGCTGGATGTGTCGCGTGATCCGCGATGGGGACGCACGGAGGAGACGTTCGGCGAAGATCCCTATCTGGTGGGCGTGCTGGCTTGTCATTACGTCAAGGGACTGCAGGGCGAGCGACGGGATCTGCTCGCCACGCTCAAGCACTTTGCCGGGCATTCGGCGAGCGAGGGCGGGCGCAATCACGCCCCCGTGCGCATCGGACCGAGGGAATTCAACGATATCTTCATGCTTCCGTTCGAGATGGCGGTCAAGCTGGCCGACGCGGGGTCCGTCATGCCCGCCTATCACGATATCGACGGCATTCCCTGTCATGCGGATCAGGCATTGATCGAAGGCACGCTGCGCCGTCGATGGGGATTCGACGGACTGGTTGTTGCCGATTATGCCGGGGTCAATCTGCTCCTCACCCATCACGGCGTCGCGCAAGACGAGGCGAAAGCCGCGGCATTGGCGTTCAATGCCGGGCTCGATGTCGAACTTCCCGGCCACGAGTGCGCGTTGCACTTGAAAACCGCGATCGAACGCGGCGATATCGAGTTGGAGGCGATCGATGCCGCGGTGTCGCGAGTGTTGACCGAAAAATTCCGGCTGGGGCTTTTTGAGCGCCCTTATGCGGACCCCGACGGCGTGAACGTGAGCGGCGGCGACGCCACGGCGCTCGCGCGGCAAGCCGCGCTCGAATCCATCGTCCTGCTGAAGAACGACGGCACTTTGCCGGTTCGTGCAGCGCAGGAGCATCGTGTGGCGGTCATTGGGCCGACTGCCGACGATCCCCTCGCGCTGCTCGCCGGCTATAGCTTCCCGGTCCATCTGATCACGACCGGCAAGGATGCGCGATCGCCCGTGAAAACCCCGCTGCAGGCTTTCAGGGAACGATTCGCTGCCGATCGCGTCGTCTACGCGAAGGGGTGCGAGATTATTCAGGAGCGGCGCGCGGGCACGCCGGTGTTTCCAGGCGACGTGGATATGGCGCGCGCGCTCGATGAGAATCGGCAGGCTCCAATCAGCCGCGACCTCCGACAAATCGATTCCGCTGTCGCCGCGGCACGATCGGCGGCGGTCGCGTTCGTGTTTGTCGGCGACCTCGCAGGGCTGTTCCAGTCCGGCACCGTTGGGGAGGGCTCGGATACCGATAGCCTCGAACTGCCGGGCGTGCAGCAGACGCTGCTCGAGGCCGTCGTCGCGAGCGGCACGCCGACGGTCGTCGTACAGACGGGGGGACGCCCCTACAACCTTGGAGGGCTGGAGGAGGTGGTGGCCGCACATATCGTCGCCTTTGCGCCGGGTGAGGGCGGAGCGGATGCGATCGCCGAGCTGATTTCCGGCGCGGCCGACTTTAGCGGCCGCCTGCCGTTGTCGATTCCCAAAAGCGCGGGCGCGGTGCCCTACGTGTACAACCACAAACTGAAGAGCGCAGGCACGCCTGTCGCCTACCATTTCGGCTCGCGCTATCCGTTTGGATTCGGTTTGGGGTATACGCGGTTTCGCTACGGGGCGCTTGATTTGATCGACAGCCACGCCGATGTGGCCAGCGGGGTATTCGAGTTTGTCTTCGAGATAGAAAACGTCGGCCAGCGGGATGGAACAGACGTCGCTCAGATTTACGTCCGTGACCGTATTGCATCGGTCGTGCGCCCGGTGCGCGAACTCAAGGGATTCCAGCGCGTTTTCGTGCCGGCGGGCGGGCGCAGAACCGTACGGGTCCGATTGCCGGTCGACATGCTCAACTTTACCGACGAGCGTGGCGAGCGCGTCGTGGAACCCGGGGAGTTCGATCTGATGATCGGCAGTTCCAGCCGCGATATCGATCTGTTCGGCACGCTGACCGTATCGGGACAGGAAGTGCGCACGCTTGGCCGCAATTGGCGCATGCTTTGCGACGTCAGCGTATTCGAATGAGCGGCGACGATGACGTCGAGAGCGCGATACCGGCTTCGGCCAACCGTTCGGCATGGCGAATAGAGACGTATCGCGCCCCGCGGATGCCCTCGCAAATGTCGACCGTAACGGCCGAAACGCCGGGGGGCGGTAATTTCGCGGGCGCTCTGCCGCGCGAGGCGGAAGACTCGACGGTCAAAAGCGTATCGATGCCGCGTCGGCCGGGACGTGCCGTGGATCGGCGCGGCAGTCCGGACAATCGGACGGCCGCGCCGGCGAGCAAGCGAAACGTGGCGCGCCATGGCGCCTTGCCGTCGCCGGCGCGCATCGACAGGCCTCGAGCAGTCCCCTTTGCATCTCAAGGTTTCACTGACGACGCCCAGTCGCGAGCAAGATCGCAACTGGGGCGCCGACACTCGTTTACTTCGTCTTCGCAGCCTTCGCAAGCGCTTGAACCGCGCGCTTCGAATCCTGGTTCGAGTTCATGAACGTGGTGACGACGTCGGTGATTGCGCCGGCGATCGCATCCGATTGAGCCATGCTGCCCGAAAGCGACGGCACGTACCCGTTGCCGGCGATCGCTGTTTGTTCGTCCGCGTAGGACTTCCTGGCGCAGTCGTCGAATTTCGCCATCGGCGCGCCAAGCCGCACCGGAATCGAGCCCTTGTACAGGCTGAACTGTTCCTGAAACGCCGGAGACATGATCGTCTTCGCGAGTGCGAGCTGGCCGGGCGTCGCTTCCTTTTGGCCCGGCTGCTGGAAGAACACGAACGCATCGACGTTGAACGTGTACGCCTTGTCCGTGCCCGGCACCGCCGCGCAAATGTAGTCGCTGCCCGGCTTTTTGTTCGCGCCGGCGAATTCGCCTTTCGCCCAGTCGCCCATGAACTGCATGCCGGCCTTGCCGTTGACGACCATCGCCGTCGCGAGATTCCAGTCACGGCTGGCGCGGCCGCGATCGAAGTACGATTGAATCCTGCGCACCGTGTCGAATACTTGGACCATCTTGTCGGACGTGAGCGTCTTTGGATCAAGATCGACGATCGCCTTCCTGTAAAAGTCCGCGCCCTGCGAGAGCACCACGCCTTCCCACAGCGTCACGTCCTGCCACGGCTGGCCGCCCATCGCAACCGGAACGATGCCCGCGGCCTTCATCTTGTCGGCCACGGCGAAGAATTCCGGCCATGTGGTCGGCACTTTACCGCCTGCCTTGTCGAGCGCGGCCTTGTTGATGTACAGCCAATTCACGCGATGCACCGAGAAGGGCGCCGCGACGTAATGGCCGTTGGCGCGGATGATCTTGTCGATCTGCGGCGGAAGGTTCTTCTTCCAGTCTCCGGCGGCCGAATCGATCGGCGCGAGCACGCCTTGCTCGGCCCACTCCTGAATCAGCGGGCCTTTGATTTGCGCGGCCGTCGGCACGTTGCCCGAGATCACCTGGGTCTTGAGCACGGTCATCGCGGAGGCGCCCGCGCCGCCCGCGACCGCGAAGTCTTTCCACGCGTAGCCTTGCTTCTGCATGTCGCTCTTGAGGACGCCAACGGCCTTCGATTCGCCGCCCGACGTCCACCAGTGCAGCACCGACACGGCTTCGGCGGCCTGCACCGATGCCGCTGCGCCAGACAAGAGGCCTGCGGCGCACAGGCCGCCCATGAATTTGCCGACTTTCATTCTTATCTCCCCCAGACACCTGATCGAAAAAGGAACGCTTCCCTGACGCCGCCAGAGTGCGTCGAAAAATCAAAACGTGTAAATCGCCGATCTCGGGCTACGCCGACGCGATGCGCAAAATCTCGTCGAGCCGAGCCTCGCTCAATCGCCCTTTCGAGAACGCCGGCACCTTGTTGATGGGCATTTCGTCGACGAACGCGCGGGTCGCCATGCGCGCCTTGCGCGCCGCGGTGATCTGCTCCCGCGTCATGTCGGCGGACGATGCCTCGGGCGCCGGCTCGACCAGTTCGGCGAATCCGAGCGCGCGCGCGAATTCTTCGTACACCGCCGGCATCCGGCTGAAATCCTGCACCAGCGACTGCCGCGTGAGCGTCCTCGCCAACGGGCGCGCCCGCACGTGGAGGGTCGCCTGCAGCGGCAGATCGCGTGACGATCCTCCCACGCGCACATCGAACTCGCCCGGGTTCACCGACCATGCTTGCGCTTGCGGATCGTAGTGCGCGAAGTCGCGGCGGCCGAGCGCGAAGCGCAGCGTCCTTTCCTCGCCGGGCGCGAGCATGACCTTGTCGAACGCGCGCAGTTCGTTGACAGGGCCCGGGTGCGCGGGTGCGCGCTCGTGCACATAGAGCTGCACGACCTCTTGCCCCGCAACAGCGCCGACGTTCCTGACCGTCACATCGACGGCGATCGAGCCGCCTGCATCGGCATCGAAGGCGGCCGTGCCGCTTTCGATGCGGGTATACGCAAACTCCGTATAGCTCAGGCCGAAGCCGAACGGGAACAGCGGTTCGATATCCCGAATGTCGTAGTGCCGGTAGCCAACGAAGAGCCCCTCTCCATAAAGCGCATGGCCGCAATGGCTCGGGAAGGCCGGAAAGGCCGGCGTCTGCTCGATGCAAACCGGAAAGGTCTCGCTGAGCTTGCCCGACGGATTGACGCGTCCCGTGAGCACGTCCGCCAGCGCGCCGCCGCCGGCTTGCCCGCCGAGCCAGCCCTCGACCACGCCCTTGACGCCGTCGATCCACGGCATTGCGACGGCGGAGCCGTTCAGCAGCACGACCACGATGTTCGGCTGCGCTATCGCTACGGCTTCGATCAGTCGCACGTGGCCGGGCGGCATGTCGATCGAGCGGCGGTCAAAGCCTTCCGATTCGTAACTATCGGGCAAGCCGACGAAGACGATCGCCACGTCCGCCGACACGGCTTTGTTCACCGCGTCGGCGAGCAGCGCGTCGTCGGTGTCGCCCTCGGCGTCGCAGCCTGCCGCGTGCAACAGTCTGTCCGCGCCGAGCAAGGTGGCGAACTCGTCGAAGGCGTTCGTCACGCGGATCGGGTTGACCTGCGAACTACCCGCGCCCTGATACCGCGGCGCCTTCGCAAAATCGCCGATCAGCGCGACTTTCTGGCGGGCGCGCAGCGGCAATACGCCATCTTCGTTCTTCAACAGCACGATCGACTCGCCGCCGACTTGCCGAGCGAGGGCGTGATGCGCGTCGGCGTCGAAGGCGAAGGCGGGCTTCTTCGCGGCGGTCGCCTTCAGCGCCACGGCCACGAGTTCGGTCGCGGCGCGCTCGAGCGTCTCGTTCGACAAGCGTCCGTCACGCACGGCCGCGATGATCCGGTTGCGGTTGTAATCGCCGCTGCCCGGCATCTCCAGGTTCGTGCCTGCCGCCACGCTGCTCGCGCGGTCGTTGATTCCGCCCCAGTCCGACACGACGAAGCCTTCGAAGCCCCACTCGTCGCGCAAGATATCCGTCAGCAATTCGCGATGCTCCGATGCATAAACGCCGTTGACCGGGTTATAAGCGCTCATCACGGACCACGGCTGCGCCTCGCGCACCGCGATCTCGAAGGCCTGCAGGTACGTCTCGCGCAGCGTCCGTTCGTCGATGTCGGAGCTTGTCGCCATGCGTTGCGTTTCCTGGCTGTTCACCGCGAAGTGCTTGAGCGACGTGCCGACGCCTTCGCCCTGCACGCCATCGATGTACGCGACTGCCATGCGGCCCGACAGCAACGGGTCTTCCGAGAAGTATTCGAAGTTGCGGCCGCCGAGCGGCGAGCGTTTGATGTTGACGCCGGGGCCGAGCAGGATCTGCACATCGGCTGCCTGCGCCTCGCGTCCGAGCGCCGCGCCGACCTCACGGATCAGGCCGGTATTCCAGGTCGCGGCCAGCGCGGTCGCGGTCGGAAAACAGGTGGCCGGCACGCTGTCGCCGAAAAGGCCCTGCAGTCTGCGCAGACCGTGCGGCCCGTCCGAACAGGTGATCGCGGGCAGCCCGAGGCGCTCGACGGCGTGCGTTCGCCACCAGCCGTCGCCGGAGAGGAGCCGCGCTCGCTCCTCGATCGTCATGCGCGATACCAGGCCGGCGGCCTCGTGCAGCGTGTTGTCCATCGTGGTTCCTCCAGTCGGCGTTCGATTATCGAAGACAGCGTGTAACCCGCCCACGGACGGATTGCGTTCACTGACGAGCGCATTCTAGAAGTCGCCGGGTGAGGGCGTTGTAAGGGAAGTCGGACATCGCGCTGCTCGATTACCCTATGCGAAGTGGAATCGGCTATGCTCGAACGGCCCTCATCGAGACCCTAACGTGAAGGACCGCAGCGCGTGGCAACCCGTCAAACAGCGGCCCCGGTGGCCGATCCCGCCAGTTCGAAAACCTCGTCCGCGAATGCCGAGCCGTGGGGCACGACCAAACTGTGGTATCGGCAGGTCGAGGAAGACGGCCTCGATCGCGTCGGCGAGGCGCGCGCGGCGGCGCTCGCGGTCGCCAACAGCGGCCGCGCATGGCGTTTCCTGCGCGATATGCCGCTTGGCCTCGTGCTCTATGACGATCAGTTCCGCATCGTCTATCAGAACCTCGCAAGTGAGGTGATGACGGGTTACCCCTCGTCCGATTTTGCCGGTCAGTCGCCGATCGGCCTCTGGATTCCGGAGAGTCAGCGCACCGTCATCGGAGAAATTCTGCGCCGCATGCGCGAAGAGCGCGTTGCGCTGCATGGCCGCGCCGTGCACGTGCGGCGCGACGGGCGCCTTTCCTGGGTCCAGTGGCACACGACGCCGCTCTTCGACGGCGACTGCTTCATCGGCTATCTCGGCACGCATAGCGAACTGAGCGAGGCGGTGCGCGCCGCCAAGCATCAGGCCGAATTGCTGATCGATGCGGCGGTCGATATCGCGATGGTCCAGCTCTCGCCCCAGGGCCGCATACTGAGTTGGAACCGCAACGCCGCCGCACTGTTCGATTCCCATGCGAAAGAGGCGCTGGGCTTACCGTTCGAGATGCTGTTTTCGTCGGATGGCGCCGAGTGCGGCGTGAGCGCATCGCTGCTCGCCCGCGCCCGTGACGGAGACCGCACCGAATACGAAGGCTGGCTCGGACGTACGCGCGAGACGCGGTTCTGGGGCCACTTGCGGCTCTACCCGCAGCGTGACGACGACGATGTCGTCTACGCGCTCGTGATGGTGGCGCGCGACCTGAGCGAACGCCGGCGCGCCGAACAGCAGGTGCGCGAGAGCGAAGCGCTGCTTTCGGCGATCGTGTCGGCGGCAAGCGACGTCATTCTCGGCATTGACGACGCCGACCGCGTCATCCTCTGCAACCCTGCGGCCGAACGTGTCTTCGGCCGCAGCGCCGCCCAGTTGAAGGACGGTCCGCTGCCCGACATCCTGCCGCGCGGCGACGGCCTGCGATCGCTTGTCGATGCGAGGCGAACCTTGTCGGGCGTAGGTCACGACGGGCGCATGCAGCACCTCGAAGTCTCCGCGACGCGCACGAGCGTCGAAGGCCGGAGCTTCATCACGCTCGTTGCACGAGACGTCACCGAGCGCGTCGAGTCCGAGCAGGCTGTCGAGCGCTATCGTGAGCAATTGTCCGCGTTGACGCGCGACCTGATGGACGCCGAGCAGAAGACCAACCGCCGTCTCGCGCAATTGCTGCACGACCAATTCGGCCAGACGCTCACCTCGCTGCGCATCTTCGTCGACGCCGTGCGCGCGCGTCTGCCCGCGAGCGACGACGCTATCGTGCAGAACGGCTGGTCGCAGATCTCGTCGCTCATCGATCGCGGCATGCGCGAAGTGCGCGAAGTGCTGGTTGAATTGCGGCCGGCGCTATTGCAAGAGCAGGGCCTTGCGGTAGCGCTCGACAACGAAGTGCAGGCGCAGGCGGCAAAGCATCCGGAAGTGCGCGTGACGCTCGATGCCGCCGACGAACTCGCCGAGCGCCGCTGGGCACCCGATGTCGAATATGCGGTCTTCATGGTGGCGCGCGAGGCCATTGCCAATGCGCTGCTGCATTCGCGCGGCGGCCATGTCGCGGTCAGGCTGGATGCACGGGGCATGCCCGGGCTGGTCCTGAGCGTGCACGACGACGGCCGCGGCCTCGGGCCCGCCGAACGTGCGCACAAGCCCGGCCATCTCGGGCTGGTGGGCATGCGCGAGCGCGCGCTGGGAATCGGTGCGCAACTTGTCGTGAGCTCTAGCGCCGGACGGCGCGGCACGACGATCGAGTTGAGGTACGCGCCATGAACCAGACCATCTATCTGGTCGACGATCACGCTGTGCTGAGAGACGGACTGCGCGCGCTGCTCGAACCTGCCGGATACCGGGTCGTGGGCGAGGGCTGGATTCCGCAGGCAGTGCTTCGAGACATCATGCGCGCGCCGCCCGACGTGGTACTGCTCGACCTGTCGCTCGGCGAGCATTCCGGCCTCGAACTGCTCGGCGAGATGCACCGCCGCAAGCTGCCGTCGCGCGTGCTGGTGCTGAGCATGCTCTCGCAGCCGCGCCAGGTGCTCGACGCCGTGAGGATGGGCGCGATGGGCTACGTACTCAAGGGATCAAAGGGCGGCGAGGTCATCGAGGCGCTGCGCAACGTGGTTGCGGGCCGCCACTACTGGAGCGCCCAGATCGCCTCCGCCGCGGCGAAGGCGCTCTCGTCGGCGGCGGCGCCGGAGCCTGCGGTGGCGCTCTCGCTGCGCGAGCGTCAGGTGCTCAATTTGGTGGTTCGGGGCCGCACGAGCGCCAGCATCGCGGAGTCGTTGCACCTGTCGGTCAAGACTGTGGAGACGTATCGCCTGCGCCTGATGCGCAAGCTCGGCGTCAGCGATATCACTGGTCTCATGCGGCTTGCCTTCAAGGAAGGGATGCTCGACACGGAGGGCAACTGATGGATTCTCTTGGGGGGGCGGGGATTGAAATTCGGCTCTCAAGTTCCGGGCACAGTTTGACGAGACCGTCGCCTTCAAATCGCCCAGCGTCGGCAGAGGGCGATCTTCCGCGAACGCTACCTGGATGGGCGGCGCGTTCTCATGCTCGCGTCCAGCACGCGGCAATGCGCACCAGTTCGACAGCGCAGGCGTCGTCGAGCACGTAGTCGATCCGCGCAGCCGCTCTCAGATCGGCAGCGTTCGTTCGGGCGTTGATCGAGCCCGAACCGCCGACAACCTTGCCACGCGAGCAGCAGAGCTTGCGGCCGTCGAGCTGCGCCTCGGGCTCGCTGATAGGTGGCTCCGTCGTGGGGAACCGGCGAGCGTATCGAGGTCCAAAGCACGGCATTTCTAAATGGCTAGAACGCGACGTTTCTATAAAGCTACTACAGCAATATTGTTGATAATTGATATTATGTCAATTTTTACACGTAGGCTGACCGCGACGATTCGGGCAATCAAAGCAGCCCGGTCCCTGACAATCGCGCGCCCGGCAACAGCGTAGCAAGCCCAAAATCATTTCCTTCGACACGCCTGCCATGAGCAGGCGTTTTTTATGCTCGGCAATCTTGTAATACACGCGCCGTCGCTTCGCGTCATGGATTCCGCGCCGAGTGTTGCGGATCACCCAGTAGAGATTCCTGATATCCCGAGCCACATCGGCCAGTTCTTGGGCCGACAGATACGGCCGTTCCAGCAATTCAAGCTGCATCTTCAATTTCCACCACTCGGACGCCGGAACAGCCGATTCGCGCCACATACAACCGCAACCGCCACAATCAGCGACGCCAGGAACGACGAGGCCAGATAAACATCCTCGACGCCCTCGTCGCCGTACGCACCGAAGAGCCCCGCAAAACGAACCAAGGCATTTGTAGCCCACGGCGCGAACTGGATCGACCCGGCCACCTTGGCGAGCGCCAGCGTAACCGCCAGCGTCGCCACCACGTTAAACACGATTCGAGACGCTTTCATCGAACATCGACCGTACCGTATGCACGACCGGCGAAACCGGGCACGCTGATCATGGGCGTTGCCTTGAGGGCGGCTCGCAGCTTCACGAAGTCCTGCAGATTCACCAGAGTGACACAGCCTTCACTCAAGCCCCTAGGCCCGTTCGGATGAAGGCGGAAGCTCCCTCGCCTCACGCCGTTGATGAAGGTCCAATCGTCAATTTGGCCGTCCGCACGATACAGCGCAAACCAAGTCGTCCGATCGGTTTCGTAGAAGTGCTCCAAAACGAAATCGCGTATGCTGCCCAAACGCCCACCCGACTCTCTATCGACGATGTAATAGCGTCCAGGCGGCAACGGACCGACATCCTTTTTGGCAATTGCCGCCGGATTATCTCGCCCCTCGCTCGTTCCCGAAAATGCAGGAAAAGCACCAACGCCCGGGCACTGAAGCGTCGAGAATTTCTGATTAAACGTCTTCCAGCGCATCTGGATGCCAGATCAGCGCGGGCATTCGGTACGATTTCCCGAAGCAAGTTCAGTCAGCCACGCGCGAACACGGTCATGTTGCACCGCCGGCGTACCTGAAAGATACGAATCGAGTCGCGCCCGATCCATTTCGAGCGACAAAGCATCGGCGCAAACCGTGGCCACATATTCGTCAACGGACTGGCCTGACCGGTGTGCCGCCGTTACGATGGCGGCTTCCAATTCGACGGGCAATGCAACAGTGAGCATATCGTTCCCCAATTTCTGCATGCCACTATTGTAGCGGTATCTGAAGCCCTTTGTTCACGTCACGGCCCGCGTCCAACCTACCTGCCGTACTTCGCAAATTTGTAAGCTCTGCGCCACTGGACAGACGGCTTTGCTTGCACGGCCTCAAGATACGCTGATAGTTTCTCGAATTTCTTGCCCTCGCGCACAATGAGGGACTTGCTCCTGACACGACATCACGGTCCGTGGCAAAAATGAGGCATGAGTCAGCGGATTCCATTGGGGCCAGCGGGCTTCGACCTGCATGGGCCGGATATAAAACCGCAGCCTGTATCTGTTCGACAGAGCAACAAACCTTGGCAAGCCGGAGGCGTCCATATAAAGACCATGGAAAACGAGATTCTCCGGGAGGCCGTGGAGGTGATGAAGTCGCGAAAATGGATTGCGCGCTCACCCTCATTGCCGGAGGACACGCAGCGAAGCGGGTTTGCGATGTTCTCGGTGTAGCGCGCTCGAATGTGGCGGCAAAGCTCGCGCGACCAGCTGATTGGCGAGACGGACGACGCGCTCGCAAGTCGGACGACGCAAGCCTTGTCGACGCAATTCGATTGCTTGTTGCCGACTTGCCAAGCTACGGCTATCGGCGCATATGGGGCCTGTTGCGAAGCGAGCGGGAGTCCCGATGCGAGGCCCCGGTCAACGCCAAACGTGTGTATCGCGTGATGCGCGTGCACGACTTGCTGCTGCACAGGCCTGCGCGGCCGCACATCGAGCGCCGACACGACGGCAAAGTGGCTGTACCGAGGAGCAACCAGCGATGGTGTTCTGACGGCTTCGAGTTTCGCTGTGACAATGGCGAGCCGCTGCGCGTGACCTTCGCGCTCGATTGCTGCGACCGTGAGGCCATGAGTTAGGCGGCGACGACCGGTGGTCATAGCGGCGATGTCGTGCGTGACGTCATGCTGGCGGCTGTGGAACAGCGCTTCGGCAACGTTTCGAAAGCGCCTGCGGAAATTGAATGTGGAGTAGCCCCGTCTCTCGCAGACAACGAACGACACCACAGCGCTCGCAAGACGATCCGCGCGTGCGCTCACCATGGCGCGCCGCGCATGCCGATTGGCGCGCTTGGCGAGTTACGGCGCGCGTGAAAGCCGGCATCATGTCGAACATCATGTGAAGTGGAATCGACGACGATGGACATCAACACCGACACCCCGGTCATGGTGACCGGCGCAACCGGCTACGTCGCGGGCTGGCTCGTGAAACGGCTGCTCGACGCGGGCTTCACGGTTCACGCGGCTGTGCGCGACCCTGCCGACCGCGACAAGCTCAGGCATCTGGAGCGGATCGCGGCCGGCGCGCCCGGCGCGATCCGCTACTTCCGCGCCGATCTGCTCGAACCCGGCTCGTATGCGCAGGCAATGGCCGGCTGCGGGATCGTGTTCCATACCGCATCCCCGTTCAAGGTCGACGTGCGAGATCCGCAGAAGGAACTGATCGATCCCGCGCTGCTCGGCACGCGCAACGTGCTCGACACGGTGAACCGCACGCCGTCGGTCCGGCGCGTCGTGCTGACGAGCAGCTGCGCGGCCATCTACGGCGACAACGCCGATCTCGCCGCCACGCCGAACGGCATGTTCACCGAGGCGATCTGGAATACGAGCTCGTCGCTCACGCACCAGCCGTATTCGTATTCCAAGACGGTCGCCGAACGCGAAGCGTGGAAGATCGCGGGCGCGCAGCAGCGCTGGGATCTGGTGACGATCAATCCGTCGCTCGTCGTCGGACCGGGCATCAACCCGAAAGGCACGTCCGAGAGCTTCGCGATCGTGCGGCAGATGGGAGACGGCACGATGAAGAGCGGCGCGCCCGATCTCGGCATCGGCGTGGTTGACGTGCGCGACGTGGCCGAGGCGCACGTCCGCGCGGCGTTCCTGCCGGGCGCGAGCGGCCGCTACCTCGTGTCGGGCCACGATACCAGCCTGCCGGCGATGGCGGCGACGCTGCTCGAACGGTATGGCGACGACTACCCGATTCCCCGGCGCGTGCTGCCCAAATGGCTCGTTTGGCTGGCCGGCCCGCTCGCGAACCGGGCCGTCACGCGCAGGATGGTGGCCCGCAACGTCGGCTTGCCGTGGCACAGCGACAATAGCCGCAGCCGCAACGAGCTCGGCATCCGCTACCGGCCCCTCGCCGAATCGATGAACGACTTCTTCCAGCAGCTCGTCGAGACCGGGCAGCTGCGGCGATGAACCGCTTCGCGATCTCGCCGGGCTGGCGGATATTGCTGGCCGATCTGGATCTATCCGTCGACGAGTTGCTGCGGCGCGCGCAGTTGCCCCCCGACCTGTTCGCGCGGCCGGACGCGGGCCTGTCGACCCGCGAGTATTTCCGCCTGTGGCAGGCGTTCGAAGACATGGCCGGCGAGCCGTCGATGCCCCTGCCCCTGCGCATACTCGACTACGTATCGGTCGAGACGTTCGATCCGCCGATCTTCGCGGCGTTGTGCAGCCCGAACCTCGAAGTCGCGGTACGGCGCATCAGCCAGTTCAAGCCTCTGATCGGTCCGTTGCGCCTGCGCGTCGCACTGGAGGCGGACGCGCTCACGCTCGCCATCGACTTCGTCGAGCAAGACGTCGCGCCCCCCGGCGCGCTGCTCGCGACCGAACTCGGCTTCTTCGTGAAACTGGCGCGGATCGCGACCCGCTTGCGCGTGCCTGCGAGCGCGATTACGCTGCCGCGACAACTGCGGCCGCACGACGACTACGCACGCTTTTTCGGCGCGACGCCGCGCTATGGCGCGGCGCCATCCGTGAGCTTTGCGCTGTGCGACGCGCGACGCCCGTTCGTGACGGCGAACGACGCGATGTGGCAAGTATTCGAGCCTGACCTGCGTCGGCGCCTGACCGCGCTGTCGGCCGAAGCCGGCATCGTCGAGCGGGTCCGGGCAGCGCTGCTGGAACTGATCCCCGGCGGCCTCGCGACCGCCGAGGACGTCGCGCGCTCGCTTGCGATCAGCAAGCGCACGCTGCAGCGCCGGCTCGGCGAAGAAGGCGCGAGCTTCAAGGCCGTGCTGGCCGACGTGCGCGAGCGGCTCGCGTGGCACTACCTCGATCGCTCCGATTTACCCTACAGCCAGATCGCGTTCCTGCTCGGCTACCAAGATCCGAACTCGTTCTTCCGGGCGTTCAGCACATGGACGGGCATGACGCCCGACGCCGCGCGCACGCGCGCGACGCGCTGAGCCGGCACGCGCCCTCGGGCCGACCGGCCCCAGCGCGTGACTTCCACCGCAAGCGGCCCGCTGCAGCGGCGATGCGTTCAATTGCGGCGGCCGCTGCGCGATGAAGACGTGAGCAACGACACGCGCGGCACATGCGGCCCGCACATTTCCCTATCCTCGGATCGAAGACGCGCCACGCGCCCCTTCCGGCCGTTCGTCGAGTCAAACCGTCGTTTTGATCTCGACTCCGAACAGTCAAGAAGATGCGCCGCGGCGCAGCGTTCGCGCCGTCGTGCCGCATCGGCACGACGAGCGCAGCGCCGCACGCGGCGCACTCCCTCAGATCGCCGTCAACAAGCCGCCGGCGTGCTGCCGCATACGGTATTCACGAGCACCACGATGTTGCCGCTCGTGAACGGAGAAGCGCCCTGCTGCTTCACCGTCGTATCCGTATAGCCCCAGCTCGTCACGCCGACCACGACATTGTGCGAGGCCGCGTTGCCGAAACCCGTGCCGTTGAGCGCGGGCGGCATGCCGAGATTGACGAGCCACGGGCCGCCGCTCGAACCTCCGGTCATCAGCGATCCGATGATCGTGTTGTTCGAATAGCCGGCGGACACGAAACCTTGCGATCCGTTGCGCTCCATGAAGACGCCGTTATCCAGCGCCACCGGGTAACCGAGCTGGTCGATCTGAGCGAGCCCTGACGAGTTGTAGCTATATCCGTTCCAACCATAGCCATACCATCCGGCGCTATTGCCCGCGTACGCTCCGCCTTGCGGCGTCAGCACGATCACGGCCACGTCGTCTTGGCAAACGACGCCGGCGACGGCGCACGGATCGGAGCCGTCGAAGTAGGACGTCATGATGGTGGCGGACGCCCCGCTCCATACCCCATAGGGCGCCGACCCATTGCTATAGTCGGGAACGAATACCCAGTTCGAATAGAACTGCCGCTGGCCGAAATTCGCTACGCAATGCGCCGCCGTGACGACCACTCCCGGCTTGATGAGGGATGCGGAGCACAGATAGGTTGCGGAGCCGATGTTGAAAAACAGCTTCCCGGCCGGGCGGAACGGATAGTAATACTGCGTGTTGTCGCCGTATGCGTTCACCTGGCTGGTGTTGTACGGCTGATTCGACGTGCCGAATTCCTGCGGCTGGACCCCGGTCTGGCTCAAATCGACGGGCGCCACCAATTGCACCGGTCTTTGCTTGCCGTCGCCCGCGCCGCCTCGCGCGTAGCCGGGCAAGCCGAGAGTCGGCTTGGCGTTGTACATCAGCGATTCCAGCATGGTGGGCGGCGCAGCGATCGGCTTCGGCAACGGCATCGGCAATGCGTTCTTGAAATCGATCGCGGCCACTTGCACGGCGCGCTCCGGCAACGTGAGCTGTGTCACGCCTCCATGCGTCTTGATCTGCTGGGCAACAGCGCTGGTCGCGATCAGCGAACCGAGCGCGGCAAAAGCGACTTGCTTGATCAAACGTTTCATTTGAATCTCCTGGCGCATTTTTGAATGATTTTTTCCGAGATTCGAAATTTTGTTCGAATGTTAAAACGCCCCTCGGCACACATTTGGATCAATGTCAGGCGAATTAGACGCTTTGCGAGGCCGTCGCGAGCGACATCGCTCACGGGCGAGCCTCTTTTTTGTTATTGATCGATCAATTCGATTGGACGGCCGGTTTTTGATTTATCAGTATATTTAATACCTGTCGTCCGACAGGACACGATGGAATGTCGATTTGAATTGCCTTTTAAGCGTTGACTTTATTTTGATTTTCGACATCGATGTGAGATGTCTTTTGTCCAGATGAAAGATGGCGTAGATCCACTTTACATTTTATTTTCTGCCTGCGATATCATATTATTTCATAACGGTTATTATTTTTAGTAATTCCCCCTGAGAGAAATGGTAGTGTCGGCATCCGGCGTTCGCGAGCGTCGTACAGCCGGCCGGGATGGTTCTGCGCGGGATCGCGGCATGAGACAACATGCACGCGCGCGGCGCTTCGGTTTTGCGCGGCGAGCTCGATTCATCCGTCCGGCGAGCCGCGGCGCGCCGTGCGACAGCGGCGTCATCCGCCGGGCAGGCTCCCCATCGCCCTCGCCGGAGTGTTACGTCACGTCGACCGGCGCACGTCGAGATCTGCGCTGGCTCCGCGCCCTCACATAGACGATTTCACGGCGGCACGGCATTCGGGCAAGCCACCCCATCCCCTTCGACACCGTGCCGCCCAGTCGCAATCGAGTCGGGATGTCGGGATGTCGGGATGTCGGGGCGACCTGAGCGTCGCATCGCTAGTCACGGATATCCCCGTGTATTCCCCTTTTGTGCTCAGTTCTTCGAACTCGAGCGCTTCCTCTCGCGAAACGGATCGCTCTAGCGGAACTGTTCCCAAGGACCTGCAACGGAAGCGCGTGCGCGCAGCATCCCGTACTGATCACCGGTGTAACCGAGTTCCGCCGAGACGAATAGTCCATTCGCCTGCGACTGGACCGTCGTGCAGCCGAGGCCGCAGGCGCCGAACGTGAATTTCTCCCACGGCCCGACAACGGACGCGCGTGCGCGCAGCATCCCGTACTGGCCACCCGAGTAGCCGAGCTCCGCGGAAACGTATAGTCCGTTCGCTTGCGATTGAATCGTCCAATACCCGTCGCTCGTGTAGTTGCACACGGTGTACTGCTCCCAGGGGCCCGCCGCGGTCGCACGGGCGCGCAACATCGCATATTCGCTCCCCGCATATCCCAACTCGGTCGATACGAGGTCGTGATTGGCGAGCGACGTGATGGACACATTTTGCGTGCACGCCGGACCAACCGCGTTGCGCACCGCAGGCGCGGCAATCACGCTCGACAAACTCCGCATCCCGGGCGCGGATTCCCCGTCCGCGAAGGCGAGAGGCGGGAGCAGCGCGACTCCGGCGGTCAACATTGCCGACATGACGTGATCCAAACGGCGCCTCCAAAGCATTGCATTCATTTTTGCCCCCAATTAAACACCCGATAACGAATGATCAGAAATGCGCGGCATGGAAACGATTTCTCTTTACAGCCTCCATCGAAGCGGCCGCGCGACACTCGACGCCAAACCGGTTTCATCGAAATTTCACTTCGTTTTCAACCCCGTTTAATCAATACGGATTTAATTTTTTAAATCCCTCCATGCCTTCAGGAACGATAGATCGTTTTCAACGAAAACATAGAAACTTCAATTCCGCACGAGGATGTTAAATTTCAAACGCCGATTCATTTAATCGAGGATATCGATTCACAATCTGAACTGGTGAATATGGGCGACTTGGAATAATCGTCGTAGAGCCCTGCTCTGTTGGCAGCTTCGGAAGGTCGCCGCATCGACGGGGCGAAGTCGTGTGACGTGGCTGAATGGGAAGCCAGACCGTTAGTTGCACCTCTGGATAAACGGACGTTGAGCACGGCTGTCGTGCGCCGTCCCGACGCGTGCCGCTCGACGGGCCCGGATCGCGCGCTAAGCGTCCCGCCGCCCGATGCGACGCACGACGAGCCAGCCCGCGGCGGCGAGGCACGCGGCGAGCGCCGCGATCGAGCGGGACGGCGCGATCGCGAACTGCGTCGTCAACACACCGCGCATCAGGTCGACCCCGTAAGCGGCGGGATCGAACGCGGCCGCCGCGCGAATCCAGTCCGGCGCGAGGTCGAGCGGATACAGGCCGCCCGACAGGAAAAACATCGGCAGCAGCAGCGTGTTCGACACGACCGGAAACACAATCACCGAACGGAACGGCAACGCGAGCGCGAGTCCGAGCGCCGAGAACACGAGCGCGGCGAACGCCATCGCCGCGACGAGGAGCGCGAGGCGCGGCGCCGTGAGGCCGATCCCGATCGCCGGCGAGAACGGCAGCAGCAGCAGCGCCTGTATCCACGCGAGCAGCGCGCCCGAGCCGATCTTGCCGAGGGCGATGTCGACGCGGCGCACGGGCGACACCAGGAGCGCGTTCAGAAAACCGGTCTGGCGGTCGTGCACGATGCCGACTGCGGCCGAGATCGCCGTGAACATCAGCGACAATCCGACCACGCCCGGAAAAATGTACGCCTGGTAACCGCCGATCTCCGCATAGGTGCCGCTTCGCAGCGCCGCGCCCAGCACGAACAGATACAGGAGCGGCTGCGTGAGCCCGAACAGTATCCGCAGCGGCGACGCCCAGAAGCGCTTCAGATCGAACCAGACGATCGCGAGAACGTCGCTCATGCGCGCTCCCCGGCGCGCGGCGCCGCC
This sequence comes from Burkholderia sp. ABCPW 111, assembly GCF_000773065.1. NCBI lineage: Bacteria > Pseudomonadati > Pseudomonadota > Betaproteobacteria > Burkholderiales > Burkholderiaceae > Burkholderia > Burkholderia sp. ABCPW 111. Next base: position 69,673 of record NZ_JPWT01000001.1, on the reverse strand, counting down.
GCGTCTTCGCGCCGCCGCGCGGCGATCCAGTGGCCGACGACGTCCTTCAGGCCGGGGGCCGCGATATCCGCGCCGAGCACGCGGCACGGCATCCGTCGCAGCAGCGCCGGCAGCACGGCCTGCGGATCGGCGCCCGCGACGACGACATTGTCTTCGTCGACTTCGACCGGATAGCCGTGCTCGGCGAGCCAGCGGCGTGCGGCGTCGATATCCGGCACGCGCAGGCGGATCACGCCGGGCACGGGCGCGCGCATCGCACGCCACGAGCCGAGCGCGACCCGCTCGCCGCGATCGAGCACGACGATGCGATCGGCGTCGCGCGCCTCTTCCGTGTAATGCGTCGAGCACAGCACCGCGCAGCCGTCGGCGACGAGCCGCTTGATCTCCGCCCAGAACGCATCGCGCGCGGCCACGTCGAGGCCGAGCGTCGGCTCGTCGAGCAGCAGCACGCGAGGCTTCGCGACAAGCGCGCGCGCAAGCTCGAGCCGCCGGCGCTGGCCGCCCGACAGCCAGCGCACCGGCGTCGCCGCGTGCGCGTCGAGGCCGAGCATCGCGAGCAGCTCGCCCGTGCGCGCCCGCGCGGCGCGCCCTCTTACGCCCTGGCAATGCGCGATGAACCACAGGTTGTCGCGCGCGGACAGGCGCGGCTCGAGCGCGGACTCCTGAAACACGACGCCGATTCGCTCGCGCACCCTGGCCGGCTGCGCGAGCGCGTCGACACCGTCGACGAAGATCCGCCCGCCGCTCGGCGCGGCGAGCGTCGCGACGAGCGACAGCAGCGACGTCTTGCCCGCGCCGTTCAGCCCCACCATCGCGACGAGCTCGCCGTATCCGATCGACAGGCTCACGCGCCGCAGAATCGCCCGGCCGCCGCGATGGAGGTTCACGTCCTGCAAATCGATGCTCGGCCCGTGCGACATCGCGGCGGCGCTCCCGTCGCTCAATCGAGGCGAGCGGCGCGCAGCGCCGGATCGGCGAAGCGCACGCGCGCGGCCACCGCGTCCGTCGCCCACACGCGCCCTTGCGCATCGACGATCAGCACGGCGTCGACGCCGAGCCCGCGCGTGAGCGGCATCGCCGCTCGTCCCGCGATGAAGGGCGGCTTGCTCGCGCCGTCGGAAAGCGCGCCGGCGTGCGGGCCGGGCGCGACGAGCACGGTCACCGATTCGCTTTGCGTCGCGGGAAAGCCGCTGCGCGGATCGATGATGTGGCAATAGCGAACGCCGTTCGCCTGGAAGAAGCGCTCGTAATCGCCGCTCGTGCCGATCGCCTCGCCGTCGCGCAGCTCGAGCGTCGCGAGCGTGCCGGGCTTGCGCGGGTCCTGAATGCCGACGCGCCATGCCTCGCCGCCCTTGCTGCCGAGCGCGAGCAGATTGCCGCCGACGTCGATCAGCGCGTTGTCGATGCCCTGCGCCTTGAGCATCGCGGCCGCGTCGTCGAGCGCCCAGCCTTTCGCGTAGCCGCCGAGATCGATCGCGATCGCGCGGTTCGCGCTCGTAACGACGCCGGACGGCGAAATGACGAGATCCTCGATGCGCGCATGCCGCGCCGTTTCGCGTTGCACCGCGTCGCGCGACGGCGGCTTCACGTCGAACTGATCGGACTGGAAGCCCCAGAGCCGGATCAGCCGTCCGATGCCCGGCTCGAAAAGCCCCTGTGTGTCGATCGACAAACGGCGCGCCGCGCGCAGGATCGCGGCGAGCTGGGGGGGCGCGTGAAACGGCTCGCCCGCCGCGAGGCTTCGATTGAGCCGCGTGACGTCCGACGGCTGCCACGCGTGCAGCCCGCGATGCATCGCCTGGAAATGCGCGAACACCGCGTTCGTCGCCTGCTGCGCGCGATCGAGCGGCACGCCGTAGAGCGCCAATTGCATGCGCGTGCCGAATACATAAGTGCCCTGGACATAAACCTCCGGCGCTCTGAGCGTCAGCCAGAGCGCAAAGGCGATACCGATAATGGCCGTCAGCGACAGGCCAATGGTTTTCCTAAAAGCAGACAATTTAAATGCACTCGAATCAGTTTTTCACCATGAAGCTCGATGACCGAATTTCATCCGGCCAATGGCGAATTATTATTTTTCCCGGTTACTTTTTGGTTTGATTCAAATCAAATTGGGCCGGCGAAAGGTCCGACAGCGATTTCTTGGCCGGCGGTCCGCTGCGTCCGGGTGCCGCATGTCGGCAGCGTCTTTTCGCATCATTCATCAGACGTTTAAAGTGCCGTAAAACCGCGTCAAGTTGCGTCGAACCCGCACTTCGCCTCCTCCCTCCGGCCGTGTTTCGCGCATCCGGTTTGACGCCGTTCAAGCGCACCCGCGACGATGCCAGAAAACATTCATCGCCAATACCCCTTCTTGATCCAGATCATTTCTCATGAATAGGCGAGCTACGACACTAGCGACGGAAATCTTTCCGTTCAAATCACGATGAATAAATAAGTTTCATAATCCTTATTTTTTGTTTTATTTTCATTTGCCCTTGAGATGAAAGGAGATTGAGGCTATTGAGTGACATTTTGCCGCAATGCGGTGCATATCCAGTCACCAGGAAACCCGTATTTCTGAAATCGAAGTAAAGCTACCGGTTGCTTGGCGCTGAATCGAAACGATAAGTGAGAATGTGATGGCTAATACCAAGGCAAACACTGAAGACGCGGCGGCGCCGCAGGACGCGCGGCGGCGCAAGTTCCTCGCGTCGTCGGCGGTCGCCGGGCTCGCGGGCGCGAGCCTGTCGCTCGGCCTCGCCGGCTGCAACAAGGGCGGCGACGCGCCCGCCGCCGCGGGCGGCACGAGCGCGAGCGCGGCGAGCGGCGCGAGCCCCGCCGCCGCGATCGACTTCGGCAAGTACGAAGTGCATCCGGGCAAGCTCGACACGTACTACGTGTTCTCGAGCGGCGGCCACTCGGGCGACATCCGCGTGCACGGCCTGCCGTCCGGCCGCGAGATACGGCGCATTCCCGTCTACAACATCGACTGCATGTCCGGCTGGGGCATCACGAACGAATCGCGCAAGATCATCGGCACGAAGGCCAACGGCCAGCTCGACTACTTCACGGGCGACACGCACCACGTGCACATGTCGTATGCGGACGGCACGTACGACGGCAAGTACATCTTCGTCAACGACAAGATCAACGCGCGGATCGCGCGCGTGCGCCTCGACACGATGGAATGCGACGCGATCACGCCGTTGCCGAACGTGCAGGGCTTCCACGGCATCTTCCCGGACAAGCGCGACCCGCTCGACGACAAGATCAACTACACGACGCGCGTGTTCTGCGGCAACGAGTTCCACATTCCGCATCCGAACGACGGCCGCGACCTGAACGATCCGAAGAAGTACTACTGCCTCTTCACGTGCGTCGACGCGAAGACGATGCAGCCGCGCTGGCAGGTGAAGATCGACGGCAACATGGATCTCGTCGCGACGTCGTACGACGGCAAGCTCGCGTGCTCGAACCAGTACAACACCGAGAACGGCGTCCATTACGAGGACATGATGGCGGCCGAACGCGACGCGTGCGTGTTCTTCAACGTCGCGCGCATCGAGGAAGCGGTGAAGAACGGCAAGACGTTTCGCATCGGCAATTCGCCCGTGCCCGTCGTCGACGGCACGCATGCGGCGAACGCCGATCCGAAAACCGCCCTCACCTGCTACGTGCCCGTGCCGAAGAACCCGCACGGCGTGAACGTCTCGCCCGACGGCAAGTACTATGCGTGCGCGGGCAAGCTCTCGCCGACCGCGACGCTGATCTCGCACGAGCTGATGCTCAAGTGGTTCGCGGGCGAGCTGAAGGAGCCGCGCGACGCGGTCGTCGCGGAGCCCGAGATCGGGCTCGGGCCGCTGCACACAGGCTTCGACGGCAAGGGCTACGCGTACACGACGCTCTTTCTCGACAGCCAGATCGTCAAGTGGAGTCTCGACGAGGCGATCAAGGCGTACAAGGGCGACAAGGCGGCGAAGGTGGTCGTCGACCGGATCGACGTCCACTATCAGCCGGGCCACGGCTTCACGTCGATGGGCGAGACGAAGGAGCCGGACGGCAAATTCTTCATCTCGGACAACAAGTTCTCGAAGGACCGCTACCTGCCCGTCGGCCCGCTGCATCCGGACAGCGCGCAACTGATCGACATCAGCGGCGAGAAGATGCAGCTCGTCGCCGATCATCCGACGTATCCCGAGCCGCACGATTCGATCGTCGTGCGCCGCGACATCATCAAGACGCGGCAGATCTACAACCTCGACGAGTTCCCGCTCGCGGTGAAGAACGCGAAGGACAGCCGCGTCGAGCGGCACGGCAGGAAGGTCACCGTCTACCTGACGTCGCAGGCGCCGACTTTCGGGCTGCGCGAATGGACCGTGAAGAAAGGCGACGAGGTCACGATCATCCTGACCAATCTCGACAAGGTCGAAGACCTGACGCACGGCTTCGCGATCCCTTTCTACAACATCAACTTCGTCGTGCATCCGCAGCAAACGCAGTCGGTGACGTTCGTCGCGGACAAGCCCGGCGTGTTCTGGTGCTTCTGCACGAACTTCTGTCACGCGCTGCACCTCGAGATGCGCTCGCGAATGCTCGTCGAAGCATAGCGCGCTCGCACGCCGGCGGCAGGTGCCGCGCGGGCGGCGGCGACGGGAACCGGGGCTTCGCGCCCGGCCGAGCACGCCGCCGTCCGGGACGACGCGAGCCGCCGGCGGCCCGCGCGCGAAGCGAACGAAGCAAACGAAGCAAACGAAGCAAACGAAGCAAACGAAGCGAACGAAGCGAAAAACGCCGACGCCCTGACGAAACGGAAAACAATGCCCACTCCCCACGTTCTCGCGACGCTCGCCGCCGCGCCGCTGCTGATGCACGCCGCGTTCGCGGCGACGCTCGCCGTGCATCCCGGCGAGCGCATCGGCGCGGCGCTCGCCGCCGCGCGGCCGGGGGATACGGTGCTCGTGCATCCCGGCCGCTACGCGGAGAACCTGACGATCGACAAGCGCCTCACGCTGCGCGGTGTCGGCCGCCCGACGATCGACGGGCGCCTTTCCGGCGACGTGATCCGCGTGGCCGCGCCGGACGTGACGATCAGCGGCCTGTCGATCGTCGACAGCGGCGCCGACCTGACCGCGCAGAACGCGGGCGTCTACGTGCAACCGGGCTCCGACCGCGCGCGCATCGACCACTGCGAGCTCGTCTACAACCTGTTCGGCATGTGGATCGAGCGCTCGGCCGACGTGCAAGTCACCGACAACGTGATCGTCGGCAAGCGCGATTTCCTGTCGCCGAAGCGCGGCAACGGCATCCAGCTCTACAACACGACGGGCGCGCGCATCGTCGGCAACACGATCAGCTACGCGCGCGACGGCATCTACGTCGACGTGTCGCATCACGCGCGCTTCGAGCGCAACACGATCCACGACGTGCGCTACGGCACGCACTACATGAACTCCTACTACAACGTCTGGGACGGCAACGACGTGTATCACAACCGAGGCGGCCTCGCGATCATGGAGGCGCGCAATCAGATCGTGCGGAACAACACGGTCTGGGGCAACACCGATCACGGCATCATGCTGCGCACGATCCAGGATTCGCTGATCGAGAACAACGTCGTCGCCGGCAACCAGCGCGGCTTTTTCGTCTATGACGCCGAGTACAACACGATCCGCGGCAACCTCGTCGTCGACAACAAGGTCGGCGTGCATCTGTGGGGCGGCTCGATCCACAACGACGTGACGGGCAACGATTTCGCCGGCAACCGCGAGCAGATCCGCTACGTCGCCGCGGCCGACGTCGCGTGGCCCGGCAACTACTGGAGCAACTACATCGGCTGGGACCCACGCGGCCGCGGCGTCGGCGACGTGCCGTACAAGGCGAACGATCTCGTCGACCGGCTGACCTGGCGCGTGCCGTCGGTCAAGGTGCTGATGAACAGCCCGGCCGTGCAGGCGCTGCGCGTCGTCGCGCGGCAATTTCCGCTGCTCGCGGTGCCAAGCGTCGTCGACGACGCGCCGCGCATGCGCGCCGCGCACGCCGGCTGGCAACAATGGGCGGGCAAGCGATGATCGAGCTGACAGGCGTCGTCAAGACATTCGGCGCGGTGCGCGCGATCGACGGCGTCGATCTCTCGATCGCGCCGGGCGAGCTGTTCGGCCTCATCGGCCGCAACGGCGCGGGCAAGAGCACGCTGTTCCAGCTGATGCTCGGCCTCGTCGCCGCCGACGCGGGCGACGTGCGGATCGAAGGCGTGTCCGCGCGCGGCGCGCGGTTTCTCGCGATCCGGCGCACGCTCGGCTATCTGCCGGAAAACGTCGTGCTCTACGACAACCTGACGGGGCTCGAGACGCTGCGCTTCTTCGCGCGGCTCAAAGGCGTCGAGCCGGCCGCGTGCGCGCCGCTCCTGGAAGAAGTGGGGCTCGCCCGCGCGGCCGCGCGCAAGGTTCGCGAATACTCGAAAGGCATGAAGCAGCGGCTCGGCTTCGCGCAGGCGCTACTCGGCGATCCGCGCCTGCTGTTCCTCGACGAGCCGACAAACGGCCTCGATCCGGAAGGCATCCGCGCGTTCTACCGGATTCTTCGCGAGCGGCAGCGCGCGGGAGCGACGATCGTCATCACGTCGCACATCCTCGCCGAGATCCAGCAGCGCGTCGATCGCCTCGCGATCGTGCGCGCGGGCCGGCTGCAGGCGGTGGGCAGCGTCGACGCGCTGCGCGGCGAGACCAACCTGCCGCTCACGATCGAGCTCGTGCTGCGCGACGACGACACGCGCGCCGTCGAGGCCGCGCTGCGCCGCGCGCCGTTCGGCGAACCGACGATCCGCGGCCGCCGGATCGCGTTCGCCTGCCCGCAACACGCAAAGATGGCGGCGATCGCCGCGCTGTCGCCGCTCGCCGCGCGCATCGTCGACCTGCACATTCACGAACCGTCGCTCGAAGACGTGTTCCTCGGCTACGCCGGATACGAGGTGAACGCATGAGTACGCCCGCTCGCCCGCCGTGGGCGCAAATCCGCGTGATCGCGGGCAAGGAGTTCCACGACCGCATCCGCAACCGCTGGGTGCTCGCGGTCTCGCTCGTGTTCGCCGCATTCACGCTCGCGATCTCGTATTTCGGCGCGGCCGCGCAAGGCGCCGTCGGTTTTCACGGCATCGAGCCGCTGATCGCGAGCCTCGTGAGCCTCACGATCTACCTGCTGCCGCTCATCGCGCTCATCCTCGGCTTCGACGCGCTGGTCGGCGAGCGCGAGCGCGGCACGCTGAACCTGCTCCTGTCGTATCCGCTCACCCGCACCGAGCTGCTCGTCGGCAAGTACGCCGGCCTCGCGGCCGCCCTCACCTGCGCGACGCTCGCGGGCTTCGGCGCGGCGGGCGCGGTGATCGCCGCGCGCGTGCCCGTCGCCGACTGGTATCAGTACGCGGGCTTCGTCGTGAGCGCGGTGCTGCTCGGCTGGGTGTTCCTGAGCATCGCCGTGTGCGCGTCGGCGTTCTGCGCGAGCCGCACGTCGGCGAGCGGCGTCGCGATCGCGCTGTGGTTCTTCTTCGTGCTCGTCTACGACCTGCTGCTGCTCGGCGCGCTCGTGCTCACGGGCGGCGCGGGGATCGGCCCGCTGCTGCCGCCGCTGCTGCTGCTCAATCCCGCCGACGTGTTCCGCATCCTGAACATCTTCGGCCCGGGCGATCTGCATACGATGTTCGGCGCCGTCAGCGCGTTTCCCGCCGCGCTCGCGTCGCCGCTCTTTCTCGGCCCGGTCATGCTCGCGTGGATCGTGGCGCCGCTCGGCCTCGCCGCCTGGAGATTCAATCGATGAAACACCGCCGCATCCCCGCCGCCGTGAGGACGGCCGTCGCCGCGCTCGCCGCCGCTGCCCTCGTCGCCGCCTGCGGCCACGATGCGCAAACGCCGCCCGCGCCGCGCGAAATCACCGACGCGACCGTCAGCGTGCTCGACGGCATGAGCCTGAAGGATTACCCGGGCCCGAAGGCGCAGATCGTCTACGCGGACGGCCAGCCGGACTTCTTCTGCGACACGCTCGGCCTCTTCTCCGTCTATCTGCGCCCCGAGCACGACCGCAAGGTCCGCGCGCTCTACGTGCAGGACATGGCCGCGGCCGACTGGCGGCACCCGGTCGGCCACTGGATCGACGCCAAGCGCGCGATCTACGTGATCGGCTCGAAGAAGCTCGGCGCGATGGGCCAGACATTCGCGTCGTTCGCCTCCGAAGCCGACGCCGCGCGCTTCGCGCAAACCGAGGGCGGCAAGCTCTACCGCTTCGACGAGATCACCCCCGAGATGGCGACGACGGATGGCGGCGTCGTCAAGGACCAGACGATGTGAGGACGACGAGATGACGCATTTCTTCCGCAACCTGCCCAACGAGGCGGCGCAGCAGATCGACGCGCTGAGCCGCCTGCTCTACGACCTGCGCGAGGATCGCAAGCGCCTCCTCGCCGAATTCGGCGCGGCCGACGAAGCGGCGCTGCTCGCGCGGATCGCGGCGGGCGAAGTCGACGAACACCCGGCGTACGAGCACTACGTCGCCGCGAAGACGCTCACCCACACGCGCGAGACGATCCGCGAGCAACTGCGCGCGCTGCTGCTCGCGCAAGGAGCATGACGATGCTGCACATCGAACTGAAGGAGCGCATCGAGACCACGTTCGACGCGACGCGCGTCGCGTCCGTCACGCTGCGCCGCGACGCGCTCGACGTGAGCCTCGCGAACGGCGTCGAGCTGACGCTGCGCATCGCGGGCCCGCACGAATACGCGATCGCCTGGCGCTGGGGCGACGCCGAGATGCGCATCGACACCGCGCCGCGCCCCGCGGGCGTCGACGCCCGCGCGCCGTCGGACGCCGCGCACCCGAATCATCTGCACACGCCGGACGGGCGCGTCGTCGCCGATCCCGTCACCAAGATCGGCGCCGAGCCGTGGCGCAACGTCCGCGTGCTGATCGAACGGCTTGCCGACGCGCCGCTGCTCGGCCACGAACCCCCGTCCGCGCACGGCTCGTCCGATGCGCGGGCCGTTACATCCTGACTCCCCTGATACGAGGAAAAACCATGAAGATTCGAAACCTGTCGATCGCCGCCGTCGGATTCGCGCTTGCGCTCGGCCTGTCGGGCTGCGGCAAGCGCGACGGCGGCGCGCCGCCCGCCGCGTCGTCGGCATCGATCGCGCCCGCCGCTTCGGTCACGGTCGACGCGTCTGCCGGCGCGAGCGCCGGGGCCGCTTCCGCGCCGTCCGCCGCGCCGGCCGCGCCCGCGCCTTCGAGCGACCCGGCGCCCGCGGCCAATGCAGCCGCGGCGGCCCCGACCACCGCCGCGGACGCGCCGAACCCCGCTGGCGAGAAAGTGTTCAAGAGCGTGTGCTTCATGTGCCACCAGACGGGTGCGGCCGGCGCGCCGATCGCCGGCAACAAGGACGACTGGGCGCCGCGCATCGCGCAAGGCAAGCCGACGCTGTACAAGCACGCACTCGAAGGCTTCACCGGCAGCAAGGGCACGATGCCGCCGCGCGGCGGCAATCCGAGCCTGAAGGACAACGAGGTCGAGGCCGCGGTCGACTTCATGGTCGCCAAGGCGCACTGACCGCACCGCCGCCGGCGACGCGGGCGCGATCGACGTCGCGCCCGCGCCCGCGCCTTCGTCAAAGTGACCAACATGAAAGCACTGTTCCGGATCATCCTGTTCGCGCTCCTCGTCGCGGCGGCCCGCCCCGGCGTCGCGTCGATCTACGAGCAGGAGCTGCCGCCCGAACTCTTCAGCCAGCCCGAGATGTGCAAGTGGACCGATTGCGCGTCCGTGCTGCCGGGCGCCAACGCGTTCTCGGCGCGCAAGGGCAGCCCGCCGTACGTCGACGCTTACGCGGACGACGGGCGCACACGCACGCTGAAGGGCTACGTGTTCCTGTCGACCGACATCGTCGACATCCAGGGCTATTCGGGCAAGCCGATCGTCACGCTGATCGGGATGGACACGAAAGGCACGATCACCGGCGTGCGCGTGCTCAAGCACAGCGAGCCGATCCTGCTCGTCGGGATTCCTGAAAGCAAGCTGCTCGCGTTCCTGCGCCAGTACGTCGGCAAGTTCGCGGGCGCGCGGCTCGAAATCGGCAACGGCGACGCGGGCGCGACGAGCGTCGACGCGATCTCGGGCGCGACCGTCACCGTGATCGCCGAGAATCAGTTGATCTCGCGCTGCGCGGTCGCGATCGCGAGCCAGGTCGGCATCGTGAAGGAAACAGTGCTGCCGCAGGCGAGGCTGCTGCCGTCGAACACGCGCTATGCGTGGCGGACGCTCGTCGAGCGCGGCGCGCTCGCGCATCTCGCGATCCGGCCGGCCGACGTCGGCGCGCCGGACACGGGCGCGCCCTATCTCGATCTCTACTACGGCTATCTGAACGCGCCCGCGATCGGCAAGAGCATCCTCGGCGACTACGAATACGCGCAACTGATGAGCCGGCTGAAACCGGGCGAGCACGCGCTGTTCGTCGTCGCGAACGGCACCGAGTCGTTCAAGGGCTCGGGCTTCGTGCGCGGCGGCATCTACGATCGCATCCAGGTCCGGCAAGGCATCAACGCGTTCACGTTCAAGGATTCCGACTACCTGAATCTGTACGCGATGCAGGCGGCCGGCGCGCCGGCCTTCGACGAGACGGGCATTTTCATCGTGCGCAGCACGCGGTTCAGCGCCGCGTATCCGTGGCAGTTCGTGTTCCTCGGCCACCGGTCCGACGAGGAGACGGGCGCGAAGACGTTCTCCGCGTTCGGCTCCCGGTACTGGCTGCCGGGCGAATTCCTCGCGGGCGGCCGCCCGCGCGTCGACGAAGACGTGCCCGCGTGGCGCAAGGCCTGGACGGCCAAGCATCTCGAGATCGGCCTGTTCGTCGCCTGGATCGCGGGCGTCACGCTCTTCTTCGCGACGCGCGAGCGCTGGGTGCGCCGCGCGACGCGCGCGGACAAGCGCTGGGTGTCGTGGCCGAAGACCGCGAGCTGGCTGATCGCGATCGGCTTCGCCGGCTGGCACGAGATGGCGCAGCCGTCGATCACGCAGGTACTCACGCTCGTCCATTCGCTCGCGGGCGGCTGGAACTGGGGGCTTTTCCTGTCCGATCCGTTCGTCTTCCTGTTCTGGATCGCGATCGCGATCACTGCGATCGTCTGGGGCCGCGGCCTCTTCTGCGGCTGGCTGTGCCCGTTCGGCTCGCTGTCCGAGCTGCTCTACAAGACCGCGCGCGCAACAGGCCTCGCGCGCCTGCAGCGCAAGCTGCCGCCGCGCTGGCACGGCCGGCTGCGCATGCTGAAGTACGCGGTGTTCGTCGTGCTGCTCGTCGTGTCGTTCTTTTCGATGCCGTGGGCCGAGAAGCTCGCCGAGATCGAGCCGTTCAAGACGACCTTCCTCGTCGGCGTCCTCAACCGCTCGTGGCCTTTCATGCTGTTCTGGACGCTCGTCGTCGGCGCGTCGATCTTCATCGAGCGGCCGTTCTGCAAGTATCTGTGCCCGCTCGGCGCGAGCCTCGCGCTGCCCGGGCGCTTGCGGCTCCTCAAGCTGCGCCGCAAGCCCGAATGCACGAGCTGCCATACGTGCGCGGTCGGCTGCGGCTCGCAGGCGATCGACGCCGCCGGCCGGATCGATCCGATGGAATGCCTGCTGTGCCTCGACTGCATGGTCATGTACTACGACGCGCACAGCTGCCCGCCGCTCGCGAAGGAACGAAAGCGCCGCGAGAAGGCCGGCCTGCCGGTGACGCCCATCGGCAAGGACGGCCGATACATACCGATCGAGCGGATCTGAGGTCCGCCGCGCGCCGCCGCGCATCGCGACCGGAGCCGCGCGCGGCACCGGCGCGCGGCGGCGCGCGGCATGCGCTGTCAAGAACCTGAATATTTCGTTTTCCTTTCAGTTGTTTCGGATTGTCGTCGGCGATACGCGAGCCGAAAAACCGTGGCAATCTACAGCGCATTCCGGTTGTCCGTTCGCGCAACCGATCTGTAAGGTTTCCCGATGGTCCGTTTTCCGAAATTTGCGCGCCATGTCGCGCTCGTTTGTCTATTTCATCTGTTCTGTGTGGCGCTGCCCGCCGTCGCGGCCGTCGACCTCGCGTCCGGCGCGACCGTGCCGCCCGCGCCGACGATCTCGCGCGACGAGGCCGTCGCCGAGCTCAAGCGCGTGCAGGTCACGCTCGACCGCATCAAGCAGCAGGCGTCGACCGCGACGACGTACAAGCAGCTGAACGCGCTCGACGAAGCGACGCAAGCGCTCGCGACGGACGTCGAGAAGCTGACGGCCGCGCTCGTGCCCGCGCGCGCGCAGCTCCAGGCGCAGCTCGACGTGCTAGGCCCGCCGCCCGCGCCGGGCGCCGCGCCCGAGACGGCCGCCGTCGCGCGGCAGCGCGCGGACCTGAACGCGCGCAAGACGCAGTTCGACGCCGCGCTCAAGCAGGCCGCCGACGAGAAGGACAGCCTCGTCAACCTGACCCAGCAATACTCGAAGCTGCGTCGCAGCCTGCTGCGCGACCAGCTCGTGCTGCGCTCGGGCAGCATCCTCGGCGCGCAGTTCTGGGCGCCCCTCTTCCATCCGTCGGACGACGACCGGCAGGAGCTCGACGCGTTCGGCGCGCAGATCGGGCAAATGCTGCGCGCGGCGTGGGAGCCGGGCCGGCGGCTCGGCACCGCGCTCCTCATCGCCGCCGCGCTCGCCGTGTGGACGATCGGCAGGCGGCTCGCCGAGCGCGCGCTCGCCTGGTTCAGCCTGACGAAGCTGCCGGAAACCCGCGTGCGGCGCAGCGCGCTCGCGACGTCGGTCGTGCTGGCGAGCGTCGTGACGACGGGCGTCACGGTGCAGCTCGTCTACCTCGCGCTCACGCGCGACTACGCGCTGCCGAGCGCACTGCAGGATTTCGCCGACGAGCTCGCGAAGCTCGCGCTGACCTGCGCGCTGATCGCGGGCCTCGGCCGCGCGCTCTTGTGCACGCGCCATCCGAGCTGGCGCCTGCCCGCGCTCGCCGACGAAGTCGCGCTCGCGATGCGGCCGTTCCCGGCGATCCTCGCGACGCTGCTGCTCGTCGCGGGCGCGCTCGAGCAACTGAACCGCACGGCCGACACGAGCGTGCAGGTCACGCTGTTCGGCCGCGGGATCGTGTCGCTCGTCGTCGTCATGACGATCGGCGCGTCGCTGCTGCGCGCGAACCGCGTGCGCACCGCGCTCGCCGCGGCGGGCGAGCCGCCCGAGGCGCGCTCGACGCTCGCCGGGCTGATCCACGCAGGCGTCACGCTGACCGTCGTCGCGGCGCTCGTCGCGCTGCTCGTCGGCTATATCTCCGTCGCCCGCTTTCTGACCTACGAGCTCGTCTGGTTCGAGATCGTGCTCGGCAGCCTGTACCTGCTGACCCGTCTCACGCGCGACGTGTGCGCGAGCGCGTTTTCCGCGAACCTGTCGAGCGGCAAGCTGATCAAGCATCTGTTCGGGCTGAACGACAGCCATCTCGATCAGGCGAAGACCGTGCTGTCCGGGTTCGGCACGAGCATGCTGCTGCTCGTCGCCGTGGTCGCGCTGCTGACGGGCGGCTTCGGCACGACGCCGAACGACCTGCTCGTGAGCGTGATCTCGATGTTCGGCGGCGACAAGCTGCAGCGCCTGAACATCGTGCCCGACCGCATCCTGAACGCGGCGCTCGCGCTCGCGGTCGGCCTCTATCTGCTGCGCTCGGTGCGTCGCTGGCTCGACAACGAGCTGCTGCCGGCGATCGGCATGGACCCCGGCATGCGCGCGTCGCTCATCACGCTCTTCAGCAATGTCGGCTACGTCGCGATCGTGCTGCTCACGCTGTCGCTGCTCGGCGTCAAGTGGGACAACCTCGCGTGGATCGTGAGCGCGCTGTCCGTCGGCATCGGCTTCGGCCTGCAGGAAATCGTGAAGAACTTCGTGTCCGGGCTGATCCTCTTGACCGAGCGGCCGGTGAAGGTCGGCGACATGATCAGCATCTCGGGCGTCGAAGGCGACATCCGCCGGATCAACGTGCGCGCGACCGAGATCCAGCTGTCCGACCGCTCGACCGTGATCGTGCCGAACTCGCAGCTGATCTCGCAGAACCTGCGCAACGTGACGATGGGCAACAGCACGCAAGGCGTCGCGACGCTGATGCTCACGTTCCCGCTCAACACCGATCCCGAGCAAGTGCGCGACCTGCTGCTCGGCGCGTACCGCGAGCACGCGGCGATCCTCGAGAAGCCCGCGCCGTCCGTCACGTTCAGCCAGCTCACGCCGGACGGGATCACGCTCAGCGTGACGGGCTACGTCGGCAGTCCGCGCATCGCCGGGACGACGAAGAGCGATCTGCTGTTCGAGATCCTCAAGCGGCTGCGCGCGGCGGGCATTCCTCTGTCGAATCCGCAGACGCTGATGGTGCAGAACCTGCCGCCGCCGCGAAGCGAGTGATGCGATCGCGCCGCGTCGATTCACTTGCGGCGCGAGCCGATGCGAATGGGCGCGCGGCGGCGCACGGCGGCACACGGCATGCGCACCCCGGTCGCGAATGAACGGCCTTCGGCGGCTGCACGAGCGTCGTGCCTTTCCCGAGCGTCGGTCCGCCGCCCGGGACGACACGCGGCGCCGCATCGCGCGGCGCGGCGGCCGTCATCGTCATATACCGTTGCAATCCTTTACACGCGGCGGTCCGCCAACTCTCTATGATTCGGGTTACGAACCGACTTCATGGGGTTGAAAGTCATGAAAAAACTGATGCTTCTGCCGCTCCTCGCGAGCGCAATGCTCGCAGGCTGCGCTGTGTATCCGGCCGAACCCGCCGTCGGCGTGAACGTCGGCATCGGCTGGCACGGCGACCGTTATTGGGACGGCCAGCGCTACTGGGAACGCGCTGAATGGGAACGCTCGCATCCGCCGCAATACTATCGCCGTGACGACAACCGGCGCGACGACCGGCGTGACGATCGCGGCGGCTATCGCGACGGCGACCGCGGGCGCGACGACCGACGCGGCGACGACAATCGCCAGTACTGAGCCGACCGACGGCGGCGTAACAAGCCAATGCGCGGCGCCGGCCGTCCGCGTCGATGCGAGACGGGCCGCGCGCGTCGCCCCGTCCGCGCGACGCGCCGGCATCGAGCGCGTCGCGCGATTGTCAAAGATCATTCGGCGCAGGCAAACGAAAGGCACACGGCCCGCAGTCGCGCTATGCTCGTTCGCCTTATCCGACCGGAGCACATTCTCTTGAAGCTTTCGATTCTCATCGCGGCCGCCTGCGCCGCATTCGCGCTGACCGCGCTGGCGCCGGTCGCCCACGCGCAGACCTATCACTTCGGCGAAGGTCAGACGGGCATGTCCGGCGGCGCGCAGGCCACGCCGACACGGCACGCCGTGAAAACGACGCATCATCACAAGCAGCGCCGACACCACGTGCGGCGTGCCGTGCGCGCGCCGCGCACGTACGCGCATCACTGACGTCGCGTGACGCGCGGGCCGCGGGCCGCGCGCGGTAGGTTACGGCTCGCGGCGTTGGGCTGACCAGGCCATTGAAAAACTGGTTTGCGAGGTGCTCCTCGCACAAGGTTTTGGGGGAGCCTCCCCCATACCGAAGCCGAACGAGCGGTTTGTCGCGCATTCAGAGAGGTCGACGATTTTCTCCGACACCTTGCAGGAGAGAATTTCAACGGCCTCTGTTAGGGCTTAGGGCTTGCGCGAGCGCTTCTTCGCGGCCCGGTTCCCCGCCTTTCCCAACCTTCTCGCGCCACAATCTTTCCGTGCAGCGGCCAATCGCCGAATGCGATCGGGCGTCGCGCTCGCGCGCGAGTTCGCTGTCGCGGCGACCATTTACCGCCCAGCCCGCCTCCAATCGCCGCGACCGAGCACATGCCGCGCGCACCACGGCGCCCACCGCCGCGATCGGTCGTTGCAACGCGCGGGGGCCCCGCCCGAAGCCGATCGCCGTGCGCTCACATCGGCTCCGAGCGATGAGCGACACGCCACGCGCCGCTTCGGCGGCAGCTCAATTGCATGAAACCGGTCGCCGCCGCACGCCGAAATACGCCGCACTCCCGCCGACCACCGGCCGCGAACGGCCGGCTCACTGCGGCTGCGACGCGCCGCTCGCCGCGATCGCACCGCTGATGCGGTCGATCAGCGACTTCGCCGCACCGGCGGCGAGCGCCGCATCGACGTGCGACGTCTGCCACGCGCCGTCGCTGCCCTCGGTGAACGTGAGCGTCGTGCGCAGCGACGCGTCGCCTTCGTCCGGCCGCCCGTCGTGCCAGGTGATCGCGACGTTGCACGAATACGTGCGCTCGGCCACCTTCGTGCAATCGCCGACGGGCTTCACCGACGCGACGTCGGCCGCCACCGGCAGCGGCTGGCCAAGCATCGAGTTGAGCGGCCCGCGATTCTCCGCGTCGAGCGCGCGGCGCACGGCCGCGTCGATGTCGCGCTCGCCGGGGCCCGCATGGAACCAGCCGCACGCGGCGAGCATGGCGGACGACATTCCCAGTAGCAACAGTGTTCGGAGCTTCATCGATTCGTGTGGTGTCGTGTGATTCGGTGCGGCGTCGCGATCGCGCCGCCTGCGTATCGCAAAGGCATGCCGCGCGACGGTCGTGAGCGCTCGCGTACGCTCGTGCGTCTGCCGTCGCGCGATGCGTCCGCAGCGTCCGCCCGATGGATGAACATGCGGACGAACGTGCGCATTGCGCGCCAGTCTGACGCGTGCGGGCGCCACGGTCCGTATCGATTTGTAACGGCGTCTTCGCCGCGACGCGCGGCAACCGCCGCGCCGCCGACGCGATTCGGCGCTCAAACCCGCCGGGCGCGCCGACGCGAACGTTCAGGGGCGGCGCGCGGTCGATGCGAGGTGTTCGCCCGCGACCGATTGTTACACGATGCGGCGCCCGCGAAGCCCAGCCTATACTGGCCGTTTACTGGCCGTTGCCCGTGGCCGTTGCCCGTATAACCGCCCGCCGCAGGTTCGCGCCGACGGGCCGGCATGCCCCATCCTGCGAGGAGCGCTCCATGTACTACCTGCTGACCTACGAACTCGTCGACGACTATCTCGAGCGGCGCGGCACGTACCGCGCCGAGCATCTCGAGCTCGCGAAGGCGGCCACCGCGCGCGGCGAGCTGCTGCTCGCGGGCGCGCTCGCCGATCCGGCCGACGAAGCGGTGCTCGTGTTCGACGCGCCGTCGCCCGCCGCCGCCGAGGCGTTCGCGCAAGCCGATCCTTACGTCGCGAACGGCCTCGTCAAGCGCTGGCGGGTGCGGCCGTGGAGCGTCGTCGTCGGCAAGCTCGCGACGCCCGCGTGAGCACGGCGGCTCACAGCCATCCGGCCTTCCTGAAGCGTTTCCACAGGAACAGATCGGCGGCCGCCATCACGCCGAGGCACACATAGAAGCCGTAGCGCCAGTGCAACTCCGGCATGTTGTTGAAGTTCATCCCGTAGATCCCGGCGATCATCGTCGGGATCGCGAACAGCGCGGCGAACGAACCGAGCCGCTTCGTCACCTCGCTTTCCGCGAGCGAGATCATCCCGAGGTTCACCTGGAGCGCGGTCACGAGCATCTCGCGCCGCCCTTCGATCGTCCGCACGATCCGCAGCAGATGGTCGTAGACGTCGCGGAAATAGTGGTCCATGCCCGCGCAGACCTGCGGAATCCGCCCGCCGACGAGCTTCGCGAGCGGCTCGACGAGGGGCGCCGTGTGCTGGTGCAGCATCACGAGCCGGCGCTTGAGCGTGTACAGATCCTCGATCAGCGCACGGGCGGCGGCCGTGCCCGTCTTCTCGAAGATCCGGTCCTCGAGCGCCTCCAGCTCCGCGCCGAGCGCCTCGAGGATCGGGAAATAGCGGTCGACGACCTGGTCCATCAACGCGTAGAACACGAACGCGGCGCCCTCCCTCAGCAGATGCGGCTCGCGCTCGCAGCGCGCGCGCACCGCGCGGAAGTCCTGCTCGGTGTGATTGCGGATCGACAGCACGTAGTTCGGGCCGACGAACACGTTCAGCTCGCCCAACCGAAGCTCGCCTTGCCCGTCGATCTCCAGCGTATGCAGCACCGCGAACAGCGAATCGCCGTATTCCTCGATCTTCGGGCGCTGATGGCCCTTGCGTGCGTCCTCGAGCGCGAGTTCGTGCAGATCGAACTCCTCGCCCATCCGTTCGATTTCTTCCGGCTCGGGGTCCTTCAGCGCGACCCAGACGAAGCACTCGGGCTTCGCGACGTAGTCGCTGATGTCGTCGATGTCGATGTCGGCCAGCTTGCGGCCATCCTGGTATGCGGCGCAATTGATCAGCATGCTGTTGCTAGGTTCGAAGCGATTCCGGCGCACAGTTTAGCCGCTCTCGCGCGAAGCGGCGGCGACGCGTCGCTTGCGCGGGCCGCCGATATTGGTCATGATCGGCGTCGTGCACGCGTCGCCGCCCGCCCTCGCGCGAAGCGGCGCTCCCTCGAATCGTCCGGCGGCCCATGCCGCCGTCCTGAGCGTCAAGGAGGCAGCGATGTGGTACTTCGCATGGATTCTCGGCATCGGCGTCGCGCTCGGCTTCGGCATCATCAACGCGATGTGGCTCGAAGCGAGCGGCAATTTCCCGACGGGCTCGCCCGACGACGCACACCGGGCGAGCGAGCCCGCCGCCCCGGAGGGCAGCCGTTCGTGACGTATCTGGTGTTTTTCTGCGGCCATGCCGGCACGGGCAAGACGACGCTCGCGAAGCGGCTGATCCGGCCGCTGATGAAGACGACGGGCGAAGCGTTTTGCCTGCTCGACAAGGACACGCTGTACGGCCGCTACAGCTCGGCCGCGATGGGCGCGCTGACGCACGACCCGAACGACCGCGACAGCCCGCTTTATCTTCAGCATCTGCGCGATCCCGAATATCAGGGGCTCCTCGACACCGCGCGCGAGAACCTCGAGCTCGGCATCAGCGTGATCGTCGTCGGCCCGATGTCGCGCGAAGTGCGCGACAGGCGCCTCCTGGACCGCGCGTGGCTCGGCATCGGGCCCGACGTCGAGCTGCGCATCGTCTGGGTCCACACGGCGGAGGAGACCGCGCACACGCGGATCGTCGCGCGCGGCAACCCGAATGACGCCTACAAGCTCGCGCACTGGGACGAATACCGGCAGCGCCGCTTCATCCCGACGGGCGAGCAGTGCGAAGGCCTCCTGATGTTCGACAACACCGCGCCGTCGGATGCCGACGTCGGCGCGCTCCTCGATCACATCGCGCCGCCGCCCGCGCGCGGCGCGTCGACCGTGCCGCCGCTGCCCGCCTGACGCGGCGAATCGCGACGGCTGTCCCATTTCCGTTTCCGACACGGCTTGCAAAAAACGCCGGGCGGCCCTACGGCCGGCCCGGCGTCGTTTCGCGGGGTCTTTGCGGTCTTTGCATCGACGCGCCGCGATTCACGTTGACGCGCCGCGCTCCGGTCGGCACCGCTCGCCGCGCGCAACACGCGTCGCGCGCGGCGCAAGCATTACGCGAGCGCGTGCATCCTCTCGAGCGTGCCGCCCTCGTACAGCTTGCCGAAGCGGTTCGCGAGGAACGCATGCAGCGGCACCTGCTCCTGGCGCACGAAGCCGCTCTGCGGCAGCTTCTTTTCGCGGAACAGATCGAGCACCGCGCACATCGCGCCCGCCGTCGTGATCTGGATCGCGCTCATCGGCATTGCGCAAACTTCCTTCGCGAAGATCTTGCGCGTGAACACGTCCTGCACGAGCTGGCCGTGCTTCATGCCCGTCACCGTGACGAACACGAGCACGACGTCCTGCTTCGTCGACGGCACCGCGCGGCGCATGATCGCCTTCAGCGTGTCGCGATCGGTCGACAGGCGCAGATCCTCGAGCAGGAACTGGATCAGCTCGCGGTGGCCCGGATAGCGGACCGACTTGTAATCGAGCGTCTCGACCTTGCCTTCGAGCGTCTCGCACAGCGTGCCGAGGCCGCCCGACGTGTTGAACGCCTCGTATTCGATGCCGTCGAGCGAGAAATGCTCGAGCCCCTCGAGCGGCTGCACCCATTGGCGGCGGCCGTCGCGAACCGCTTCGCACGGCTGGCAGTATTCGTTGATGAGGCCGTCGACGCTCCACGTCAGGTTGTACTTCAGCGCGTTGGTCGGATACTCGGGCAACGCGCCGACGCGCATCTTCACGTCGCGCACCTCGGAGAAGCCGTTCACGAGCTCGTGCGCGGCGATGCCGATGAAGCCGGGCGCGAGGCCGCACTGCGGCATGAACGCGCGGTTCGCGCCTTCGGCGAGCTCGCGGATCGCGCCCGTCGCGCGCACGTCCTCGGTCAGATCGAAGTAATGGACGCCCGCAGCCTTCGCGGCGGCGGCGACGTTGACGGCCAGGTAGTACGGCAGCGCGTTGACGAGCGCGTCGAAGCCCTTCACCGCTTCGCGGATCGCGGTCGCATCGGCGGAATCGACACGCAGCGTCGCGATCCCTTCGTTCGCGAGCTTCGCGAGCGCGTCCGGATCGCGGTCGAACGCGACGACTTCGTAGTCGCCGGTTTCGCGCAACAGATGAGCGATGGTGTGACCGATGAGACCCGCGCCGACGATGGCGATTTTCATGTCGTTCTCTCCTGACAAGGTGATTGTTGTAAGTGGCGTGTTGCCCTGTCGGAAAGTGTAGGGATGTGCAAAAACACTTTGTAGACGAAAACTGATGCGGATCGACGCGAATTTTCGACGGATTGCCGATCGTTTTCGACGATTCGTCGAAAACGATCGGCGGGCGGCCGATTCGAGCGGACCGCCCGCCTGTGCTGCTCCGCGATATTGCCGCCATATCGCCACCAGATCGCCACCAGATCGCCGCCGTGTCGCCACCATGTCGCCGCGACGCGCCGCAAGGCATCGGCCGCCATTCGACGCGCGTTGCCCGCCCACCAGATTTCGCAGCTTGACGGCACGCTTTCGGCTTTCTTAGGCTCGATCGCGGGCATCGTCGCGCCGCATCGCGCCGTGACGCATCGATCCCGCCCGGCTCCGGCGCGCCGCCGGCCCATCGCCGCGCCCCTACGGGCGGCCGGCTCGTCCGAGGCCGGCCGGTCTCGGACGCATTCAATGGAAAGAAGAACAATGACAATCGTGACCCGGAACGCAGGCCGTCTGATCCGTCTTGCCGTCGTCGCAGGCTTCGCGTCGCTCGCCGCCGCGCCTGCCGCTCACGCGGCAAAAGTCAGTCAGGAGGGGCGTTGCTCGATCAAGGAAGGCGCGCCCGCCGACCCGTGCAAGGCCGACCGCGGGCGGTCGGCCACGGGCGTCGCCCCGGGCAAGAGCCACGACGCGTGCACGGCAGCCAAGAAGCTCGCGCGGGAAAACCTGCAACGGCTCGTCTCGAACAAGACGTGCATGAGGTACACGGACTGCAACAAGCCCTGCAAAGTGATCGAATCGCCGTAACCCGGCCGCGCGCGCAAACGGCCGCCCGCCACACACCCATGACGCACGCATGACGCGCCGGCCGCGCGTCATGCGTGATGCGTCACGCGTCGTCCGCGCGCCGCCGCTCGTCTTCCGCACGGCTCACCGACGCCCCGCAGCCGCTGCAAAACGGGAAAAACGCGAAGTTGCGCGTGCCGCACCCGCACGGCTCGAACAGCTTGAGCCCGCAGTGGATGCAGAACGTCGCGCCGTCGCCGCCCAGGTTCCATGGCTTGTCGCACGACGGGCACAGCTTCTTCTGATACGCGGCGATCGCCTTGTCGTAATCGATCGCCTGTGCGCGTTCGCGCTGGCTGCGCCGCATCTCCTCGCGCTTGCGCTCCACGTACCGCTGGAACGCGCGAAGCATGTAGACGCCCGCGAACACCGTCAGCACGATGCCGACGATGACGCGCACGTAGCCGCCGAAGCTCGGCAGATACGGCACGAGCTCGACGAAGAACGCCGTCAGCGCGAACATCCCGAAGCCATAGACGAACGGCCAGTAGCGCACTTTCCGGTAACGGACGAACAGCCAGACCGCGAGCACGAGGATCGGCAGCGTGAATGCGAGCCGCCACGCGAACACGACGAGCTCGTAGCGCCGGCTCGCCTGCTCGAAGCGCTGCTCGGCCTGCGTCCGCGATTGCGCGAGCTGCGCGCTCACGTCGTCCTGGCGCTTGCGCAGCGCGTCGAGCTGATCGGCGATCTGATCGTGCCGGCGCTGCCATCCGGCCACGGCTGCCTGCAGCTCGTCGAGCTGGCGCGTGCGCGCGAGCACCTCCGGGTTGCGGCTCGCGTCGCCCGTCGCGCTGCGCGTCGCGATCCAGTTGCGAAAGCTCTCCTTCGCCTGGTCGTAGTCCTGCTGCGCGCGATTGCGGGCGGTCGCGAACGCGTCGGCCTTATCCGTCAGCGCGCCCTGCTCGCGCTGCAGTTCCCGCTGCGACGCGCGCAGCGCGGCGTCCGCCTGCGTGTCGGCGTAGCGCGCGAGCGTCGGCGGCCCGCCGCGCGGCGCGAACGCCATGTCGCGGATCACGAGGCTGCCCAGCATGTTGAGGAACAGCGCGAACGCCACGGCGATGCCCCACGACGCGATCTGCAGCAGCCGCTCGGGGCGCGAATAGGTTTGGCTCGTCGTCATGATCCCGGCCTCTCGTCAAGGTTGTCTCATTCGTCCTCGCCCGTCGCGCGCTCGGGCGACGCGGCGCGTCAGCCGATCGTCCCGCGGTCGATCTTGCGCGCGAGGATGATCGACGTCGTCGTCCGCTCGACGCCTTCGAGCGCGCCGATCTGATCGAGCAGATCGTTCAGGCGCTCGGGCGAATCGGCGCGCAGCCACGCGACGTAGTCGTACTCGCCGCTCACCGCGCACAGCAGTTGCACCTCCGGCATGCGATCGAGGCGCTTGAGCACGTCCTTGCCGTACTTCGGCGCGAGGATGATGCCGACGTACGCGTAGATGCTCGCGTCGAGCACGTCCTGCCCGAGCCGCACGCTGTAGCCCGCGATCACCTGCGTGCGCTCGAGCCGCGCGATCCGCGCGAGCACGGTCGTGCGCGCGACGTCCAGTTGCCGCGCGAGATCCGCGACGCTCGCGCGGGCGTTCGCCTGCAATAGCGCGACGAGGTTGCGGTCGAGTTCGTCGAGTTGATCGAGTCGGGGTGGACGCATGGCGAATCGGCAAATGGAAGTGCCGCGATGATAGCGCCGAACGGCCGCGCGCCCAACCTCGCGTTCGATCGACAGACCGATCGGCTTTTCGACCGAATCCGCCGTACCGAGCTGTCGTGCGAGCGACGGGGACGCTGCGCGCGGGCGCGAGAGCAAGATGGACGCCGCGCTGGTGCGCCGGTGTCGGTCGATGTCGGTCCGGCTTGGTCACTTGGTCGGTTGGTCGGTTGGTCGGTTGGTCGGTTGGCCGGTTGGCCGGTTGGCCGGTTGGTCGGTTGAGACATCCATTCATCGAAGCGCGTTGCGCACATCCTTCGCCGCCGTCCGGATTCCAGACATCGGCGCCGCGCTTTCGCAGCTTGCCGACACACACCGCAAGCGATCCGATTCGCGCCACGGCGCGCCGACTCGACGAAGGCGTCGCCGATCGCGGCCCCGCCACCGCGCGCACGCCCTGATCCACCCGCCGCACGCCGACGCGCACGCCGGCCGAAACCTCCCCCGCACAGGCGTGATTTCGATTCGTTTCGGTTGTAAGCAGATGTCGCATCGTCGCCCAACGGCCCGATACCGTGCTACTAATAGCGCGGGACGCGCGCCGCGCAGGCGGTCGAACGCGCCGCGCCCGCATCCGAATTCCCGTCCGACGACCACACAGGAGCTCCAATGAAAAAGATCTCGCTGACTTTTGCTGCCGCGCTCGCGCTGGCGGCCACGCTCGCGCACGCGCAGACGAGCGCGTCGGCGCCGGCCGCGCCGGCCTCCGCCCCTGCCGCCGCCGCGCGTCATGAAGCGCGCGTCGAGGAGCGCATCACGTACCTGCACAACCAGTTGAAGATCACGCCGGAGCAGGAAGCGCAATGGAAGACGTTCGCCGACACGATGCGCGACAACGGCGCGACGATGGCGCGGCTCTATCGCGAGCGGATGGAAAACAAGAACGCGTCCGCGCTCGACGACATGAAGCAATACGCCGAGCTGACGCAGGCGAACGCCGACGGCGCGAAGAAGCTCTCCGACGCCTTCGCGCCGCTGTACGCGAGCTTCCCGGCCGAGCAGAAGACGCTCGCCGATTCGACGTTCCGCAAGTGGCTGCACCCGGAGCCGGGCAAGGCGCGCGCGCGCAAGCATCCGGGCAAGGCGGACGGCCAGGCCGCCGCGAGCTCGGGCGCCGCGCAGTAACGGCATGAAAAGCGTGTCGCGCGGGCCCGCGCGACACGCTCCCGTCAGCTCACGCCCGCTTGCGGCGCGTTGGGCGAGCGCGCAACCTCGCGAACGCACCGCGAACCAATCTCCGACGCGTCGCCCCATAACCGTCCCCTACGGCACACGCTCGCTCGGTCATCACGCGTTCACCGGCCCGCCGCTAGCTCGCTAGCTCGCTAGCTCGCCGATTCGCTCGCCCCTCGCACGCGCGCCCGAGCCGCCCGAACCCCGCCTCTACGGCACACGCGCGTCACCGCGCGGACGTCACCCGATCGATCATCGCCCGCACCGCGCGCATCTGCGCGCCCGACTTCAGCGCATAGTTCTGCCCGGTATACGCGAACCAATCCCAGCATCCCTGCGGATTGCCCGGCGTGCCGGCCTTCGCGACCTGCGGATACAGCACCACGATATTGTTCGCATCCGCCCAGTTCCGGTAGGTCGTCATGTCGCGCACGACGTCCGCCGACTGCAGGCAGCCATGGAACACGACGTGGACCTTGCAGCCGGCGCTCGCGCCGCATGCGCTCGGCACGTACGCGTAGCCGTCCGCCGCGAGCCCGCTCGACGCCGGCGCGAACTCGCGCTGGTCGAACGTGATCGCGCGCCCCGTCGGCTGCGCGACGGGCGGCGCAAGCGGCCCGTAGATCGTCTCGAGCAGCGCGCCCGCCTGGTCGTAGCCCGACTGACCGACCCTGCAATGGCTGATGTACGGCGCGGCGTTCGCATCGCACGCGTTGCCTGCCGACGGCGTGATGAATGCGTGCCCGGCCGGAATGTCGGCGACGTAGACGATGTTCGTCACGGGCACGCCGGCCAGCCAGAAAAACGACCACGTCGCATCGACGGCGGGCTCGCGGACGATCGTGTCCTTCGTGCCGCTGAACAGATAGATCTTCGCGCGCTGCAGGTTCGCGAGCGGATCGATCTGACCGCTCGCCGCGAAGCCCAGCGCGGCGGTCAGCAGCAGCCCGGAATCGGGCACCGTGTTCGGCAAGAGTCCCATGCAGATGCCCGTGTTCGTGAGGCTGCCCGCCGCGCAGTAGTACGGGCCGCCCGCGATCACGCCCGCGCCGATCACCGACGCCGAATACGCGACCTGATACTGCACCGCCATGTACGCGCCCGACGACAGCCCGGACACCGACACCTGGTTCGGGTCCGCGCGCAGCGCGGGCAGCGGCGGCGAAGCTTGCGCGCTCGCGGACACGGCGGCGAGCGCGATGGTCAACGCGGCGGCGAGGATCGCGCGCGCGGCGGCGTGGCGCATCTGCATGGATTTCCCCTTGATCCCGCCGGGCGACGGCAACGACGGCCGGCGTCGCCCGGACAGGTCGACACAGTCGGACGGCAAATCGAGACGCGATCACTTCATATTCGTCGCTGCCTCCGTTGCCCGCAAGGTCGGCGTTCACGCGCGCCTGGATTCGCGCTAAAGTGATGCGCTTTTATTGACAAAATCAACATGATCGAATTGAAAAACGTCGACCTCCGCAATGATCCGGACGCCTTGCGCGTCGTCAAGAACGAGACGGTCCAGGTCAAATTCGCCGCGCAGGCAGGCGAGCTGATGAGCCTCGAAGGGCCGAACCGCTATGCGGCGGGCGACGCGCTCGTCACCGGTTCGACGGGCGACCGCTGGGTGGTGTCGCGCGAGCGCTTCGACGCGAAGTACCTGCCCGCCGCCGACAGCGTCGTGCACGGCGCGCCGGGCGCGTACCGCAACCGTCCCGCCGTCGTGCTCGCGAAGCGGATGGACGCGCCGTTCTCGATCGCGCGCTCGGCGGGCGGCGACACACTGCATGGCGACGCGGGCGACTGGGTGATGCAATACGCGCCGGGCGACTACGGCGTCGTGCAGGCGCAGCGCTTCGCGCAGGTGTACCGCGAGGCGGACTGACGCCGGCGCCGGCGGTACGACGCCGCCCGCGCCGGCCGTGAACACTCCGCGTGCGCGCCGCGCGCACCTCCGCTGCTCTCCCCATGCGGCGGGCGGCGGCGAAGCGTCATGCACGCCACGCCGCATGCGCGCCGCCGCCTTCCTGCTCCCTCCCGCGCCGCGTCGCCGCGGCTTCACGCGCGAGCGCGTCTGCGCGTCTGCGCGTCAATGCGACGACGTCACCCGTTCGATCATCTTGCGCACCGCGCGCATCTGCGCCCCCGACTTCAACGCATACTCCTGCCCCGTATAAGCGAACCAGTCCCAGCATCCCTGCGGATTGACGGGCAAATCCGCCGCCACCTGCGGATACAGCACGACGATATCGTTCGCATCCGCCCAGTTCCGGTAGGTCGTCATGTCGCGCACGACGTCCGCCGATTGCAGGCAACCGTGGAACACCACGTGCACCTTGCAGCCGGCGTTCGCGTCGCACGCGCGCGGCACGTATGCGTAGCCGTCTTTCGCAAGCCCGCTCGCCACGGGCGCGAACTCACGCTGATTGAACGTGATCGCGCGCCCCGCCGGTTGCGCGACGGGCGGCGACAGCGGCCCGTAGATCGCCTGAAGGAGCGCTCCCGCCTGGTCGTAGCCCGCTTGCGAGACGGTGCAATGATTGATGAAGGGCGTCGCGTTCGCGCTGCACACGCCGCCAGCGGCAGGCGTGACGAACGCGTGTCCGGCCGGCACGTCGACGACGTACGCGAGATTTGCCGCAGGCACGCCCGCCAGCCAGAAAAACGACCACGTCGCGTCGACGACAGGCTGACTCACGACCGCGTCTTTCGTGCCGCTGAAGAGATAGACCTTCGCATGCTTCAGGTTCGCGAGCGGATCGATCTGGCCGCTCGCCTCGAAGTCGCGCGCCCTGGTCATCAGTTGCTCGGTATCCGGCATGCCTTGCATGCAGTTCTTCGTGTTCGCGAGCTTGCCCTTCGCGCAGTAATACGGGCCGCCCGCGACCACGCCCGCGCCGATCACCGACGCCGAATACGCGACCTGGTACTGCACCGCCATGAACGCGCCCGACGACAGCCCGGACACCGACACCTGACGGGCGTCGGCCCGTAGCGCGGGCAACGACGCGGAAGCTCGCGCGTTCGACGACGCAGCGGCCGCGAGCGCGAGCGTGAGCGCGGCGGCCGACATCGCACGCGATGCAACGTGACGTATCTGCATGGATTTCCCCTTTTCGTCATGCCGATCGACCGTCGGATGCGATCGGAGTCGATCGGCCGGTTGGCACAACCGGTCGGTCCCTCGGGCCGCGATGCGGGCATCTTGAGCGCATCGCGGCAAGCTCGGCAAGCGCGATGCCCGTGCGGGTCCGGTTTCAAGCCGGCGCGACGCGTCTTTTTCCGCGCGCCCCGATGCGATCGGGCCGAAAGATGCCGGCCTTCGCAACGATCCCGATGCCTGACGCCGCGTCGAGCGCATCGCTGCCTGCATGAAACGTCGCGCGCGAATGCGCCGCGAGGTGAAGCGAGACGAAATGAGATGAGGCGAAACGAAATGCATCGCGGCTCGCGATCGCGCGCGCATGTCGCGAAAAAGACGAATGGAAGGAAAGCGCGCCGCGTCGAGAAACGGCCGGCCGTCGAACCGACCGAAGCCGGACGTCGATTCGGCCCGTGAGAAGACCGACGTCGCGAAGCAAGGCGAGCGGTTCGAGCGGGACGTTACGCCGGGATGTCAGGCAGGCAGTCAGGCAGGCAGGATCGGAACGGCGCCCCGGGCGATGCGTCGCGGCGTTCGCCGATCGCCCGTTTGCGCGCGCGCCGCCGCCATCGTGCGCGCGGCGATCACGCACGCCGCACGCCCGTTACGCAACACCCGTCACGCGAACTCGTCGCCGAGCTCGAGCGTCGTCTCGCGCGGCACCGCCTCGCCCGCCGCATGCCGTTCCTCGAGCGAGCCGAGCGTCGCCTCGACGTACGCGCGCAGCACCGCGTGGCTGCGCGCGCGCTGCATCGGCCTGAGCGCGAGATAGCGCCGCAGCGCGGCGCCCGCGAAGCGCACGTCGAGCGTCGTCTTGCGCGGCGTCGCGCCGAAGCGCATCGCGAGCCAGTGCACGGATAGAAAGCGCCCCGCTTCGTCGACGCGTTCGGCAAAGCGCGTCTGCTCGGGAAAGAGATCGCAGATCACCCGCGCGAGCTCGTCGAATTCGGCGCTCGCGCAGTCGTATTGATAATCGTCCATCGTCGCGTTTCGGTTCAGCGTGCGGCGCGCGCGGGCCGGCACAGTTTCATCAGCGCGCCGGCGAAGCCCGCCGTCAGCAGCAGATACAGCGCGACCATCCATTCGAACGGCACGCCGCCGCCGTTATACAGGATCGACGGCAGATCAATGACGGGATGCAGCACGATCATCGCGGGCAGAATCCAGCGCTTGTTCGCGCGGATGCCGCGCCACATCAGCACGGACAGCGCGAGCTGCACGACGAACGCCGCGACGCGCTCGAGCGCCGACACCGCGACCGACACGGGCGACATCGTCGCGAGCATCACCTGGATGCGCAGCGCCAGGTCGGCGGGCATCGTCGACAACTGCGCGTTCAGCTCGCCGCGGTTCGCGAGCCACGCGAGATAAACCCATTGCGCGAGCACGACGACGCCGACGAACCACGCCTGCGCGCCGCCGTGGCCGATGCCGTTCGACAAGCCGCGCGCGTCGCCGTCCGACGGGCCGTAGCGTTTCGCGAGAAAGCGCAGCCCGAGATAGCGGCCGATTTCCTCGAAGAGCGCGGCGACGACGGTGCCGAACACGGCGAACGTGACGGGCTTCGACAGCCACAGCACGGCCGACGGCTGGCTCAGCAGAATCGCGTAGAGGCCGCGTTCGAGCAGCGTCGCGAACACCGTGTAGACGGCGACGCCGACGATCGCGTCGCGCCGGTCGAGCGCCAGCGGCTTGCGGAGGAATCGATGAAGGCCGATCGGCAGCAACGCCACGACGAGCGTGGCGATGACGAGCGCCGCCAGCGTGACGGGAGCAACGGTCATGACAATCCTTGTTCGGAACCCGCACCGGTGCGATGCGTGCCCCGAATGATACTCAACTCAGCTCGCCGTCGACGCGCGCACGCAAAGTTCGCCCGGCAGCAGCGCCTCGTGGAAGCCGCCCGTGCCGCCGTCGATCCGCTCGTGAACGAATTCGACCGCGCGATAGCCGATGTCGTAAGTCGGCTGGCGGATCGTCGTCACGCCGATGAGCTCCGCCCAATCGGGATCGTCGATCGCGATCAGCGCGGCGCGCTTTTGCCACGCGTCGCCGTACCGCGCGTGCAGATGCCGCGCGATCACGAGCGCGACGGGCGCGTTCGCCGCGAAGATCGCGGGCCGCACCGGCTCGCCCGCGGCCGCTTCGATGCGCGCGTCGAGCTCGGCGAGTGCGCGCTGCGTCGACTCCGGACCCTTCGGCTCGAGCACGATCGTCGGATGGACGGTGCGCCCCGATGCGCCAACCTGCGCGCGGAACGCGGCCTCGCGCAGCCGCCGCGAACTGACGTGCTCGAAAGGCTGCACGACGAAATGAATCGACCGGAAGCCCTGCGCGAACAGATGCTGCAAGCCCATCTCGATCGCGGCCTCGTTGTCGAGGCCGATCATGTCGGTCGCGAAGCCTTCGACGCTGCGATCGACGAGCACGGTCGGAATGCCGCCGCCGCGCAGCGATCTCAGCGCGTTCTCGTCGGCCCCGAGCGCGTTGACGATCATCCCTTCGACGCGGTAGGTGGTCAGCAACTGCAGATAGCGGCGCTCCATCTCGAGCTCGTTCGCCGCGTGGCAGATGAGCGGCATGTAGCCGAGCGCGTGGCACGCGGCCTCGACGCCGCGCAACACTTCGACCGTATAGGGATTCGTCAGGTCCGCGGCGAGCAGGCCGAGCAACCGGTTGCGGCCGCGCTTCAGGCCGCGGGCCATCTGGTTCGGACGGTAGTTCAGGCGCGCGATCGCATCCTCGATGCGCTGGCGCAGGTCGGCGGACAGCACGTTCGTCTCGCCGTTCAGATAGCGCGAGACGCTGGTCTTGCCGGTGCCCGCTTCGCGGGCGACATCGCTGATCGTCGCGGGACGCGACGGTAGAGTTCGTGGATCGCTCACAGTGGCGCCTCGTAACGAGCGGCCCGCGCCGCCTCGCAAACGGGCGGGTCATTGTTGTTGGATGGAAAGGCCAACTGACGATGTCTCCTGTCGGCCGATTCCGGCCCGGCAAAGCTACGGACGGCGCACGAGCGCCCATCTTGCCGCGACGGCTGCGCGACAATTAGCGGGCGATCATAACGCAGGCGATCGGACCGTACCAAGACGGCCTCCTCTAGCGTGGAGGGACGCGCGGCGCGCGCGCCGGACGCGCGTCGCGCGGCCGCGCGGCGCCGGCGTCCGGGCGCGGCGCAAATCGAATGAACGGTCGCTGCGTTGCGCATCATCGCGTTCTCGGCATCGAATCCTGCGTACGCGGGCAAGCCCGCATGCTGTCGGACTGCTGACGATTCGGCAACCGAATCCCGTCGCCGGGCTCGGCATCGGCCTCGACGCGAAACGGGCCGCGCCCGACGCCGCGCACACGGCTCGCCGCATCGGATACGATGCGGCGAGCCGATTCGGAACACTCCTAAAAGTCCGCCAAACGCGCCGCGGCGCGCATGACGAACCGCTCCCTTCTTCTTCCGCCCTGCTTGCGTCCGTCGCCATCGCGAGCGGCGAACATGCCGCGCGCGATCCGCCGGACGTTCGCGCCACCTTCACGACACCGATTGCGCGCGCTGCAGCACATCGCGGTTGACGACGTTGCGCGCCAGCGTGCCGTCGAGCGCCGCGATCAGGTTCTCCGCCGCGCAGCGCGCCATCGCGTGGCGCGTCTCGCGCGTCGCCGAGCCGATGTGCGGCAGCGCGACGACGTTGCTCATCGACAGCAGCGGCGAATCCGCCGCGAGCGGCTCGTGCTCGAACACGTCGAGCCCCGCCGCCCGGATCGTGCCCGCGCGCAGCGCGTCGATCAGCGCGGCCTCGTCGACGACGGGCCCGCGCGACGCGTTCACGAGGATCGCGCTTCGCTTCATCTTCGCGAATTCGCGCGCGCCGATCAGATGCCGCGTCTGCGGCGTGAGCGGCACTTGCACGCACACGAAGTCGGCTGTCGCGAGCAATTCGTCGAGCGCGACGCGGCGCGCGCCGAACTGCGCCTCGGCCTGCGGATTCGCGCTGCGGTTCGTGTAGAGCACCGGCATCCGGAAGCCGAGCGCGGCGCGGCGCGCGAGCGCCGCGCCGATGCGCCCGAGCCCGATGATGCCGAGCGTCTTGCCGTTCACGTCGGTGCCGTAGAGCGGCTCGCCGATGCTCTGCCGCCACTGCCCCGCCTTCACGAATTCGGCGAGCTCGACGACGCGCCGCGCGCTCGCGAGGATCAGCGCGAACACGGTGTCGGCCGTCGATTCGGTCAGCACGTCTGGCGTGTGCGCGAGCACGATCCCGCGGCGCGTCAGGTCGGCGACGTCGAAATTGTCGAAGCCGACCGAGATCGTCGACCATGCGCGCAGCCGCGGCGCGCGATCGAGCAGCTCGGGCGTGATCTCGAGGCTCGCGCCGAGCGCGCCGTCGGCGGTGTCGAGCGCGCGCGCAAGCGCGTCGGCGCCGTCGACGATGGTTAGGTCGGCGCGCTCGCGCAGATACGCGAGCACGTCGTCGGGGAGCGGCTTGTAGACGACGATGCGATGCTTCATCGATTCACTTTCCTTGCAACGGATGGGCGAGCGGCGGCGTCGCGCCCGCCTGCCTCACCGACAGCGTGAGCACGACGGCCGCGACGAGCGCGGCGCTCATGAATGCGTAGGACGCGGCGGGCGAGCCCGTCGCGCCGTTCAGATAGCCGACCACGTACGAGCCGACGAACGAGCCGAGCGCGCCCATGCTGTTGATGAGCGCCATCGCGCCGCCCGCGACGTTCTTCGGCAACAGTTCCGGCACGATCGCGAAAAACGGCCCGTACGGCGCGTACATCGCCGCGCCCGCGACGACGAGCAGCGCGTACGACAGCCAGAAGTGCGCCGAGCCGAGCGCGTACGACGCGGCGAACGCGGCCGCGCCGATCAGCAGGAACGGCCACACGAAGCCCTTGCGCGAGCCGAGCTTGTCGGACGCCCAGGACGCGGCGAGCATCGCGATCGTCGCCGCGAGATACGGCAGCGCGGACAGCCACCCCGTTGCGACCATGCCGAGCGCCGAGCCGTTCTTCACGATCGACGGCAGCCACAGCACGAAGCCGTATACGCCGATGCTCCAGCAGAAGTACTGTGCGCACAGCTTGACGACGGCGGGCGAGCGGAACGCCTCGCGATAGTTGCGCACCGGCTTGAGCGCCGCCTGCTCGGCGGCGAGCGCGGCGTCGAGATCGCGCTTTTCCTGGTCGGTGAGCCACTTCGCCTGCGCGGGCTTGTCCTGCACGAGGAACCACCAGCACACCGCCCACACGACGGCGGGCAGCCCTTCGGCGACGAACATGTGGCGCCAGCCGAACTCGTGGACGAGATAGCCCGATACGACCGACATCCACAGCACCGTCACCGGGTTGCCGAGGATCAGGAACGTGTTCGCGCGCGAGCGCTCGCGCTTCGTGAACCAGTTGCTGATGAAGATCAGCATCGCGGGCATCACGGCCGCCTCGACGACGCCGAGCAGGAAACGGATCGCCATCAGCGACGGGATGTTGCTCACGATGCCCGTGAGCGCCGCGCAGCCGCCCCACAGCACGAGGCTCCAGAACACGAGCGTCTTCACGCTGCGGCGCTCCGCGTAGATCGCCCCCGGAATCTGGAAGAAGAAATAGCCGAGGAAGAACAGCGCGCCGATCAGCGACGACAGCCCCTTGCTGATGCCGAGATCCTGATTGATCCCGGCCGCGGCGGCGAAGCCGTAGTTCGCGCGGTCGAGATAAGCGAGGCTGTACGTGACGAAGACGATCGGCATGATCGTCCACCAGCGGCGAAGCGCGAGCGTTGCGGGCATGATGTGAGTCTCCAGTGTCGTGCGGCGCCGTATGAAACGCGGGGATTCGCCGCGATTGTGCCCGTCCTGCGTCGGGACGGGCGGCTTATCGGACGAGCGGCGCCTCTAGCCGATCCGGCGCATTGCTCAGATTTTCGATCCGATCGAGCTGCGCGCGCAAAGGCAATCCTTCCGAGTCGCCGATTACCTGGATCGCGAGCGCGCCGATCCGGTTGCCGCGCGCCACCGCGTCGTCGATCGCGCGGCCTTCGAGCAACGCGCTCACCACGCCGACCGCGAAGCCGTCGCCCGCGCCGACCGTGTCGACGACGTGCTCGACGCGCTCGGCCGCGACCGTGCCTTCGCGGCCGTCGGCCGTGCGGAAGTACGCGCCCGCCGCGCCGAGCTTGACGACCACGCCGCGCGCGCCCCGCTCGATGTAGAAGCCCGCGATATCCGCGGGCGTGTCGAGGCCCGTCAGCTGACGCCCCTCGGCGAGGCCCGGCAGCACCCAGTCCGCCTGCTCGGCGAGCGCGTTCAGCGTGCGCGCCATCTCGTGCGCGGACGGCCACAGCGTCGGCCGCAGGTTCGGATCGAACGACACCGTCTTGCCCGCCGCGCGCATCGTGCGCGCGAGGTGGAACGCGAGCTCGCGCGACGAATCGGACAGCGCCGGCGCGACGCCCGTCAGGTGCAGGTGGCGCGCGCCGAGCGCGTAACCGGGCGCGTAGTCGTCGAGCGACAGGCGGCTCGCGGCCGAGCCCTTGCGGAAATATTCGACTGCCGGGTCCGCGCCGTCGGTCGCGCGCGACTTCAGCTGGAAGCCCGTCGGATAGCGCGCGTCGATCGTCACGCACGACGCGTCGACGCGCTCGCGCGCGAGCGTGTCGAGCACGTAGCGGCCGAACGAATCGGCACCGACGCGGCTGATCCAGCCGACCCGAAAGCCGAGGCGCGCAAGGCCGATCGCGACGTTCAGATCGGCGCCCGCGATGCGCTTCGTGAACTGCGTCGCGCTGTCGAGCGGGCCGGGCTCGGCGGCGACGAACATCGCCATCGCTTCGCCATAGGTGAGAACGTCGAGCGGGGCTTGCATGGTGTTGGCTTACTCCTTCGGTCAACGGCCTGGCGCCGGCGCAAGCGTCGAGCTTGGCCGACTCCGGCGCGAGTGGGTGGATCTCATGCGGCCGCGAGCCATGCGACGCGCGTCGACGCGTCGTCGGCCACGCGCGCCGCATCGAGCGGAAACTCGATCCCGCGCGGCGCCGTGCGCGGCAGCAGCGCGAGCACGTCGTCGCAGAAGCGCTCGCCCGGCCTCGGCGCGACCGCGAAGCGGCGCGCGCCCTCGCCGTCGACCGCCTTGCAATGGACGTATTCCACGTGCGCGGCGAGCGCGCGCGCGGCGGCGAGCGGCGCGTCGCCCGCCCACAGCCAGTTGCCGATGTCGAACGTCATGCCGACGAGCGTCGGGCATCGCTCGTCGCGCAGCGCGGCGAACAGCGACTCGAACTGCGCGAGCGCGCCGCCCTGCCGCAACTGGCCGTTCTCGACGAGCGCGCGGGCGCGCGCGCCGCGCGTCGCGGCGGCGATCTCGGCCGCGTGCGGACGCGCGGCGAAGCCGCCGAGCTGAAACTTGACGAAGCTCGCGCCGAGCGCGTCGGCCTCGGCGAGCGTCGCGGCGAGCGCGTCGCGGTTCAGATCGCCGCCGTCCGTGTAGAGCGTCGCGGGGGTCGAATACACCGACCACAGCCCGGCCGCGGCGATCGCGTCGCCGAGCCGCGCGAGCGCGGGGGCGGCCGCGTCGTCGTCCGACGCGAACAGCTCGCGCCGCACCTCGAACCCCGCGGCGCCCGCGTCGGCCGCCGCCGCGACGAATGCGCGATGGCCCGCGCGGCGCACCGCGTCCGCGCCGAACGCGCTCGCGACGATCACGATGTCGACCATGCTTGGCTCGCCTCCTTCTCGATCGGGATATTGTCGAAACCGTATGAATGGAACCGGTTCCATTCATCAACGGACGAATAGTGCGCCGAGCGTTCGAGGCGAACCATAGTGGAAATCCCTAGGCGCGGCGGACGGTGAACCTGCGGCGTTGACCGCGCGCAGGCGGCGCGCCGACGGTGCAGAATAAGCAGCGGCAAACCGCCCGGACGCCGCGGCAACGAGCCGATCGCGCCGCTTCGTTGTGCTTCGTTGTACTTCGTGGCGCTTCGTTCGCCTGTCCGCCCCCCAGGAGCAAACGGCATGCTCGATTTTTCCGATGGCGCCCCGTACCTGCTCGTGAGCGCGCTCTTCTTCCTGCTCGCCATCCCGCTCGCGGCGAAGCGGGTCGGCCCCAATCGCCTCTACGGCGTCAGAACGCGCGCGACGCTGCGCGACCCGGCGCTCTGGTATCGCCGCAACGCGATCTTCGGCGTCGCGCTGATGGGCACGAGCGCGGTCTTCATCGCCGCCGTCGAATATTGCCGGCTGCGCGGCGTGCGCGTGCCGAACGCCGCCCTGCTGGCGGCGTTCGTCGTCGAAATCGCGGTGCCGGCCGCGCTCTGCTTCGCCGCGCCCGGCCCGCGGGGCGACCGTCCGGACGGCGGCCGCCGCTAACGCGTCAATCACTCGCCGGCCACTCGCCGGCCACTCGCCGATGAGCGGCCGATGAGCCGCCGACAGCGCGACTGCCGTCGCCGCGCCGCCCGTCAGGCCGGATCGGCCTGCGCGACGCACAGCGCGAGAAAACGCTTGGCGACGCGCGACGGCGTCGCGCCATGCGGCACGAGGATCGAGAAATGGCGCGTGAGCGGCTCGGGCGCGATCGACACCATCGCGAGCGCCGCATCGTCATGCCTGAGCGACATCGCGGACACGAAGCCGACGCCCATTCCGGCACGCACCGCCTCCTTCACCGCCTCGACGCCCGCGATTTCGAACGCGACCGCAAGCGGCGCCGCCGCGCGCGCGAACGCGCGCTCGACGAGCTGCCGCACGCCCGAGCCCGCCTCGCGCAGCACGAGCGGATACGCGGCGAGCTCGTCGAGCGTCGCCCGCGCGCGGCCTTGCTCGCGGCGCGCGGCGAGCGGATGCGACGACGGCACGATCGCGACGATCTCGTCCTCGCGCCATTCGTGCACCGACGTGCCCGTCGGCAGCGCGTCGCCGGGCGGGCCCTCGATCAGCGCGATGTCGAGCGACGCCAGCGCCGCGACGACGTCGGACGTGTTGCCGCTCATCGTCTGGATCGCGACGTCCGGCGCGAGCGGATGGAACGCGGCGAGCAGGTACGGCAGCAGGTAGCTCGCGGGCGTCGTGCTCGCGCCGATCCGCAGCGTCCCGCGCTCGAGCCCGCGCACCGCGTCGCGGTACGCGCGCGCCTGCGCGAACGTATCGCGCAGTTGCGTCGCGTGCCGCGCGAGCGCCTCGCCGACCGGCGTGAGACGCACGCCGCGCCCGTCGCGCTGGTACAGCGGCTCGCCGAACTCGTCCTGCAGCTGGCGCAACTGGCCGGACACCGCGGGCTGCGACAGATGCAGCGCGAGCGCCGCGCGGCTGATGTTCAGGTGCTCGGCGACCGCCGCGAACGTTATCAGTTGATCTGGGGTCATCGGTCGAAAATATCGGATTTTTGGATATTTTACGTTACAAATCACGATTTTTCATATCGATATAACCAATTTAGGATTAGGCCCATCGTCACAGAGAACGAAACGAACGAAGCCATGTCCACGCTCACCTCTCCCCAGCTCAGCGCCGCCGCGCCGTCACTGCGCGGGCGGCTCAACGGCATCCTGTTCGTCGGCCTGTTCGCGCTCGCCGTCACGAGCGTCGCGCAACTGCCCGCCGTCGCGCGCTTCGGCTTGAGCCCGCTCATCGTCGGGATCGTCGCGGGCGCGCTGTACGGCAATCTGCTGCGCGACGGCATGCCCGCGAGCTGGGCGGCCGGCATCGATTTCTCCGCGCGCAAGCTGCTGCGGATCGCGGTGGCGTTCTTCGGGCTGCGCGTGAGCCTGCAGGAAATCGCGCAGGTCGGCCTGCCGGGGCTCACCGTGTCGGCGCTCGTCGTCGCGAGCACGCTCGCCGTCGGCACCTGGGCCGGCATCAAGCTGATGAAGCTCGACCGCGACACCGCGCTCCTGACCGCCGCGGGCAGCGCGATCTGCGGCGCGGCCGCGGTGCTCGCGTTCGAATCGACGCTGCGCTCGAAGCCGCACCAGAGCGCGATGGCGGTCGGCAGCGTCGTGCTGTTCGGCACGCTGTCGATGTTCGCGTATCCGCTCGCATACCGCGCCGGCTGGCTGCATCTCGACGCCACGGGCCTCGGCCTCTTCTTCGGCGGCACGATCCACGAGGTCGCGCAGGTGGTCGGCGCGGCGAGCGACGCCGGCCCGGAGGTCACGCGCGTCGCGACGATCGTCAAGATGACCCGCGTGATGCTGCTCGTGCCCGTGCTGCTCGTGCTCGGCGCGTGGCTCGCCCGCTCGGCGCGCCGCTCGCCAGCGGCCGGCGACGGCGCGCCGCGCAAGCTCGCGGTGCCGTGGTTCGCACTCGGCTTCCTCGGCTTCGTCGTCGTGAATTCGCTGCAGATGCTGCCCGCCGCCGCGATCGGCACGCTCAACGCGCTCGACACGTTCGCGCTCACGATGGCGATGACGGCGCTCGGCATCGAGACGCGGATGTCGCAGATCCGCGCGGCCGGCCCCCGCGCGCTGATGACGGGCCTCATCCTCTACGCGTGGCTGATTTTCGGCGGCTATGCGATCGTCTGGGCGACGGAGCGCTGGCTTGGCTGACCGCCCGCCCTCCTCGCCGCGCCGCCGCGCCGCGTCCGCCGGGTTCGCCCCGCGCACGCGGCGCGGTGCTATTCTTCCGCTCGATTTCATCCGCCGGGCCACTGCCGCCGTGCTCTCGTTCCTGCTCAAGCTGCGCACCCGCGCGCAAACCCTGTTTCGGCTGTCCGACGCGCACACGATGCTCGTGTGGTCGGTGATCGTCGGCATCGGCGGCGCGCTCGCGACGGTTGCGTTCCGCGAAGGGATCGAGCTGATCCAGCGCGCGGTTTCCGGCACGAGCGGCAGCTTCACCGAGATGGCGAAGCGCCTGCCGTGGCAGATCCGCTTCTGGCTGCCGGCCGC
This sequence comes from Burkholderia sp. ABCPW 111, assembly GCF_000773065.1. NCBI lineage: Bacteria > Pseudomonadati > Pseudomonadota > Betaproteobacteria > Burkholderiales > Burkholderiaceae > Burkholderia > Burkholderia sp. ABCPW 111. The sequence goes on along the minus strand of NZ_JPWT01000001.1, from coordinate 31,342 downwards.
GGGCGGCTTCCTCGCGGGCTGCGTGCTGCTCGTCGCGCAGCACGGCGCACGCAAGCAGAGCAAGACCGACTACATGGAAGCCGTCGCGCTCGGCGACGGCGTCGTGCCCGTGCGGCAGAGCTTATGGCGCAGCGCGTCGTCGCTCCTCACGATCGGCAGCGGCGGCTCGATCGGCCGCGAAGGCCCGATGGTGCAGCTGGCCGCGCTCGCCGCGTCGCTCGTCGGGCGCTTCGCGCACTTCGATCCGCCGCGGCTGCGCCTGCTCGTCGCGTGCGGCGCGGCGGCGGGGATCACGTCCGCGTACAACGCGCCGATCGCGGGCGCGTTCTTCGTCTGCGAGATCGTGCTCGGCTCGATCGCGATGGAAAGCTTCGGGCCCGTCGTCGTCGCGTCGGTCGTCGCGAACATCGTGATGCGCGAGTTCGCCGGCTACAAGCCGCCTTACGAGATGCCCGTGTTTCCCGCCGTGGCCGGCTGGGAGGTGCTGTTCTTCGTCGCGCTCGGCCTCCTGTGCGGCGCGGCCGCGCCGCAGTTCCTGCGCCTGCTCGAGCTGTCGAAGACGCAGTTCAGGCGCCTGCCCGCGCCGCTGCCGGTGAGGCTCGCGGCAGGCGGCCTCGTCGTCGGCGTGATCTCGGTGTGGGTGCCCGACGTCTGGGGCAACGGCTACAGCGTCGTCAACGCGATCCTGCATTCGCCGTGGACCTGGCAGGCGCTCGTCGCGGTGCTCGTCTTCAAGCTGATCGCGACCGCGGCGACGGCGGGCTCGGGCGCGGTCGGCGGCATTTTCACGCCGACGCTCTTCGTCGGCGCCGTGGCCGGCTCGCTGTTCGGCATCGCGCTGCACGCGCTTTTGCCCGAGCACGTGTCCGCGTGGTACGCGTACGCGATCGTCGGCATGGGCGCGTTCCTCGCGGGCGCGACGCAAGCGCCGCTGATGGCGATCCTGATGATCTTCGAGATGACGCTCAGCTATCAGGTCGTGCTGCCGCTGATGGTGTCGTGCGTCGTTGCGTATTTCGCGGCGCGCGCGCTCGGCAGGACGTCGATGTACGAGATCACGCTGCACCGGCACCGCGACGACGAGGAACGCACGCGGCTGCGCGCCGCGCAGATGCGCGACCTGATCCAGCCGGCCGCGACCGTCGTGCCGCTCACGGCGAGCGTCGCCGACATGACGCGCGTGTTCCTCGAATACCCGGTCAAGTACCTGTACGTGACGGACGACGCCGGGCGCTTTCGCGGCGCGGTCGCGCTGAAGGACATCACGTCCGATCTGCTCGAGAAGCGCGACACGACGCACAAGCGCGCGGCGAACTACTTGCACACGCCGTTTCCGCTGCTCACGCCCGACATGCCGATCGGCACGGCGCTCGAGCACTTCATGCGGTTCCAGGGCGAGCGGCTGCCCGTCGTCGAGCGCGAGGACGAGCCGACGCTCGCGGGCGTCGTCTACAAGACGTCGCTGCTCGACGCGTATCGTCGGATGAACACGGACCTGGAACGCTGATCAAAGGTTGGCGGTTGGCGGTTGGCGGTTGGCGGTTGGCGGTTGGCGGTTGGCGGTTGGCGCGATCGCTCATTCGCCCCACGCAGGCCCGCCGGCGCGCGATCGCCACGCGCGACGATCGCACGCGATTCGCGCGAAAAATCGCCTGAAAAAAGTCGAGGCGGGCGAAGTCAAACGCCCGTGCGAAACGCGGCGGCCGGACACGCGCGCGAATGCCGCGCCGCCATCGTCAGTCCGGCGCGCGCCCGAGCACGACGCGCGCGAAGAAGCCGGCAAGCACCTCCTGCGCGGTATCGCCCGTCACGTGCCGCGGGTCGGCCGCGTGATAGGACTGCACGCCGTCGCAAAGGCTCATCAGCCCGAGCGCCAGCACGTCGGCGGGCAGCAAGAGCGGCGTACCCACGCGCTCGGCGAACGTCAGGATGTAATGCGTGAAGCGGTCGCGCTTTTCCTTCACGAACTCGTTGAAGCGCGCGCGGAACTTCGCGTCGCGCGTCGCCTGCAGCTTCGCCTCGCCCCACAGCAGGAACGCCGGGCTGTTGCGGAAGAACTGGCTGTAGTACTCGAGCGCGTGCGCCTCCATCTGCTCGCGCGTGCCGCCGCTCTCGAAGATCTTCTGCATATCCGCTTCCGCCTCTTCGTGATCGCGCCTGAGCAGCTCGAGCAGCAGCTCGGCCTTGCTGCGGAAGTTCGAATAGAACGCGCCGCGCGTGTAACCCGCCGCCGAAGCGATGTCCTCGACGCTCGCGGCCACATACCCCTTCTTCGTGAAAGTGGCGTGGGCAGCGCTCAGCAGACGCTCGCGCGTCAAATCCTTGCTTTGTTCTCGAGTCAGGCGGGTCGGCTTCATGGCCGGGAAGTCTAGCATCTTCTCGCGAATCGAAACACCTTTGCATCCAGATACAACCCTGTATTAGAATTCAGCCAAGTTTTTGTAAGCAAGTTGGCAACGTGCGCGCGGATTGTTTTGTTTTTGCCGCGCGCGACGCCGGGCAAGCGTATCCGGCTTGCCGGTTTTTCCGTTTTCTCCTGTTCCGAGGGGTCACCGTGAATCGTTCCGGTTCTCGCGCCGCGCTGATGATCGGCGTCGCGCTCATCGTTGCCGCCTGCCACCGCAAGGAAGCCGCGCCGAGCGCGCCGCGCCCCGTGGTCGCGGTGCCGGCCCAGGCGGACGGCGTCGCCGCCGCCGTGTCGCTGCCCGGCGAGATCCAGCCGCGCTATGCGACGCCGCTGTCGTTCCGGATCGCCGGCAAGATCGTCGAGCGCAAGGTGCGCCTCGGCGACGCCGTGAAGAAGGGGCAGGTCGTCGCGCTGCTCGACACGTCCGACGTCGCGAAGAACGCGGCGAGCGCGCAGGCGCAGCTCGACGCCGCGACGCATGCGCTGACGTTCGCGCAGCAGCAGCTCGAGCGCGACCGCGCGCAAGCGCGCGAGAACCTGATCGCGCCCGCGCAGCTCGAGCAGACCGAGAACGCGCATGCGTCCGCGCGCGCGCAGCGCGACCAGGCGGCGCAACAGCTCGCGCTCGCGAAGAACCAGCTTCAGTACGCGACGCTCGTCGCCGATCACGCGGGCTACATCACCGCCGAGCAGGCCGACACCGGTCAGAACGTGTCCGCCGGCCAGCCCGTCTACCAGCTCGCGTGGTCGGGCGACGTCGACGTCGTCACCGACGCGCCGGAAAGCGAGCTGCCGCGCCTCACGCCGGGACACGCGGCGAGCGTCACGCTGCCCGCGCTGCCCGGCCGCACGTTCGACGCGCGCGTGCGCGAGATCGCGCCCGCCGCCGATCCGCAAAGCCGCACGTACCGCGTGAAGCTCACGCTCGCGCAGCCCGATCCGGCCGTGCGGCTCGGCATGACCGCGAACGTCGCGTTCACGCCCGACGCCACCGGCAACGCGCGCGCGCAGACGCTCTTCACGCTGCCGTCGACGGCCCTCTTCCATGCGGGCAACGCGCCCGCGCTGTGGGTCGTGCGCAAGCAGGACGACACGCTCGAGCTGCGCCGCGTCGACGTCGTCCGCTACAACGAGCGCACGGTGACCGTGTCGAACGGAATTGCGCCCGGCGAGCGCATCGTGCTGCAAGGCGTGCACACGGTGAGCGCGGGCGAGAAGGTGCGCGCGGTGCCGCCGCTTCATCCGGAGGACGTCGCGTCATGACGGCTGGCCGAGAAGAAGGCGGGCGCTTCAATCTGTCCGCATGGGCGCTGCGCCATCAGGCGCTCGTCATCTACCTGATCGCGCTCTCGACGATCGCCGGCATCCTCGCCTACTCGCGGCTCGCGCAATCGGAAGACCCGCCGTTCACGTTCCGCGTGATGGTGATCCGCACGTTCTGGCCCGGCGCGACCGCGCGCCAGGTGCAGGAACAGGTCACCGACCGCATCGGCCGCAAGCTGCAGGAGATGCCCGCGATCGACTATCTGCGCAGCTATTCGCGCCCCGGCGAATCGCTGCTGTTCTTCGCGATGAAGGATTCCGCGCCCGTCAAGGACGTGCCGGAAACGTGGTACCAGGTGCGCAAGAAAGTGGGCGACATTTCGGTGACGCTGCCGCCCGGCGTTCAGGGCCCGTTCTTCAACGACGAGTTCGGCGACGTCTACACGAACATCTACACGCTCGAAGGCGACGGCTTCTCGCCCGCGCAGCTGCACGACTACGCGGACCAGCTGCGCGTCGTGCTGCTGCGCGTGCCGGGCGTCGCGAAGGTCGACTATTTCGGCGATCCCGACCAGCGGATCTTCGTCGAGATCGACAACACGCGCATCGCGCGGCTCGGCATCTCGCCACAACAGATCGCGCAGGCGATCAACGCACAGAACGACGTGTCGTCGCCGGGCGTGCTGACGGCCGCGCACGACCGCGTGTTCATCCGCCCGAGCGGCCAGTACGAAAGCGTCGACGCGATCGCCGACACGCTCGTGCGCGTCAACGGCCGCACGTTCCGCCTCGGCGACCTCGCGACGATCAAGCGCGGCTACGACGATCCGCCCGTCACGCAGATGCGCACGGTCGGTAAAGGCACGAGCGGCAAAGCCGTGCTCGGCATCGGCATCACGATGCAGCCGGGCGGCGACGTGATCCGGCTCGGCAAGGCGCTCGACGCAAGCTCGAAGGCGTTGCAGGCGCAGCTGCCGGCGGGCCTCCGGCTCACCGAAGTGTCGAGCATGCCGCACGCGGTCGCGCGTTCGGTCGACGACTTCCTCGAGGCGGTCGCGGAAGCGATCGCGATCGTGCTGATCGTGAGCCTCGTGTCGCTCGGCCTGCGCACCGGGATGGTCGTCGTGATTTCGATTCCCGTCGTGCTCGCCGTCACCGCGCTGTTCATGTATCTGTTCGACATCGGGCTGCACAAGGTGTCGCTCGGCACGCTCGTGCTCGCGCTCGGCCTGCTCGTCGACGACGCGATCATCGCGGTCGAGATGATGGCCGTGAAGCTCGAGCAGGGCTTCAGCCGCGCGCGCGCCGCCGCGTTCGCGTACACGAGCACGGCGTTCCCGATGCTCACGGGCACGCTCGTCACCGTGTCCGGCTTCCTGCCGATCGCGCTCGCGAAGTCGAGCACGGGCGAATACACGCGCTCGATCTTCGAGGTGTCGGCGATCGCGCTGATCGCGTCGTGGTTCGCGGCCGTCGTGCTGATTCCCCTGCTCGGCTATCACATGCTGCCCGAGCGCAAGCCGCCGCCGAAAAACGCCGCGAGCGGCGCGCCGCACCCGGACGCCGCGCACGACCACGAGCACGGCCACGACATCTACGACACGCGCTTCTACACGCGGCTGCGCGTGTGGATCAAGTGGTGCATCGAGCGGCGCTTCGTCGTGCTCGCGATCACGGGCGCGCTGTTCGTCGTCGCGCTCGCGGGCTTCTCGCTCGTGCCGCAGCAGTTCTTCCCGAGCTCCGACCGCCCCGAGCTGCTCGTCGATCTGCGGCTGCCCGAAGGCGCATCGTTCGACGCGACGCTCGCGCAGGCGCGGCGCCTCGAGAAGTTGATCGACAAGCGCCCCGAGATCGACCATGCGGTGAACTTCGTCGGCTCCGGCGCGCCGCGCTTCTACCTGCCGCTCGACCAGCAACTGCAATTGCCGAACTTCGCGCAGTTCGTGATCACCACGAAGTCGGTCGAGGAACGCGAGAAGCTCGCGGCGTGGCTCGCGCCCGTGCTGCGCGAGCAGTTCCCGGCGGCGCGCACGCGGATCTCGCGGCTCGAGAACGGCCCGCCCGTCGGCTATCCGGTGCAGTTCCGCGTGAGCGGCGACAGCATCGCGACCGTGCGCGCAATCTCGGAGAAGGTCGCGGCGACGATGCGCGCCGATGCGCGCGCGGTCAACGTCCAGTTCGACTGGGACGAGCCCGCGGAGCGCTCGGTGCGCTTCGAGCTCGACCAGCACAAGGCGCGCGAGCTGAACGTCACGTCGCAGGACGTCGCGAGCTTCCTGGCGATGACGCTGTCCGGCACGACGGTCACGCAGTATCGCGAGCGCGACAAGCTGATCGCGGTCGATCTGCGTGCGCCGCGCGCGCAGCGCGTCGATCCGGCAAGCCTCGCGGGCCTCGCGATGCCGACGCCGAACGGCCCGGTGCCGCTCGGCTCGCTCGGGCGCTTCCACAACACGCTCGAATACGGCGTCGTCTGGGAACGCGACCGCCAGCCGACGATCACCGTGCAGTCCGACGTGGCGGCGGGCGCGCAAGGCATCGACGTGACGCACGCGATCGACGCGAAGCTGAACGCGCTGCGCGCGCAGCTGCCCGTCGGCTACCGGATCGAGATCGGCGGCTCCGTCGAGGAAAGCGCGAAGGGCCAGACGTCGATCAACGCGCAGATGCCGCTCATGGCGATCGCCGTGCTGACGCTGCTGATGATCCAGCTGCAAAGCTTCTCGCGCGTGCTGATGGTCGTGTTGACCGCGCCGCTCGGGTTGATCGGCGTCGTCGGCACGCTGCTGTTGTTCGGCAAGCCGTTCGGCTTCGTCGCGATGCTCGGCGTGATCGCGATGTTCGGGATCATCATGCGCAACTCGGTGATTCTCGTCGATCAGATCGAGCAGGACATCGCGGCCGGCCACGGCCGTTTCGACGCGATCGTCGGCGCGACCGTGCGGCGTTTCCGGCCGATCACGCTGACGGCCGCGGCCGCGGTGCTCGCGCTGATTCCGCTGTTGCGCTCGAACTTCTTCGGCCCGATGGCGACCGCGCTGATGGGCGGCATCACGAGCGCGACCGTGCTGACGCTCTTCTTCCTGCCGGCGCTCTACGCCACTTGGTTCCGCGTGAAGCCTGACGAGCGCGATCCGGAGCCGCCCGCCACGCCCACGGGAGCCTGACCATGCGCGCCTCGATCTCTCCGTTCCCGTTCGCGGCCCGCCTCGCGCCGCGCGCGACAGCCGCGGCCGCGCTCACCGCCTCGCTTGCCGGCTGCTCGCTGTTCGCGCCGAGCGATACGCCGCCCGCGATGCCGTCGCCCGCGCATTACGGCGCGACGCCGCTGCCCGAGCGTACGGCCGCGGCGCAAGGGCTCACGCAGCGCTTCGACGTCGGCGCGCAGCCCGTGCCCGACTGGTGGAAGCGCTACCGGTCGCCCGCGCTCGATGCGCTCGTCGACGAGGGCCTGCGCAACAGCCCGACGCTCGCCGCCGCCGACAAGAGCCTGACCGCCGCGCGCGAGCAGTTGCGCGCGCAGATCGGCAGCTCGCTGCTGCCGTCGATCGACGCGGGCGGCCAGGCGACGCGCGAGCGCGCGCTCGGCGTGCCGACGTTCGGCCCGCAGACGGTGCTCTACAACGTGTTCGCGGGCCAGTTGCAGGCGAGCTACACGCTCGACCTGTTCGGCGCCGCGCACTTCGCGAACCGCGCGCTGTCGAAGCGTGTCGACGTAACCGCGTACCAGCTCGAATCCACTCGGCGCGCGCTCGCCGCGAACATCGTGACGGCGGCCGTGACGTCGGCCGCGCTCGCCGAGCAGGTGGCGACGACCGAGCGGCTCGTCGCGCTCGCGCGCGAGCAGGCGAACGACACGGCCGCGCGCCATCGGCTCGGCGCGGCGTCGCGCACCGACATGCTGAACGCGCAGCAAAGCGCGGCGGCGCTCGAGGCGAGCCTGCCCGCGCTGCGCCAGCAATGGCAGACGACGCGCCACGCGCTCGCCGTGCTGCTCGGCCGCACGCCGGATCAGGCGAGCGCCGATCTCGCGCTCGCCGATCTGCATCTGCCGCAGGACGTGCCCGTCGTCGTGCCGTCGACGCTGCTGCAGGCGCGGCCCGACATCCGCGCCGCCGAGGCCGGGCTGCAGGCGGCCGCGGCCGAGGTCGGCGTCGCGACCGCGCAATTGTTCCCGCAGCTGTCGCTGTCGGCGTCGATGGGCCATGCGGGCTTCAACTGGCCCGCGATGCTGTCGGGCGCGGGGGCGATCTGGAGCGTCGGCGCATCGCTCACGCAGCCGCTCTTCCACGGCGGCGCGCTGCTCGCGCAGCGCCGCGCGGCGCGCGCGACCTACGAGGCGGCCGTCGACCAGTACAAGCAGACCGTGCTCGCCGCGTTCCAGGACGTCGCGGACAAGCTCGCCGCGCTCGACAACGACGCGAGCGCGCTCGACGCTTCGAACCGCTCGGCCGTCGCCGCGCGCGGCGCGTTCGACGACACCGCGGCGCGCGTGCGGCTCGGCGCGCTGCCGCCTTCGGCCGCGCGCGCGAGCGAGCAGCAGTACCGCAACGCGCGGCTCGACGAAATCCGCGCGACGGGCACGCGGCTCGTCGACACCGCGCGGCTCTTTCAGGCAATGGGCACGCCGACGGACGGCGGCAAGGACGCGAAAGACACGAAGAGCGCGAGCGGCGCGGACGGGGCGAACGATGTGGGCGCGACGCAGCGCGCGAACGACGCCAAGCGGACCGGCGACGCCGGCGATGCGCACGTGCCCGGCACGGCCGGCGAGGTCGACGCGGCGGGAGCGTCCGGCGCGGCGGGCGCTGCCGCCGGCGCAATGGTCGCGACAAACGGCGAAACAAACAGCGAAAACGCGCCAGGTACGCAGCCGGCCGACGGCCCCCGATGAACGCGATGAACGCGATGAACGCAGCAGGGCCGACGGGCGCGCGCGGCACGACGACCGATTCGAGCCCGGCGAATTCGCCGGGCCGGGCGAGCGCATCGGTCACGTCCGGGGACACGTCGGGCGCTTGACATCTGACGTGACGCGCCGCCCGCGCGCGGCCGACGGCGCGGCCGCCGGCTCCGGCCCCCGTTGCCGAGACAACGGCCGCGTCAGTCGCTGAACGCGCTAGAAACGATGAACGCGCCGAACGACGACGATTGACGGCAACGCCACCGGAGCCCCACCCGCTCGCGCGCCGAACGACGCGCGAAGCCCTCGCCCCCACTCGCGCGTCGCGCGCACGCCCCGCACCGAGCGCATACGTTCACGCAAGCGCGGCAAGCAGTTACCATCCGCAGCGCGCGTCGAATGCATCGCGCACGCAGTGGCGTGCCGTGCGGCCCGCCACGTCGGCCCGCCACGCCCGCGCTGCCCGGCGTCCCGCCCTCGACCGGTGCCGGCCGCCGCGCCGGCCGATTCCGCTTGACCCTCACGCAACGTCAGGTTTCATCCTCCACGGTGCGCATGAAACGGAGGCAAGAATGCTGCTCAAGATCGGAGAGCTGGCGAAACGCAGCGGGCTGACGGTCCGCGCGCTGCACCACTACGACGCGATCGGCCTGCTCAAGCCTTCGGCGCGCGCCGACAACGGCTACCGGCTGTACGACCGCAACGACATCGCCCGGCTCCACCAGATCCAGGCGCTGCGTCGTTTCGGCCTGACGCTCGCCGACGTCGGCGCCTACCTGGCCCAGCCCGGCACGCCGCTCACGTCGATCGTCGCGCGGCAGATCGCGATGCTCGACCGGCAGATCGAGCAGGCGGCGCGTCTGCGCGAACGTCTCGCGCAACTGCACCGCGAGCTCGTCGACGGCGCGCAACCCGAGCTGGCCGATTGGCTCAAGACCCTGGAGTTGATGACCATGTACGACAAGTACTTTTCCGAAGAAGAGCTCGCGCGCCTGCCGATGTATCGCAACAGCCAGGTGCCCTCCCCGGAGTGGGCCGCGCTCGTCGACGAGGCGCGCGCGCTGATGGACGCGGGCGTCGCGCCCGAGGACGAGCGCGTGCGCGCTGTCGGTCCGCTGGATGACGATGCTCGTGCGCGACACGAACGGCGACCCGCGCTTCCTCGCGAAGCTGAACCTGATGCACGACCGGGAGCCGTCGATGCAGGCGCACGTCGGCATCTCGCTCGCCCTGCGCGACTACGTGCTGCGCGCGTTTTCGGAAACCAAGATGCGCATCTACGAGCGTTATCTGTCGCCCGAGGAAACGCGCTTCATGCGCGCGAACTACGGCAAGCGCGCGATGGAATGGCCGCAGTTGATGGCGGACGCCCGCGACGCGATCGAAGCGGGCGTCGCGCCCGCCTCGCCTGAAGGCCACGCGCTCGCTCGGCGCTGGCTCGAGCTGTTCAGGAGCTACGCGGGCGACGATCCGGCGACGCAGCTCAAATTCCGCGAGGCGCTCGCGAACGAGCCCGAGCTGATGACGGGCACGTACGCCGACGACGCGCTGCTCGGCTTCGTGCGCGAGGCGATGCAATCTTTGACGCAGGCGCGCTGACAAGCCGCGCGCCGGGCGATCCGGCCCGGCGGCGGCTGAGCGTGCGCATCCGGCCCGCGCGGGCCGGATGCGATCGGCGACTCAATATTCCGAGATCGCCATGTATGCGCTCATCAGCATCTCGTCGCGCTCGGCCGCTTCGAGGTAAGCGTCCCAATGCGGCGTTTGCGCGGCGTCGCGATGCCAGAACTCGATCTCGCTGCGGCCGTGCTGCAGGCTGCGCCACGCTTGCGTCAGCAAGCGCCGCTCCTCGTCGCCGAGCGAGCTCAGCTGCGAGACCGGCGCGTCGCCCCCGTCGACGATCGCCCCGATCAGGTTCGACAGATGCGCCCACAGCAGGCGGATCGTCGATTCCCGGAACAGATTGACGTTGTATTCGACGTGGCCGACGATCGCGCCGCCCTCCTCGCGCAGATCGAACAGCAGATCGAGAATCGACGCGGCCCGGTCGAGCTCGACGGGCGCGATGCGCAGCCCGTCGACCTGCGGCATCGACAGATCCTCGTTCTGCAGCACGAACATCACCTGCACGAGCGGATTCACGCGCGGGTCGCGCTCCCTGAGCGCCATCTGCACGAGATGCGCGAACGTCACGTCCTGATTGTCGAACACGTTCAGCACGTCGTCGCGCACGCGCGCGAGATGCGCGGCGAAGCTCGCAGCCGGATCGAAGCGCTGCCGCACCGGCAACGTGTTCGTCAGGAAGCCGATGAGCGGCTCGGTCTCGATGCGCGAGCGGTTCGCGACGGCCGTGCCGAGCACGAGATCGCCCTGCTTCGCGTAGCGCGACAGCAGCAAGCCTAGCGCGGTCTGCAGGAACACGAACACCGTCGACTTCGACGCCCGGGAGAACGCATGCACGCGCTCGACGAGCGCGGCGGGCAACGCCACCGCGATCCGCCGCCCGTCGAACGTCGGCTGGTCCGGGCGCTCGAAATCGGTCGGCAATTGCAGCACGCCGGCGTAGCCGTCGAGGTAGCCGCGCCAGAAGTCGAGCTGGCGCTTGAACGGCTCGGACTGCGCAAAACGCCGCTGCCAGATCGCGTAATCGGCGAACTGGATCGGCAGCGGCGGCAGCTCCGCCGCCCGCCCGTCGCGCCGCGCCGGATACAACTGCTCGATCTCGCGCAGGATCACGCCCGCCGACCACCCGTCTCCGATGATGTGATGATTGCGCCAAAGCAGCACGTGCTCGTTGTCGGACAGCCGGTAGATCGTCGCCGAGCACAGCGGCAGCGCGTCGAGCCTGAACGGCCGGCTCAGCTCGGATTCGATCGCGCTGTCGAGCGCTTCGCGCGCGCTCGAGGCGTGCTCGCCGGACAGGTCCTTCACGGCGAGCGGGAACGTCATCTCGGGCGCCACCACCTGACAGGGCTGATTGTCGAGCGTCGCGAAGCGGGTTCGCAGGATCTCGTGGCGATCCGTCATCCGCTGGAGCACCCAGGCGAGCGTGTCGACATCGAGCGGCCCGTCGATCCGCAGCGCGAAGTGCGAGCCATAGGCGCGCTGCGAGGCGTCGATCTTGTCGAGGAACCAGAGACGCTCCTGGTTGAACGACAGCGGAATGTGCTCGGGGCGCCCCTGCGGCGCGATCGTGTCCTCCCGCAACGCCTCGGCCTGGGCGGCCGCGATCGCCGCGGCGAACGAGATCGCCGTGTCGTGCTCGAACAGCGCGCGGATCGGCAAATCGATCCGAAAATGCCGGCGCGCGCGAGACACGACCTGCGTCGCGAGCAGCGAGTTGCCGCCGATGTCGAAGAAGCTCCAGTCGGCGCTGACCGCCGGGCGCTTGAGAATCTGCCGGAACAGATCGACGACGAAGGCCTCGACGTCGTTGCCCGGCGCGACCACCTCGAGCTGCGCGCACGTCTGCGCATCGTCCGGCAACGCGAGCGCCTTGCGGTCCACCTTGCCGTTGACGTTCTTCGGCAGACGGTCGAGCGCGACGATCACGTCGGGAATCATGTACGCGGGCAGCCCGAGCTTCACCTGCTTGCGCAGCGCCGACACCCACGCGCTCGTCGCGCCCGCGCCCTCCAGCGCGCGAAGATCCGCAGGAACGGCCCACGCCGCGAGCGACAGTTGCCCCGTCGCGTCCGGCAGCGCGAGGACGACCGCTTCCTGCACCGACGGCTCGCGATTGAGCGCGGCCTCCACTTCACCGATCTCGATGCGATGGCCGCGGATCTTCACCTGGTTGTCGCGCCGGCCGATGAAGAACAGCTCGCCGTTCGCGGCGCGCCATCCGCGATCGCCGCTGCGATAGAGGCGATGCGAGCCGGCGAACGCGGCCTCCCGCGACGAATAGGCGGCCGCGGTGCGCTGCGGATCGTTCAGATACCCGAGCCCGACGCACACGCCGCCGACGTACAGCTCGCCGGGCGTGCCGGCCGGCACCGTGCGCCCCCACGGATCGAGCACGTAGACGGCCGCATTCTTGATCGGCCGCCCGATCGAGATCTTCGGCGCGCGCGCGTCGAAGTCGAACGGCACCTTGTAATGCGTGCAGTCGTCGGAGGTTTCCGTCGCGCCCCACATGTTCAGGATGCCGACGCGAGGGTGCACCGCGCGCAGCTGATGCACGAGCGACGGCTGCAGCGTCTCGCCGCTCGACACGACCCAGCGCAGCGCCGACGCGCCGAGCGCGAGCGCCGGCGCGTCCGGCTGCGCGGCGTGCACGAGCAGCATCGTGCTCAGCACGGAGGGCGACACTTCGAGAATCGACACGCCGTCGGCGACGACGCGCTCCAGGAGCCGCGCCGGATCTTTCGCGACGGCGTCGTCGTAGATCCTGACCTGCGCGCCCGCGATCAACGGCGCGCAGAATTGCCACACGCAGATGTCGAACGTCGCGGCGGCGTCCTGCGACACGATGTCCGCCGCGCCGATCCCGAGATCCTCGATCTTCGCCTCGATGTGATTGATCATCCCGCCGTGGTCGATCATCACGCCCTTGGGCTCGCCCGTCGAACCGGACGTGAAGATCACGTAAGCGAGCGTGTCGGCGGACGCCTCGAACGCGGGCGCTCGCAGCGCGGCCGCGTCGGCCGGCTCGGCGAGCGCGTCGAGCGCGATCCTGGCCGCGCCGCTGCGCAGGCGCTCGGCGACGCTCGTATGCCCGCGCGCGACGACGAGATGCGCGGCCCGCGCGCGCTCGAGCAGCGCGTCGATCCGCTCGGCCGGCCCGTCCGGCAGCGGCACGAACGCCGCCCCGACCCGCCAGAGCCCGAGGATCGCCGTCAGATAGTCGATCGAGCGATCCGCGAGCAACGCCACGATGTCGCCCGGACGCACGCCGCGCGCGCGCAGCTGCGCGGCGGCCGTGCGGCTTGCGTCGAGCAGCGCGCGATAGCCGATCGAGCGCGACGCGTCGACGGCCGCGATGCGATCCGGCCATTCGCTCGCGCGCCGCTCGAACGTCGCGACATATAGCCCCGGCGCGCCCGCCGGCCGTTCGACCAGGGCGCCCGCGGCGGCGCGGCGCTCGACGGCGGCCTCGTCGTCGCCGAGCAGCGTGCGCGCGGCGAAATGCTCGTCGGGCGACGCGACGATCGCCTCGAGCGCGCGGCGGAAATAGCCGCCGATCGCGACGAGGCGCTCGAGCGGCAACGCGTCGAGATTCGCCTCGAGATCGAGCGTCAGATGCTTCGTGAACGGGTCTTGGTTGAATTCGACGCGCAGCGCGAAGTGCGTCTGGATATACGCCTTCGCATCGACGACGCTCACCCCCGCCAGTTGCTCCAGCTCCTCGTACACATGGAAGTGCGTGTAATTGAAGCTCACGTCGAAGAGCGGCTCGTTGCCCTTCAGGTGCTGGATTTCCTGATACGGATAGCGGCGATACGCCTGCAGCGCGGATTCCTTGTCATGGATGCGCTTGACGAGCTCGGACCAGGTGTCGCCGCCGAGCTGCACGCGCCACGGCACGACGTTCAGATGCGTGCCGAGCACGCGCTCGCCGTCGCCGTCCTCGAGCCGGCCGTTCGACTCGACGGCGAGAACGACGTCGGACTCGCCGCTCACGAAACTCATGACGCTCGCATGCGCCGCCAGCAGCACGTGCTTGAGCGACACGCCGAGCCGCGCGGCCAGCGCCTTCAGGTCGTTCGACAGCGCCGCCGGCACATCGACCGCGTAAAAGCGCATCGGATTGCGCCCGGCGTCCGCGTGCGTTTCCTGCAGGTACGCGAGCCGCGTCGGCCGGAAATCCTCGAGCTCCGCTTCCCAGAATGCACGCACCGCCGGATCGGCGACGGTCTCCTGTTCCAGCGAGACGTAATCGGAAAAGCGCGTATGCAGTTCGGGAAGCTGCGGCAGCGCGCCGTCGCCGACGAGGCTCACGTAGTTGCGCAGGATCTCCGACACGGCCGACGATTCGCTCCAGCCGTCGAGCAGCGCGTCGTGGAACGACATCGTGAACACGAACTCGTCGTCCGTCCAGCGGTGCAGCGAGAAGCGCAACAACGGCGCGCGCGCGACGTCGTACGGACGGCGCTTTTCGCCGTCGAGCCACGCCTCGTAGCGCTGCTTGCGGCGCGCGTCGTCGACGTCGCGATAGTCGAACACGTCGACGACCGGGGCCGAATGCGCGTGAACGATCTGCAGCGGCCGCTCGAACTCGCCGAGGTGGAACGACGTCCGGAAAATCGGATGGCGCTCGATCAACGCGGCGAGCGCTTGCTCGAACGCGCGCAGATCGTAGCGCGCGCGCAGCCGGAATTCGAAGATGTCGCAGTACATCGCGATGTCGTCGCCGAATTGCGAGTGGAACAGCAGCCCTTCCTGAAGACGCGCGAGCGGATAGGCATCGACCGCATCCTCAGGCAGCTGGCGACGCTCGGCGTCGCTCGTTTGCGCGAACGCGGCGACGCGAGGCCGCTCGGCCAGCTGGGCCGAAATCTTCGTGACGGCGGCGAGCGCGGCGGGCGTCTGGAGCCGGAACACGTCCTGGACGCTGATCTGCAAACCCGCCTTCAACGCGCGGCTGCGCAACTGGATGATGCGGATCGAATCGCCGCCGAGCTCGAAGAAGCCGTCGTTGGCGCCCACGCGCGGTTTTTCCAGCACGTCGGCGTACAGCTTGCACAGCAGCTTCTCCTCGTCGGTGCGCGGCGCGACGTAGGCCGCGCGCAACGGAATCGCGCCGTCCGCCCGCTGCATGAGCGCCTTCGCGTCGACCTTGCCGTTCTGGTTCAGCGGAATCGCATCGATCGGCAGCACGGCCGACGGCATCATGTAATCGGGTATGCGCTCCGACAAGTGGCGATACAGCGCCTGAACGTCCGGCAGCGCATCGCAGACGATGTACGACACGAGCCTGGTCTGTTCGTCGTCCGGTTGCGGCGTCGACGCGGCGCGGATCAGCTGCCGGATCTCGGTGATCGCGCCGGCCCCGCCGCCCGCCGACGCCGGTGCAACGACGTTGCGCGGCTTGTGCGGCTTGCTCGCGAGCGTGACGGCGTCGCGAATGCCGTCGAAGCGCGTGAGCGCCGCCTCGATTTCGCCGAGCTCGATCCGAAAGCCGTTGATCTTGACCTGCTGATCCTTGCGGCCCAGATACTCGTAATCCGCGTCGCCGACCTTGCGCGCGAGGTCGCCGCTCTTGTAGTAGCGCCCCACGCCCACGCCCGGCTCGATGTCGAGATCGACGAAGCGCTCGCGCGTGAGCGTCTCGTTTCGCAGATAGCCGAGCGCCACGCCCCGGCCCCCGACATAGATCTCGCCGACCTCGCCGTCCACCACCGGCTTGCGATCCTCGTCGAGCAGCACGATCGACAGGTCGCGCAGCGGCAGGCCGATCATGCTGCCCGGCGCGTCGAGATCCGCGAGCGTGACGGGCCGGTAGGTTCCGTGCACGGTGATCTCGGTGATCCCGTACATGTTGACGAGCAGCGGCTGCGCGTCGCCGTACTTGCGGAACCAATCCTTGAGGCTGCCGAACACGAGCGTCTCGCCGCCGAAGATCACGAGGCGCAGCGCGCTCAGGCGGTCGTCGCGCCGCAGATCGGCAGCGATGAAATACTTGAACGCGCTCGGCGTCTGGTTGAGCACCGTCACGCGCTCGCGTGCGCACAGCGCGCGGAACTCGTCCGGCGAGCGCGAGATTTCGTACGGCACCCCGACGATCCGGCCGCCGTAGAGCAGCGCACCCCACATTTCCCAGACCGAGATGTCGAACGCGATCGAATGGAACAGCGTCCACACGTCGCGCTCGTCGAACCGGTATTCCGGCTCGGACGACGTGAACAGGCGCAGCACGTTGTCGTGCGTGACCTGCACGCCCTTCGGCCGCCCGGTCGTGCCGGACGTGAAGATCACGTACGCGCAATCGTCGCGGCGCAACGCGCGCGCCGCCTGCGGCGCGCGATCCGCTGCGTGCGCCCCGTCGCGCGCCGGCTCGGCGAGCGCGTCGACGAGCAGGACGGTGCGGCCCTCGACGGACGGCAGCTTGCCCAGCAAGTCGCCGAACGCCGTCGACGTGACGAGCACGCTCGGTTGCGCGTCCTCGAGAATGAAGCCGAGCCGCTCGGCCGGAGAGTGCGGGTCGAGCGGCACGTACGTGCCTCCCGCCTTCAGAATGGCGAGGATGCTCACGACGACGTCCACGCCGCGGTGCAGCAGAATCGCGACGGTGGTCGGCCCGTCGGCCCGCATCCGCGGCGCGAGCGCGCGCGCGAGCTGCGTCGCGCGTTCGTCCAGTTCGCGATACGTGAGCGACGATTCGCCGTAGGTGAGCGCGACTCGCTGCGGGCCGCTGCGCACCTGCTGCTCGAATCCTTCGATCAACGAATCGCATTGCGCGAGCGGCACGGCTGCCGCCGGGAGATCGGCGGCGCGCTCGGCCGCCGGTGCGTCGATCGCGGCCGGCGCCGCCTTGGGCTCGATCGTGTGCAACGGCGCGTCGGCCGCGTCGAGCACCGCATCGAGCAGTTGCAGGTATTCGTCGGCGAACGCGGCGACCTGATCGCGCGTCGCGAGCGTCTCGCCATATTCGAGCATCGCTTCGATCCCGCGCGCGGCAGGCGCCATCGTCAACGCGAGATCGAACTGGGACGGCGCGGAGCGCAACGGCAGCGAACGCGCGGCGATCGAACCGATTTCGATTTCGGCGGCGACGCCCTTGATCGCGAACGCTTCGGTGCCGCGGCGGCCGCTCGACTGCTGCATCACGAACAGCGCCTGGAAGAACGGATGCCGGCCGGCGCGGCTCTTCGACGCATGCTCGTTGACGAGGTGCGCGAACGGATACGCCTGGTGGGCGATCGCGGCGGTGAGATTGTCGGCCGACTGCGACAGGAACGCCGCGAACGTCGTGTCGTCGCGATACGCGGTGTGCAACGCGAGCGGATTGACGAAATAGCCCTGCGTGCGCGCATACGCCCAGTGCGTCCGGCCGGCGGCGAGCGTGCCGATCGCGAGGTGCTCGGCGGCGCCGCGGCGATGCAGCAGCAACTGGAACGCGGCCAGATAGACCGCGTTGAGCGTGCGGCCCGAGCGCCGCGCGAATGCCTCGACCCGTTTCGCGAGCGTCTCGCCGATCCGGAAATTGACGGGCCGCGGCGCGCCGTCCGCGCGTTGCGCGCTTGGCTCGAACACCGAGGCGAGCGCCGAATCCGCACGGTTCTCGCCCAGGACGGTGCGCCAGTACTGGCGGTCCGCCAGCGCGGCGGCGCTGCCCGTGTACGCGTCGCGCTCCCGGCACCAGTCCTGGTAGTCGCGCTCGGGATCGGCAATCGGCTCGCCGCCCGACGCGTCCGACACGATTTCCTCGACGAGTTGCGACATCGACCAGAAATCGGAGGCGATGTGATGCAGGTTGACGAGCAGCCAGGTCCGCCCGCCGTCGCGCTGCGCGACGCGAATGCGCAACGCCGATCCCCGCTCCAGATCGAACGGCCGCAGCGCTTCGTCGCCGAAACGCTCGATCAACGCGGCGTCGTCGAGCCCTTGCGGATCGATTTCGGCGAAATCGACGCATGGCGTCGCCTCGACCGTCTGCACGTTGCGGCTGTCCTCCGCGCGATAGCGCGTACGCAGGATCGGGTGCCGCGCGCACGCGCGCGCGACGCTCGCCTCGAGCGCGTCGGACGCGAGCGCCGGCCGGCATTCGATCAGGAGCGCCAGGTTGTAGTCATGCCGATCCGGGTCGAACTGATGCAGGAACCAGAGCTGCTGCTGGTTCGGCGACAGCGCGAACTCGCGTTCTTTCGCACCCGCCGTCGCGCGCGGGGCGGCGGGCGCCGCAGTGTCCGTTCGGGCGATCTGCGCGCCCAGCTCCGCGATGCTCGACGCGCCGAACAGGTCGTCGAGCCCGACCTGCGCGCCCAGATGCTTCTCGATCAAGCCCTGCAGCCGCACGACGCCGATCGAATTCAGCCCCGCGCCCGCAAGCGGCAGATCGGCGCCGATCGCCTCGGGCGTCTGCCCGGTCAGCGCCGCGACCGCGCGCCGCAGCGCAAGCACGATCCGAGCCGCATGCTCGTCGGCGGGCACCGCGCCGGAGCGCGCCGTTTGCGGCCAGAGCGCATCGAGATCCTGATCGGACGCCGCACCGGCACCGCTCGCCGAACGCACGTCGCGGCCGACGAGCGGCAGCGTGCCGTCGAGGTAACGCGCGCGCGTCTCCCGGCGGCGGATCTTGCCGCTCGACGTCTTCGGAATGCTCGCCGGCTGAATGAACACGATCTCGTCGACGGCGACGTCGCAGGCGCGCGAAATCGCCGTGCGGATCGCCCGGGCGGCGGCATCGACGTCGATCGTCTTCGCGAAGCGCCGGTCCACCTCCTGCACGACGACGACGCGCGCATCGCCCTCGCCGTCGATCGAGAACGCGGCCGTGCAACCTTCGCGCAAGGCCGGATCGCTCGCGCCCGCGGCGGCTTCCAGGTCCTGCGGGTAGTAATTGCGCCCGTTGACGATGACGACGTCCTTGCTGCGCCCGGTCACGAACAGTTCGCCGTCGACGACGCAACCGAGATCGCCCGTGCGCAGGAAGCCCGACGAGGCCGGGTCCGGGGCGGCGAGGCGCGCGCGAAACACGTCGGCGTTCACCGCGTCCTTGTTCCAGTATCCGGACGGAATGCTCGGGCCGCGCACCCAGATCTCGCCGATCTCGCCTTGCGCCGCCTCGCGCAAGTCGTTGACGATGCGCAGTTCGTGCCCCGCCGCGCAGCGGCCGGACGACACCAGTTCGACGCTCGCGGCGCCGCCCTGCGGCTCGAGGCGGCCGAGCGTCAGCGCGAAACGGTCGGCCGCCCGTGCGTGAAACGCTCCGCCGGGCGCGCCGCCCGTGACGAAAAGCGTTGCTTCGGCAAGGCCATAGCACGGATAGAATGCGCGCGGATCGAACCCCGCGCGCGCGTAGATCTGCGCGAAACGCCGCATCGATTCCGCCTGTACCGGCTCGGCGCCGTTGAACGCGATGCGCCAGCTCGACAGATCGAGCGCGGCCACCCGCTCCGGGCTGCGAGCCGCATGCTCGGCGCAGAGACGATAGCCGAAGTCCGGCCCGCCCGCGACCGTCGCGCGATACCGCGTGATGTTCTCGAGCCACGACAGCGGGTCCTTGATGAACGCGGTCGGCGACATGATGTGCGACGGGTATCCGTAAAAGAGCGGATGCAAGGTCGTGCCGATCAGCCCCATGTCGTGGTACAGCGGCAGCCAGTTCAGGCAGACGTCGTCGTCGCGCGATCCGAAGCCCGCCGCGATCGCGATCTGATTCGCTATCAGATTGCCGTGACTCACCGCGACGCCCTTCGGCTCGCCCGTCGACCCGGACGTGTACTGGAGAAACGCCACGTCCGCCGGCGTGCGCCGATAGTCGCTCGCCGGAATCGGCGGGACGTCCGCCGCCGCGTCGATCGACAGCAGGCGGATCGCCGCCGACAGCGCGCGGCCCATCTCGCCCGAGAACCACTCGCTCGCCTTCGCCACCGCCTCGCCGTCGCCGAACGCGAACCGTGCGCCGCAATCGCGCACCACGTGCGCGATGCGGTCGAGCTTTTCTCCGCGCCGCGGCGGATAGAGCGGCACCGCGATCACGCCCGCATACAGGCAGCCGAGGAACGCGGCGATGTATTCGAGCCCCGGCGGGAAGAACAGCAGCACGCGATCGTTCTCGCTCGCATGCTGCCGCAAGTAGGCGGCGACCCGCCGCGCGCGCTCGTCGAGCTGCCGATAGGTCAGCTGCGGCCCCGCCCCCGTTTCCGGGCTTTCGATGAAGTGATACGCGAGCGCGTCGGGACGCTCGCCGGCATGTCGCTGAAGTACGTGAACGATCGTGCCGGCCTGCTGCATTTTGTCGAGATCGGTGGTCGTCATGTCAGTCGGTCAGGCTAAAAAGAATGAGGGATTGGAACGGATGCGAGCCGCGGCGCGCGGCGGCGCATTCCTCGTGCGCCGCCGGCATTCGCGCCGCGGCGCACATCGAACGGCGAACGGCGTCTAGTCGACGATCGAAAGATCGAAGCGCTTGCAAAGGAAATACGACGTCGCGATCAGCATCAGCGGAATCTCCAGCTTCGACAGGTCGGCCTCGTTGCCGTCCGACAGGAGCTTCGACAGGCGCGCGAGCTGCGCGGGATCGAAGAGCCCCAATTGCGCGAGGCGCGGCGAGTGGACGATGTCCTGGATCAGCGCGAACAGCTTGCCGTTGCGCTGCAGCGTCGAAGGCGGCGCGAGGAACGGCTGCTTCACGCGCCGATGGACCCGCTCGGTCAGATAGGGCTTCATCGCGTCGCGGAAGAGGCTTTTCTCCTCGCCGTCGCGGAAGAACCACGACACGGGAAGGGTCCGCGCGAATTCGAACAGGCGATGGTCGAGAAGCGGCATGCGCACTTCGACCGAATGCGCCATGTCGAGGCGATCCGCGAACAGGATCTGATTGCACAGAATGGACTTGCACCACAGATACATCGACTGCTGCACCGGATGCCGGTCGCGAAGCTGATCGTGGATCGGCAGGCGATCGATCAGGCTCGACACGAGCAGATCGGGCGTGACGTCGCGCTTCAGGTCGGCATGCAGCAGCGTGTCTCTGAGCGGCGTGCGGCTGTTGAGCACGATCGACAGCCACGCCGGCGTGAAGCCGATCAACCGGCTCGCGAAGCCGTTGCGCGCCGGCCGGAACCACGGCGGAATCGCCGCGCTCAGCTTGCCGGCCGCCTGCACGTCGGCGAACGTCGCGAGGCGCGCCGTCTCGTCGCCCGCATAACCGGACAGCAGATAGTCGATCTGATGAAAGTTGTAGCCGTAGAACAGCTCGTCGGCGCCGTCGCCCGACAGCACCGCCTTGAACCCCGCGTCCCGCACCGCGCGACTTTGCAGATAGCGCGCGACCGCGTTCGAGTTGATGCCGATGCTCTCCGCGTGCCAGACGACCTGCTCGAGATGGTCCGCGAAATCGGCCGAATCGACGGCGACCGTCCGGAACGCCGCGCCGAACGACTCCGCTGTGTCGCGCGCCACGGCGCTCTCGTCGTAATCCGCGTGGTCGAACTGCACGTTGAAGGCGGTGAGCCGGTGGCCGAGCCGCTTCGCCGCGACGCCGAGCACCGCCGACGAATCGAGCCCGCCGCTCAGGTAGTGGCCCATCGGCACGTCCGCGTGCAGGCGCGTCTCGACCGCGTCGGCGATATGCTCGGCGAGCGCCTCGGCGGCGCATGCGCGCGAGCGCGCGTCGTCTCGCCATTGCGGATGGCGCGGGTAGTCGAGATCCCAATAGCGCCTGACGACGGTCTTGCCGTCCGAGCAGATCAGCATGCACCCCGGCGGAACCTGCCGGATGCCCTCGAACAGCGTCGCGTCGTGCGGCTTGATGAGAAGCAGATGCTGCACGTATTGCTCGCGGCTCAGCCTGCCCGCGACGCCCGCCGCGAGCAGCGCCTTGACCTCGGAGGCGAGCAGGACCCGCTCGCCGCTCTCGTGATAGTAGAGCGGCTTGATGCCGAACCGGTCGCGCACGCACAGGAGCTGGTTCGCCTCGCGGTCCCAGATGGCCAGCGCGAACTCGCCTCGCAGCCGCTCGACGAAATCGATGCCGTATCGCTCGTACAGCGCGAGCGCCACCTCGGAATCGCTGTCGGTCTTGAACTGCCAGCCTTCGCGCCGCAATGCGCGGCGCCATTCGTGATGACCGTAGATCTCGCCGTTCGCGACGATCACGTTGCCTCGCGCGCTGACGATCGGCTGGTCGCCCGTTACGAGATCGACGAGGCCGAGGCGCGCGTGCGCGAGGCCGACGCGCGCGTCGGGCGACAGCCACAGCCCCGTTTTTTCCGGGCCGCGATGGTCGAGCGTATCCACTGCGCGCTGCAGCGTCGACGCGTCGATCGGCGCGCTCCGATCGAAGATTGAAACGATTCCACACATGACGGGCTTCAGCTCCGTGGTGAAGGTGGGACGGTCCTGCCAGGCACCGCAGAACGCGGAGAGGATGCTCCCCGCGACGAACGCGCGGCAGCGAAGCCGACGATGCGCACGAGATCCGATGCGGATCACGCACGCCGTGTTCGCCGACCTCCGCGCATCGCCGTGATCCGTGATTCTCGATCGGGCGACATTGATTCTTTTCCGTTTACAACCGTCTACCGAAACATCAAATTTGCTTTGACGACAGATTTAAACGAACGCACTGAGTATTTTTCTAATCGCACCATGAATCTCAGGTCGCAAGCATAGCGTAATACTTCGATTCGGAAAACACGATTTACGAAGGATGCACGGATCGTGAACGACATGAATTCATAGCGGCCGGCATGTTTGTGACGATATTTAGATTCAATGCGTCTCGCAGTTTTGTTTTCTTGTTTCTTTTTGTGTTTTTTGCGACCAAATTCCATCGATCGATTGAGAATTTCGCCGACCCAATCTCGTTCGAAACGAAAGATTGAGCGACGAACTGCTTGTTATCAATCAATTCCGATGGCTTTCATTTAACGGCTTGACTAACGATTGCTTTACATGTACGTTTCGCTACCAGAGTGAATTGCGGCGCTCGTCTACTCTGAAGCAATCTTCGCTCGTCGAGTATTTTTCTCCCGGCTGAGCTTATGCTCTCGACTACGCAGCGGCGCAGTGAATTCCGTATCGCATCGTCCCGGCGTTCGAAACTGTTTTTGATCCGCGGAGCCCGTCTGCGCTGCCTCGATTGCGCCGGCGCTCCATGGATATCCGGGCCGACGCTCGGCGCCGACCGTCCCGCCTGTCGGGCGGGGCGGCCGGCATCACCGCGCCCGCGCGCACCGCGTCGCCGCCATCGAAGACGATTCGCTGTTTGCATCGCCCGCTCGCCGCATCCGCGAGCACGAGTATCTAGGCTTCACCGGATTTCCCTGAATATGTCTGCATACTTTGAAGGACGGTCGCCGGATGAATCGGAATTTGTCTACCCCGGGCAAGCGCATGGCATGCGGTTCACTGGATGAAATATCCACGCTGAGCGAATGCCGCCGCAAACGAAGTCACGGCGGCATGCCGGCCGCATTTGCCACCGCACGCGGAATCCATATTTCCGATTCACTCATATCGATGTTCTTCAATTTCGATACCCGTCGTTCTGAAATTTTATTACCCGGGTAGCTCGAACAAATTAAAACGAGTGTTTGACTTTTCAACCACATTTATCGATGTGGCGGATCATGCACGTCCTTTTTCTGGATTGACGAGCCAAAATGTACGTAACAGAACCGGTCAAGCGCTCTGTTCATTCGCCGCTCGCCCGAGAGGAAATCAACGGCGATCGGTCGATCGGCATTGCCAATGCGCTTATCAATAAATACGGAAATCGGTTTTCCTCCAATTCCGGCCACTCCGGCAAGGCGAGAACCCGAAAGGCGGGCTCGCTGGCCGAGCGTTTTTTCTCGACCGGCAACGCGCCCGCCACGTTCGGCGAGCTGGTCCAGGGGCGCGAGCCGATATCGGGAAACGATTTCCTGGTGACGTTTCCGATCACGCTGACGACGACGGCGAGATTCTGCCGGTTCCGGCATTCCGATCGCCTTTACGTCTTTCCGGCGAGCAAGAAGAAATCGCTGAAGGCGGCGCAGCTCTTCCTCGAGAAATTCGGCATCCGCACGGGCGGCATCCTGCAGATCTGCAGCGCGGTGTCGGAGGGCAAGGGGCTCGCGAGCTCGTCCGCCGACATCGTCGCGACGCTGCGCGCGCTCGCCGCCCACTTCGACATCGAGCTCGCGGTGGCCGACATGTGCGAGATCATCCGCGAGATCGAGCCGACCGACGGCGTGATGTTCGACGAATCGGTCGCGTTCTTCCATCGCAAGGTCGAACTGGGCAAGGTGATGGGCAGGCTGCCGAAAATCTGCATCCTCGCGATCGACGAAGGCGGAATCATCGACACGGTCGCCTACAACCGGCATCGCTTCGATTTCTCCGACGAGGAAACGAGCCAGTACGCCGCGCTGCTCGCCGTCGTCGACGCCGCGATTTCCAGCCGCGACGTCCGCGAGATCGGCCGCGCGGCGACGCTCAGCACGCAGCTTCATCAGAAGCGCAATCCGAAGCGCAGCCTGCGGCAACTGGAGGCGCTGATGGCCGACGTCGGCGCCGACGGCATCGTCAACTGCCACAGCGGCACCTTCATCGGCCTGTGTTTCGACGCGGCGCGCCCGGATGCGCTCGACACGATCGCCCGGGCGGAACGCACGCTCCGGGAAACCCTAAGACAACCCATTTCGCGATTTTTCACCAGGTGAGCTCATGACATACGACGCAGCATCGATCAGGAAAACGCAGGAGAAGGTGTCCGATGCGATGGCGGAACCGCGCATCGTCCAGATCTCGCCCAATCTCTACGCCGTCGCGCTCGAAGTCATGAAAGTGATTCCGGCCAAGCACATCATCGAGCAGGCGCTGCGCGACGGGCGCATCAACCGCGATTCGCTCGTCATCGAATCGTCGAGCGGCAATTTCGCGCTCGGCCTCGCCGTCGTGTGCCGTGAGCACGGGCTGAAGCTGCGGATCGTCGGCGATCCGGCGATCGACCCGAAATTGCGCGGCATGCTGCGCAACCTCGGCGCGGAAGTCGACATCATCGAGAAGCCGGACGCGTTCGGCGCATTCCAGCGCCTGCGGCTCGCACGCATCGCGCAACTGCTCGAAGCGCATCCGAACGCGTTCTGGGTTCGCCAGTACGACAATCCACAGAATCCCGACGCGTACCGCGCGCTCGCCGACACGCTGCTCGCGGAGGCAGGGCCGGCGTTCGACCTCGTTGCATGCGTCGGCTCCGGCGGCTCGTCGGTCGGCCTCGCGACGCACCTGCGCCGCCACAGCGACGCAATCCGCGTGACGGGCGTCGACACGTTCAACAGCGTGCTGTTCGGCTTGCCGGACGGCAAGCGCACGCTACGGGGCCTCGGCAACAGCATCATGCCGAAGATTCTCGATCACTCGCAGTTCGACGAGATCCATTGGCTGACGAGCCCGCAGGCGAACCGCGCGGCAATCGAGCTGCATGCGCGCCACGGCCTCTTCTGCGGCCCGACGAGCGGCGCCGCCTACCGGGTCGCGCACTACAAGGCCGCCCGCCAGCCCGATCGCAAGATCCTGTTCATCGCGCCCGATACCGGCTATCGCTACCAGGACACGATCTTCGACGAGCGGTGGCTGAAAGAGCACGACGAGATCGCCGACGTGCCGCGCGACGCGCCCGTCGCCGTCGACCGGCTCGATCAGGTGATCGCCGCGGACGAATGGAGCTGCATCGACTGGCAGCGCAAGCCGCTCGCCGAGCGGCAAAACCTGCAAGCGCCCGGCGCGTGACGCGCGGGCCGCGCGCTCGCTCCTCCCCTTCCACCGACGTTCTGTACACAACATGACGGGCATCTTTGTCTTCATCGAGAGCAACACGACCGGCACGGGCGAGCTCTTCATCCGCAAGGCGCTGCATCGCGGCCTCACGCCCTACTTCCTCACGGCGAACCGCGACAAGTATCCGTTTCTCGACACGACCCGAGTCGTGACGGTCTCGATCGATACGAGCGACGCCGACGCCGTTCACCGTTTCGTATCCTCGCTCGGCGGCGTCGTCGCCGTTTTTTCGTCGTCCGAGTTTTACATCGAGGTCGCGGGCGAAGTCGCGCGGCGGCTCGGGCTGCCGACCGCGAACACCGATGCGACGCGCATCTGCCGCGACAAGAAGCGGCTCGCGGACGTGCTCGCCGAACGCGGCATCGACGCGCCGCGCACGCTCGCGCTGACGCTCGACGAGGCCGCCGCGCCCCGGCTCGACGGCCTCGCCTATCCGGCCGTCGTCAAGCCGAGAATGGGATCGGGCAGCGTCGGCGTGCGCCGTTGCGAAAACGCGGACGAAGTATTCGAGCACTGCGACAGCCTGCGCCGCGCCGGCACCCACGCGGCCCTCGCGCAAGCCTACGTCGAAGGCGACGAGTACTCGGTCGAAACGCTGACGATCGGCGGCAAGACGCAAATCGTCGGCGTCGTCAGGAAGCGGCTCGGGCCCGAGCCGCTCTTCGTCGAGATCGGCCACGACTACCCGGCGCCGCTGTCGAGCCGGCAACGGGAGCGCATCGAGAGCACCGTGCTGCGTGCGCTCGACGCGGTCGGCTACGCGTTCGGCCCCGCCCATACCGAGCTGCGCATGCGCGACGACGCGGTGACGATCATCGAGATCAATCCGCGGCTCGCGGGCGGGCTCATTCCCGTCCTCCTCGGCGAGGTATTCGACGCCGATCTGCTCGACCACATCCTCGACATGTGGCTGGGCGCCACCGCCTTTGCCGATCTCACCGCGAAACGCTACGGCGCGATCCGCTTCGCGCTGCCGGTGCGCGAAGGCGTGCTGCGCGGCCCGCTCGCGCTGCCGCCCGACGTCGCCGCGGCCCCCGAGCTCAGGCACTTCCACCCGATCGCACGGCCGGGCGACGCGCTGCGGCTCGAAGGCAGCTTCCGCGACCGCATCGCGGCCGTCGTCTGCGCGGGCGACGATCGCGAATCGGTCGAGGCGCTCGCCGATCGCGCGGTCGCCGAACTGCGCGTCGACATCGACGCCGACGCATCGGCGAACGCGGCCTCGCCGCATGCCGCCGATGCCGTGAAACCCGGCCTGCCCGCGCACGTGCAGGCGATCGTCTACGGCGGCGCGGACGAGGACGCGCCGCTCGCCGAGCTCGACTACCTGTTCGATCTGAACGAGGCGCATCTCGTGATGCTCGGCGCGACGCACGTCGTCGGACTCGACAGGATCAAGCCGCTTCTGCTCGCGCATCAGAGCCTGAGAGCGCAACGCTATGCGCCGCTTCTCGCGCGACCGCGGCCGCGCGGCCTCTACATGCTCGTCGAGCGCTACCTGATCGACACGCTCGGCGAGGAAGTCGGCGGCGTGCTGCAAACGGGCCGGTCGCGCAACGACATCAACGCGGCCACGACGAAGCTGCATCTGCGCGACGCGACATCGCGCGTGTTCGACGCGCTGTGGCACCTGCGGCGCAGCCTCGTCTTCAAGGCGTCGGCGAACGTCGACCGGGCGTTTCCGATCTACAGCCAGTATCAGCCGGCGCTGCCGGGCACGTTCGCGCATCAGCTTCTCGCCTACGACGAAGCGCTCGCGAACGAATGCCGCGCGCTTCTCGCGCTCTATCGGCACGTCGACGTGTGCCCGCTCGGCGCAGGCGCGGGCGGCGGCACGACCTTGCCGATCGATCCGGAGCTCGTGTGCAAGCTGCTCGGCTTCGAGCAGCCGGCGTCGAACAGTCTCGACGCCGTGGCCAACCGCAGCGGCGTGCTGCATTTCCTGTCGGCCGCGAACGCGATCGGCGTGATGCTCTCGCGCATCGCGCAGGACCTGCAGATCTGGACCACCGCCGAGTTCGCACTGGTGTCGCTCCCCGACGGGCTGACGGGCGGCTCGTCGATGCTGCCGCAAAAGAAGAATCCATTCCTCGTCGAATTCGTCAAGAGCCGCGCGGGCGTTCCGCTCGGCGCGCTCGCGAGCTGCACCGCGACGCTCGGCAAAACGCCGTATACGAATTCGTTCGAAGCGGGCTCGCCGATGAACGGCCTCATCGCGCAAGCATGCACGGCGATCGTGGAAGCGGCGACGATCGCCGCGCTGCTGATCGACGGGCTCGACGCCGCGAGCGAACGAATCGACGACCATCTGAAGGAGACCGCGGTCGCCGCGATGGCCGTGTCGGAATCGCTCGTCGCGCGCCAGTCGCTCGATTTCCGCACCGCGCACACGCAAGTCGCGCAGGCGGTGCGCGACAGCGTCGCGCACGGGCGGTCGAGCTACGACGCGCTCGCCGCGCTCGAGCCCGACTTCATGTCGAGCCGTCCGCTCCATTGGGCGCAAAGCCACCGGTTCGGCGGCGGCCCCGGCGCCGCGGACCTGAACCACGGCGTCGCGCGGGCATGCCACGCGCTCGCCGACGACGAAGCCGCTTTGCGCCGCAGACAGGACATCTGGCGCGAAGCGGAACAGATGCGACGGCTCGCCGTGCAGCAACTCGCCAGCCATTAGTCCGCCCCATTCGCGAAAGAGAACACCTATGAGCACGACCATTCGAACGGGCGCGCCGAACTTCAAGCGCGCGTTGATCTCGAGACTCGGCAAGCCCCCCGCCGCACGGCCCGCGTGGCTCGACCTCACCCACACGCTGCCGCGCGCGGCGGGCGCGGAGCAAGCGCACTGCCGCCGCACGCTCGACGGCGACTGGCTCGCGCGGCTCGCCGAGCAGGCGCAACGCCTGTCGGTCGATCCGCGGGCGCTTTTCGTCTCGGCGGCGCGCGTGCTGGTGGCGCGCATCACCGAACATGCCGCAAGCGCAACGGCGCTCGCGCTTGCGCTCACGCACGACGTGCGCGCGGCGACGTACTCGGCGCTGTCGACGACGCCGCCCGGCCGGCAGACGGTCGGCGAATTGCTCGCGGACAGCGACGGCTGGCTCGCGCATCCCGGCGGCCCGGTCGACGCCTGGCCGCATGTCGTGATCGCGGCGACGCAGACGCCCCCCGACCCGCACGCGCTTCCGGATGCGCAACTCGCCATCGCGTTCGCGATCTCGGGCGAGGGTGCATGCGTCGCCGCGCGCGCGGCGGCCGGACTCTTTTCCCGGCAGGCGCTCGACGCGTTCGTCGAACAGTGGCTTCACGTCGTGTCGCAGCTCGGCGCGAGCGCGGCCGACGCTGCGCTCGACGAGCTCGACCCGCTCCCGCCCGCGCAACGCGCACGCCTGCTCGAACAATGGGAGCGCGGCGCCGCGATCAACGCGACAGGTCCGCTCGCGCATCAGGCCTTCTTCGCGCGCGCGGCGGCCGAGCCCGACGCGCCGGCCGTCCAGTCCGGCGATGCGCCGATGCGGTACGCCGAGCTCGCGTCTCGCGCGGCCGACGTCGCGCGACGACTGCGAGCGCTCGGCATCGGACCGCTCGATCGCGTCGCGATTTACGCCGGCCCGGGGGCCGATCTGGTCGCCGGCATCCTCGGCGTGCTGGAAACGGGCGCCGCCTATACGATCCTCGACCCGGCGAGGCCGCCCGCGGAGCTGAGCGCGCGGCTGCGCGATTTCGCGCCCGGCGCGACGCTCGTGCAGGCGGCGCTCTCCGCGTATCTCGACGGCTCGGACACGCCGGTGCTGAAGCTCGACGCGGACGCGGCGCAAGACCTGGCGCAAAGCGTGCCGCACCACGCGGCGAGCTCGCGAGACGTCGAATCCGTCGAATCCGACGCAGGCGCAGGCGCTTTCGATTCCGGCCTTCCGGCCTTCGTCACCCGCCCGTCAGGCGGCGTTGCGCACGCCGTCGTCGCGACTCATCGCGACCTGCGCGACGTCGCGCGCTGGTACGCCCGGACGTTCTCGCTCGACGCAGCGGACCGCTTCCTCGTGACGACGAGCTTCGATACGGCGGCCGCGCAAAAGCACATCCTGACGCCGCTGCTGATCGGCGCGCAGGTGCATTTCAGCGACGCGCGCTTCGATCCCGACGCCGTGCTCCGCGAGATCGCCGCGCGCGGCATCACCGTGTTGAACGTCGCGCCGAGCTTCTTCCACGCACTCGTCGACGCCGAGCGGCATCGGGAATTGTCGGGCGTGCGGCACGTATTCCTGGAAGGCGAGCCGGCGAGTGCGCGCCGTATCGCGCCATGGCTCGACAAATATCCGCACTTGCGCGTCGTCGCGCTCCATGACGCGAACGCGTTCGCCGGTCCCGTCGCCGCGTGGACGCTTAGCGCGGCGACGGAGCCGTCGAGCGACGAAACGTGCGTGCTCGGCTGTCCGGCGGACGGCGTCACGCTGCAGATACTGGATGCGCGCAAGCGGCCCGTGCCGCCCGGGATCGCCGGGCGCGTGTACGTCGGCGATGCGCGCACGCCCGCATCGGCGCGGCGGGATGCGAACGCGCCGCACGTCGACTCCGTTCGCCCCGACGTCGGCGAACATCCCGACGTCGACGAGCGCCGCGGGCCGCGCGATACCGGCGACCTCGCGCGCTGGCGCGCCGACGGCGTCGTCGAATATCTCGGACGCGCCGACGCGCCGACGCGCGGCTACGGTTCCTGGGCCGGCGCGCGGCACGTCGAAGCCTGGCTGTCGGCGCAAGACGGCGTAAGCGACGCAATCGCGATCCTTCGGCGCACCGCGGGCGACACCGGTCACGAGCGCGTCGCTTACGTCACGCCGCGCGCGGGCGCGATCCTGTCGACGCCCGACTTGTTGCGTGACGCAGGTGCGGCCTTGCCCGCCGAGCTCACGCCCGACGCGATCGTCGTGCTGCCCGCGCTGCCGCTCGCGCTCGACGGCACGCTCGACCGCGCGCGCCTGTCGGCGCCGGCATCGGCCGGCGCGGCCGCCGCCCGCGACGATGATTCGCCGACGCGCGAACGCGATCTCGCCTATTGGACGGCGGCGCTGCACGATCTGCCCACCGTCCACAACCTGCCCCTCGATCGCCCCCGGCCCGCCCTCGCCGATCATCGCAGCGGGCAGATCGTCCGGCACCTCGACGCCTCCCGGCACCGCGATCTCCTCCAGTTCGCCTCCTCCCGGCAGGCCACCCTCTTCATGGTCCTCCAGGCCGCCTTCGCCGCCTTCCTCTCCAGGCTCTCCGGCACCGCCGACGTCGTCGTCGGCTCCCCCGTCGCCAACCGCCCGCGCCCCGAGCTCGCCCCGATCGTCGGCTTCTTCGTC